>NZ_JARWOP010000166.1 GCF_029868745.1 Nocardia wallacei | reverse complement strand
GGCCCCGTGGGGGCCGGGGGCGCGGGGGCGCGGTCCCCCGGGCCCGTCCCATGGGGGTCCGGCGGGTGCCGGGGGGGCGGCGGCCCGGGGCGGGGCGCCGCGCCGCTCGCCGCACGACGGACGCTCTACATCGTACGCTTCCCAGGGCGAAACAGATTCCGCGACAAAGCGATTCGCCGAACGATCGCTGCGCCTGGTGCTGGAGGTGGTGGACGGCCGGCGGCCGGTCGCCCAGCTCGGGCCGGTCGCCGAGCCGACGGTGCTCGCGGCGGTCGAGACCCTCGCCCGCACCGGCGCCGCCGAGCGGCGGCTGGGCCCGGCGGTGCTGGCATCGGTGCGGACGACGACCGTGGCGCCCGGCGCCGCCGAGGTCTGCGGCGGTTACGATCGCGGCAACCGGCGCTTCGCCGTCGCGGCACGCATCGTCGCGCGCCGCGGTGAGTGGCGGTTGGCCGCACTGCGGCTCAGGTGAACGCGGCGCCTACCATGGAAGCCGCATTACCATGGGCGTTGCCGCGGCATCCGCGTAACCGGACCCCGCCCGCGGGGCCCTGGGGATGAAGCGCCGCAAACCACGACACCGACCAGAGGACTGACGAGACCCGTGCCTGCGCTGACACTGACGAGGTTGCTACGGATTGGTGAGGGCCGCGTCGTCAAGCGGCTCGCGCGGCTGGCCGACGAAGTGCTCGCCCTGGAGGACGAGTACGCCGACCTCACCGACGCGGAGCTGCGGGGCAAGACCGACGAGTTCCGGCAGCGCTACGCCGACGGCGAATCCCTGGACGAGATGCTGCTGGAGGCGTTCGCCGTCGCCCGCGAGGCGTCCTGGCGCGTGCTGAACCAGAAGCACTACAAGGTGCAGGTGATGGGCGGCGCCGCGCTGCACATCGGCAACATCGCCGAGATGAAGACCGGTGAGGGCAAGACTCTGACCTCGGTGCTGCCCGCCTACCTCAACGCCCTGAGCGGCGACGGCGTGCACATCGTCACCACCAACGACTATCTGGCCAAACGCGACTCGGAGTGGATGGGCCGCGTGCACCGGTTCCTCGGCCTCGAGGTCGGTTCGATCCTGTCCGGCATGACCCCGGCCGAGCGGCGCGCCTCGTACAACGCCGACATCACCTACGGCACCAACAACGAGTTCGGCTTCGACTACCTGCGCGACAACATGACCCACTCGCTGGACGATCTGGTCCAGCGCGGGCACAACTTCGCCGTGGTCGACGAGGTCGACTCGATCCTGATCGACGAGGCCCGCACCCCGCTGATCATCTCCGGTCCCGCCGACGCCTCCTCGAAGTGGTACGCCGAATTCGCGCGCATCGCGCCGCTGCTGAAGAAGGACGTGCACTACGAGGTCGACATCAAGAAGCGCACCATCGGCGTGCACGAGCAGGGCGTGGAGTTCGTCGAGGACCAGCTGGGCATCGACAACCTGTACGAGGCCGCCAACTCGCCGCTGGTCAGCTACCTGAACAACGCCATCAAGGCCAAGGAGCTGTACGTCCGCGACAAGGACTACATCGTCCGCAACGGCGAAGTGATCATCGTCGACGAGTTCACCGGCCGCATCCTGGTGGGCCGCCGCTACAACGAGGGCATGCACCAGGCCATCGAGGCCAAGGAGAAGGTGGAGATCCAGCCCGAGAACCAGACGCTGGCCACCATCACGCTGCAGAACTACTTCCGCCTCTACGACAAGCTGTCCGGTATGACCGGTACCGCCGAAACCGAAGCGGCCGAGCTGCATTCGATCTACAACCTCGGCGTGGTGCCGATCCCGACCAACAAGCCGATGATCCGCGCCGACGAGTCGGACCTGATCTACAAGACCGAGGAATCGAAGTTCGCCGCCGTCGCCGACGACATCGTCGAGCGGCACGAGAAGAACCAGCCGGTGCTGATCGGCACCACCTCGGTGGAGCGCTCGGAGTATCTGTCGAAGCTGCTCACCAAGCGCGGCATTCCGCACAACGTGCTCAACGCCAAGTTCCACGAGCAGGAAGCCCAGATCATCGCCGAGGCGGGCCGCCCCGGCGCGGTCACCGTGGCGACCAACATGGCCGGCCGCGGTACCGACATCGTGCTGGGCGGCAACCCCGACATCATCGCCGACACGTTGCTGCGCCGCCAGGGCCTGGACCCGGTCGAGACGCCGGAGGAGTACGAGCGGCACTGGCTGCCCACCTTGGAACAGGTGAAGCAGCAGGTCGAGGAGGACGCCGAGACGGTGCGCGAGGCCGGCGGCCTGTACGTGCTGGGCACCGAGCGGCACGAGTCGCGGCGCATCGACAACCAGCTGCGCGGCCGCTCCGGCCGCCAGGGCGACCCGGGCGAATCCCGCTTCTACCTGTCGCTGGGCGACGAGCTGATGCGGCGCTTCAACGGCGCGGCGCTGGAGTCGATCATGACCCGGCTCAACCTGCCCGACGACGTGCCGATCGAGGCGAAGATGGTCTCGCGGGCCATCAAGAGCGCGCAGACCCAGGTCGAGCAGCAGAACTTCGAGATCCGCAAGAACGTCCTGAAGTACGACGAGGTGATGAACCAACAGCGCACGGTCATCTACGCCGAGCGCCAGCGCATCCTGTCCGGTGAGGACATGGAGGGCCAGGTCGAGAACATGATCACCGACGTGATCACGGCCTACGTCAACGGCGCCACCGCCGACGGCTACGTCGAGGACTGGGACCTCGAAAAGCTGTGGACGGCACTGAAGACGCTCTACCCGGTCGGCCTCGACTACCGGGACCTGACCGGCGAGAACTCCGACGGCGAGATCGGTGAGCTGACCCGCGAGGAACTGCTCGACGCCCTCCTCGACGACGCCCACAACGCCTACCAGCGCCGCGAGAAGGAGATCGACGACCTGGCCGGTCCGGGCAGTATGCGCAACCTGGAACGCCAGGTGCTGCTGTCGGTGCTGGACCGCAAGTGGCGCGAGCACCTCTACGAGATGGACTACCTCAAGGAGGGCATCGGCCTGCGCGCCATGGCCCAGCGCGACCCGCTGGTCGAATACCAGCGCGAGGGCTTCGACATGTTCGCCGCCATGCTGGAGGGCCTGAAGGAGGAGTCGGTCGGCTTCCTGTTCAACCTCCAGGTAGAGGTCCAGCAGCCCCAGCCGCAGGGCTCCGCCGTAGCCCCCGGCCTGCGCTCCCCGGTCGGCGCCGCCGCCCCCGCCCCGGTCGAGGAACCGGTCAACGGCGCCCCGGCGGCCTTGCGCGCCAAGGGAATCGACCAGCGCGACGTGAGCGGTCTGACCTACTC
>NZ_JARWOP010000165.1 GCF_029868745.1 Nocardia wallacei | reverse complement strand
CGCCGCGCACAAGCCCACTAGGCCCCCCCCCGCTAACCCCCTTGCGGGGCTGCGGCTTCGGGGGCCGGCCACCGCTGATCCGCCATCCCGGCGCGCTTTTGCCCGTAATCTATCGCTGGACCCCGCCAAAAAGCGTGCCGGGATGACGGGGAGGCCGAAGGCGTCGATCATCGCGTCCCACCTTCCTGCTGAGACGGCGGCAGCTGATCCGACGGCGTACCCGGCACCGTGCCGGGGACCGGGGCGCGCTGCTGGTTCTCGCCGCTGAGGATGCCGAACGGCAGGATCAGCGACGGAGTGGACACGCCCGCCTTCACCTGATCGGTGATCGTCTTGCACTGGTCCAGGATCGGGCGCAGCTGCCGGCTGATCGCGTCGAATTTCGGGTCACCAGGCCGCAATTGGCCGAGATCGAGCATCTTGCACACCGCGCCGAACGGGTTCTCCAAATCGGTGAAGTTGGCGCGCATGTCCAGCGTGCCGGACTCGCCGTTGTGCACGTTGATCAGGTTGCTCAGCGCCAGCGGCAGCACCGGCAGCAGGGCGGCGACGTCCTGGCGCTGATCGGACAGGGTCTGCGTCAGCTTCGTCAGCGCCTCGGCGTTCTCCGCGATCAGGCCTCGGTTGTCATCGATGAACCGGGCCACGTCGCCGAGACCCACCGACAGCAGGTGCAGAGCTTGGCCGAGGTTCTGCCGCTCGTCGGCGAGGAAACCGGCCAGATCCGCCAGCTGCGTATTGAACTGCCGCACCTGCTGGTCGTTCTCGGCGAGCGTGCGCACGAAGATCTGCAGATTCTTGACGGTGTCGAAGATGTCGCCCCGCGCGTCGGACAGGTAGCGCGCCGCGTGCGAGAGCTGCGCCAGGCTGTTGCCCAGCGCCTCACCGTTACCGGCGAGATTCGCCGCCGAGGTGCGCGCCAGCTCGTTGAGCGCGCCGTCCTTGTTGGCGCCGTTGGGCCCCAGCGCGTCGGACAGTTGCGCGATCGACTTGTACAGCCGGTCGACCTCCACCGGAGTCGCGGTGCGCTCCTTCGGAATCGTCGCGGTGCGCGGCATCTTCGGCCCGCCCTTGTAGACGGGGGTGAGCTGGATGTAGCGGTCCGACACCACCGACGGCGTGATCTGAGCGGCCTTGGCGTCGGCCGGGATGTCGTAGTCCCGGTCGACCTGCATGGTGACCTTCACCTGCTCGCCCGCGGGCTCGACCGAATCCACCTTGCCCACCGGCACGCCGAGGATGCGGACGTCCGAGCCCTCGTAGATGCCGATCGACTTGTCGAAGTACGCGGTGATCTTGGTGGTGTTGTAGTTGTCGAACAGCCACCACAGCACACCGGCGAGGACGACCACGACGACCAGTCCCCCGGCGACCAGCATCTTGGTGCCGCGGCCGGCCTCCCGGAACGCGGTCAGCGGATCCCGGCGGGTGCCCGCCGAACGAGACGCCGTCATCAGTAGCCTCCCAGATTCCGGATCGGCGGACGATCGCCCGGGATCTCCGGCAGCGCCGGCGGGGTCAGGTTGACGATCACGGCGTCGAACCAGCGACCGGTGCCGAGCACGTTGGCGTACAACCCATAGAACGGCGCGGCCAGGGTCAGCGTCTTGGAGATGTTCTGCTGGTTGTCGTTGAGCATGTCGATGGCCGACTTCAGGTTGGTCAGCGCCGGGCCGATCTGCTCCTCGTTGTCGTGCACCAGGGCCGTCAGCTCGGCGGCCACCGTCCTGGCGCCGGTCAGCAACTGCGAGATGGCCTGCTGGCGCACGTTCAGCTCGGCGAGCAGTTCACCGCCGTTGGCGAGCAGCCGCTCGAATTCGGCGTTGCGGTCCGCGAGCACCTTGGTGGTCTTGTTGGTAGCCGCGAACAACTGCTTGAGCTGCTCGTCGCGCTTGGCCAGCGTCTCCGACAACCGGCCGATGCCGTCGATGGTGCCGCGGATCTCCGGGGCGGTGCCCGAGAACGCGTCCGACAGCACCCGCATGCTGGCGGCCAGCTGGCCCGTGTCGGTCTGCTCGAGATCCTTCGCGACCTCCTGGAACGCCTCGGTCACGTCGTACGGAGAGACCGTGCGCGACAACGGAATCGGCTCGCCCGGATCGGCGACATGCGATCCCTTCGGGTCCAGCGCCAGGTACTTCTGGCCGAGCACCGTCTTGATCTGGATCGACGCCGTGGTGTCGTCGCCGACCCAGGCGTCCTTGGTGCGGAAGTCCACCAGCACCTTGTCGCCGTCCAGGCGCACGTCCGCGACCGAGCCGACCTTCACGCCGGCGATGCGGACCTCGTTGCCCTTCTTGAGCCCGGCCGCCTCGGAGAACTCCGCGGTGTACTTGGTACCCGCGCCGAGGATCGGCAGCCGGTCCAGGAAGAACACCGACACCGTGATCAGCAGTACCAGGAACAGGCCCAGCCCGCCCATGAAGGCGGGGCTGCGCTTACCGGTCAGTTGCCGGTCGTCCATCAGCGGCCACCCTTCCCATGACAACGCGGGGCCGGGTTGGTGTAGAGCGGCTGGTTCACCGTCGGCAGATCGGTGATCGCGGCCGGCAGGTTGAGCTGCGGCGCGTCCCTGGTCCCCGGCCCGGCGACGATATCGATGCCGCACAGATAGAACTGGAACCAGGAGCCGTAACTCGCGGCGCGGCCCAGCCTCTCCATCTTGATCGGCAGATTCGTCAGACCCTCGTTCACCTCGTCGGACCGATCGTTCAGGGTGCCGGTGAGCTGGTTCAGCCCGGCGATCGAACCCTGCAGGGTCGGGCGGGTGGGCACCAGCAGATCGGCCGTGGCCGAGGCCAGGTTGCCCAGCGACTGCACCGCCGACCCGATCGTGCCCCGCTCGGCGTTCAGCCCGCTGACCAGCGCCTCGGTATTGACGATCAGATCGTTGAGCTGGCCGTCCCGCGAATTGATCGAATCCAGCACGGCATTGAGGTTCTTCACGATCTCACCGATCACCGCGTCCTTGTCGGCGATCTTGTTGGTCAGGCTCGCCGTATTCGACACCAGCTCGGTGATGGTGCCCGACTCACCCTGGAACACCTGGATGATCTCGTAGGACAGCTTGTTCACGTCATCGGCCGACAGCGTCTGGAACAGCGGACGGAAACCGTTGAACAAGGTGGTCAGATTCAGCGCCGGTCTGGTGCGATCCAGCGGAATCGTGCCGCCCTCGTTGAGTTTTCGGCCCTGCTGACCGGTGCCCTGCTCCAGCGCGATATAGCGCTGGCCGACCAGGTTGCGGTAGCGGATGGTGGCCGTGGTGGAGGCGGGCAGCCAATCCCGGTCGGTCAGCTGGAATTTCACTTCCGCCTGGTTGTGGCCGACCACCGACACCTTGGTCACCTTGCCGACCCGCACGCCCGCGATGCGCACCTCGTCGCCCGAATTCAGCGACGTCACATCGGTGAACCGCGCCTTGAATTCCGGACCGCCGCCGGAATAGTTGGCGATGGTGACACCCAGCAGCGCGGTGGCGAGCAGCGTCACCACGATGAAGAGGGCGAGTTTCGTCAGCGGCCCGCCGAGGCCACGTAAATTGCCGCTCACTTCACACTCACCTCGCTTCCGCGCAGGGCCGGCGCGCCGATCCTGGTCACCCAGCTCGGCACCTGATCCGGCGAAACGCCGTTGGCCGCACCATAGATCGCGCCCAGCGTGTGCTGCTCGGCCGGGGAGCCCGCCAGCGTCGGAGCGGCTTGCCCGCCGAACACCGAGAACTGGGCCGGCGGCACCTGTCCGATGTTCGGGTCACCCGGGTTGCGGCTGGGCGGCTGGTAGGAACCGTCGTTGGCCGAGCCGGTCGGGTACTGGCCGGAGTCCACTCCGCCGGGGTACTCCGGGAAGCACACCGGCGGGCGCTCGTCGAGCCAGCGCGGCTCGTCCTGGTTGGGCAGGTAGCGGCCGCGGGTGTTGGTCAGCATGATCGACACTCGCGAACCCGGCAGGTCCGTGCCCTTGCCGAAGATGTTGTCGATGCGCGGCTTGAGCTGTGCGAAGTTCTTGAACGTGCACGCGAAGGTGGGCGAGTAGGTGCCCAGCAGTTCCAGCGCGGTGCGCGAGTCGGCCGCGATATCGATGATGTTGTCGTGGTTGGCCAGAATGAAACCGGCCGTCTGCGCCGAGGCCGGCGTCAGCACCGAATACAGCGTGTCGAGCTGGGACCGCTTCTGCACGATGGTGGCGTTGAGCGTGCGCAGATTGTCGAAGGCGTCGACCAACTGCGGCAACGCGTCGGAGTAGGTGTCGGCCACGGTGGCGAACTGGCGGATGTCGTCCTGCAGGGCGGGCATCACGCTGTTCAGGTCGCGGAAGATGGTGTCCAGCCGATCGATCGTGTGGCCCAGCTCCTCGCCCTGCCCGCCGAGCGCCTGCGACAGCGCGCCCAGTGTGGAGGAGAGGTACTGCGGCGGAATGGATTGCAGCAGTGGCAGTACCGAGTCGAGCAGCTGGCTGACCTCGACGGCGTTGCCGCTGGAATCCTGCTGCAGCGTCATGCCCGCGCGCAGCGGTTCTCCGCTGGGCTGCTCGGGCCAGACCAGCTCCACGTAGCGCTCGCCGAACAGCGTCTTGGGTAGCAGCCGCGCGGTCACGTTGGACGGGATCTTCTTCGCCTTGTCCGGACTCAGCGACAGGTGCAGCGTGACCTTGCCGCCGGCGGACTGGCTCGATCGGACCTCGCCCACATTGACGCCACGCACCTTCACATCGGCGTTGCGCGTCAACGCGTTCCCCACGGTGTCGGTGACCAGGTCGACCTTCACCGTCTTGACCCACACCTTGTTGTAGGCCGCGATCGTGGTCGCCAGGAACAGCGCCATCACCACGAAGAACAGCAGACCGAGCGTGCGCACCCGGATCTTCTCCGTGGAGCGCCAGAACTGCACCCCGTTCATCCGGCCACCCGCACCGTCGTAGTCGTCCCCCAGATAGCCAGGCTGAGGAAGAAATCGAGAATGTTGATCAGCACGATCGACGCCCGCACCGCGCGCCCCACCGCCACGCCGACACCGGCCGGACCGCCGGTCGCGGTGAAACCGTAATAGCAGTGGATCAGGATGATGACGAAGGCGAAGACCAGCACCTTGAGGAACGAATACAACACGTCCTCGGGTGGCAGGAACAAACTGAAGTAGTGGTCGTACGACCCGGTCGATTGCCCGTTGAACCACACGCTGATCTGCCGCGAGGCCAGGAACGTGCCCAGCAGGCCGACGATGTAGAGCGGGATCACCGCCGTGAAACCCGCGATCACGCGGGTCGTCACCAGGAACGGCACGCCCGGCACCGCCATCACCTCGAGCGCGTCGATCTCCTCGGAGATCCGCATGGCGCCGAGCTGCGCGGTGAAACCACAGCCGACCGTCGCCGACAACGCCAGCGCCGCGACGAGCGGAGCCAGCTCACGGGTGTTGATGTAGCCGGTGAGGAAGCCGGTCAGCACGCCGCTGCCCAGCGCGTCGAGGGCCTTGAAACCCTGCAGGCCCACGACCACGCCGACCGAGGCCGACATCATCACGACCACGCCGATGGTGCCGCCGATCACCGCCAGCGCGCCGGAACCGAAGGTCACCTCGGCCAGCAGCCGCATGACCTCCTTGCGGTAGTGCACGACCGTGCGCGGAATCCACGCAATGGCCTTGGAGTAGAACGACATCTGATCGCCGGCGCGATCGATCACGTCGACCGGTCCGCGCAGGACCCGTCCGATCCGGCGCATCTGCTTGGCGAAGATCGGGGAACGCTGTGCCACCACCATGGGTCAGGAGCCCTTGGCCGGGACGACCTGCAGGTACACCAACGTCAGAATCAGATTGACGAAGAAGAGCACCAGGAAGGTGATCACCACGGATTGGTTCACCGCGTCACCCACTCCTTTCGGTCCCCCCTTGGGATGCAGCCCCTTGTACGCGGCGATGACGCCCGCGATCAGTCCGAAGATGATCGCCTTGATCTCGCCGATCCACAGATCGGGCAGCTGGGCCAGCGCGGAGAACGAGGCCAGATACGCGCCCGGCGTGCCGCCCTGCAGCAGCACGTTGAACCCGTAGCCGCCGCAGATACCGACCACCGACACCAGGCCGTTGAGCAGAACCGCGACCAACATCATGCCGAGCACGCGCGGCACGACCAGCCGCTGCACCGGGTCGATGCCCAGCACCTCCATCGCGTCGATCTCCTCGCGAATGGTCCGCGAGCCCAGATCGGCGGCGACGGCCGACCCCGCGGCACCGGCGATGATCAGCGCGGTGACGACGGGAGCGGCCTGTTGAACGGTCGCCAGCACGCTGGTAGCACCGGTGAATGCCTCGGCGCCCAGCTGCTTGATCAGTGAACCGGTCTGCAAAGCCACAACGGCGCCGAACGGGATTGCCACCAAGGCCGCAGGGAGGATCGAGACGCTCGCGATGAACCACGACTGCTCGACGAACTCACGCCATTGGAAGGGTCTGGCGAACGTTTTGCGCGCGACATTGATGAGCAGCGCAAAGATGTTGCCAGCCTGGGCAAAACCCGACTCGACCGGAGTGCGCAGCCGCGTCAGGGTTTGATTCACGGCTGCGTATGTTACCCGTTGGTTGGGTTGTGACGCACGGTGGTGTCGTACGCGCCGCCCTGATATTCCGGAGCGTTACCCGTATAGGCGGGCAACACTTGTGTATCGCCGTTCTCCGACAGCGACTCCTGGATCGCCACCTGGGCCGTGTGTGGCAGGGTGTGCATGATCTCCATGACCCGGTGCCGGCGGCGCTCCACGGCCTGTCGGAACGGCATTCCGGGGGTGGCCTTCATCTGCGGGATGATGCCCTCGATCTCGTCGGTGCCGTTGTCGTAGTGGCCGGCGTCGGCGAGCGCCTGCTCGCGCGCCATCTGCGCCTCGTCCTTCTCCTCCGACATGCCGATCGGACCGACCATGCGGCCGTTGAGGAACTGCTTGACCACCGGCTCCTCCGAGGTCAGCAACACCTCGCGGGGGCCGAACATGACCAGTTGGCGACGGAACAGCATGCCGATGTTGTCGGGCACGGTGCGGGCCAGGTTGATGTTGTGCGTCACGATCAGGATCGTCGCGTCGATCTGCGCGTTGATGTCGATCAGCAGCTGCGAAAGATAGGTCGTGCGAACCGGATCCAGACCCGAGTCCGGCTCGTCGACGAGGATGATCTGCGGGTCGAGCACCAGCGCGCGGGCCAGGCCGGCACGCTTGCGCATACCACCGGAGATCTCACCGGGCAGCTTGCCCTCGGCGCCGAGCAGACCTGTCAGCTCGAGCTTCTCCATGACGATCTTCTTGATCTCGGATTCACTCTTCTTGGTGTGCTCGCGCAGCGGGAAGGCCACGTTGTCGAACAGATTCATCGAGCCGAACAGCGCGCCGTCCTGGAACAGAACGCCGAACAACTTGCGGATCTCGTAGAGCTCCTTGTTCGAGCAGGTGGTGATGTCGGTGCCGTCGATGAAAATCGAGCCGCGCTCCGGGCGCAGCAGCCCGATCAGCGACTTCAGGAACACGGACTTACCGGTACCGGACGGGCCGAGCAGCGCACTGACTTCCCCCGGGGGCAGCGTCAGCGTGACGTCCTGCCAAATACGCTGTGAACCGAATGATTTGGTAACAGCTTCGGTCCTGACCTCGACGCCCACGCCAACCTCCACGAATTCTTCGGACGAGCGCCCGAGCGGCTACGTCACGACACGGCATTACCAGCGGTATGTGACGCGGCACACTGGGGTGCGGTCACTGTATCGCATGCCGCCAGTCCGGGACAGACTACCTGACTCGTCGGTAGAAACTTTGTCACATCGAACCATGGCTCCATACAGAAGGGAGCTATTCCTTTGAATAGCGGAAGCGGGGGGGGGGGCCCGGGGGGACCCCCCCCCCCCAAAAAGAGGGGCCGGGATTAATTTAGAGGACCCAGGGGGCCGCCCCCGCGCGCCGAGGGGGGGGGGGGGGGGGGGGGGGCCCGGTGCGGG
>NZ_JARWOP010000164.1 GCF_029868745.1 Nocardia wallacei | reverse complement strand
AAGCCGCACCGAGCGCTCGAGGCTGGTGGTGGGCCCCCCCCCCACCAGCCCCCCCCCCCCCCCCCAGCGACCGAGGGCGCCGGGTACGGGCCCCCCCGGCCCCCCGCCGCCCCCCCCCCCCCCCCGGCGGGGGGGGGGGGCCCCGGCCCCCCCCCCCCCCCCCCCCCCCCCGAGGCTGGTGGTGGCCCGCACCCACAGCTGCCACCGCCGACCCCCCGTGCGACGATGGCCGCGGGTAACGGGCCACCTCGGACCCCGGCCGCACCGGCAGCGCTTGGGCGCCACCGGAATCCGCGACTGACACGCTAACCTGGCCGGCGCCGCCCGCGCACCTTTATCCCGACCACGAACGCACTGGTCACCGCGGTGGATGAGGCGGAAATGATCAGAAAATGACGTGCCCGGAGGCTCAGCCGGCAACCCGCTCGGCGTGGACGGCGGCGACCTGCTCACGCAGCATGGCCATGACCGGCACCGCCAATTCCGCGGCGATGCGCTCGTGCACCAGGTCGGCCTCCTCCAGCTGTACCACGATCTCGGCCGTCGCGCGTAACACCTGCCGGGCCTGGGTCGTGCGGCCCAGCCCCTGCAACACCAGCCCGTGCATCAGCATGACGCGGCCGCGGTGCAGCGGTCCGGCGGCCCGGGTGATGTTCTCGACCGCCTCGGCCGCGATCGGCTCGGCCCGAATCAGTTCCCCCGCAAGCATGTACACGTGCGCCAGCCGTGCCAGCGCGAGCCCCACCCGCAACGACATACCGCTGCGGCGCGCGGATTCGACTGCGCGCGTGCATAATTCGATCGCACGCTCGTGCTCGTCGCGGTAGGCCAGCGCGGCGCCCAGCTCGTGCAGCGCCATCGCCTCCAGGGCGTTGTTGCCGATCTGCTGCGCCAGATCCAGCCCGCGTTCGGCGCTGGCGACGGACTCCTCGAACCGCCCGTCGTCCGACAGCGTCTTGGCCACCTGGATCAGGCAACCGCATTCGATGGCCGGGTCACCGAGCCGCCGGGCCAGCCGGATGGCCCGCTCGGCATGCGCCAGCGAGGCGGCGACCTCCACGCCGACCCGTGCGGAACCGGCCAGCATCTGCGCCGCGAAGGCAGTCAGGCGGCGTTGCCCGGGGAATCACTGCCCAGCGACAACGCGATGCGCTGATGGTCGCGCCCGGTACTCATCCGAGCCAGGGCGTAGGTGAGCACGGAACCCAGCGCCACCCGCACCCGGCACTCCAGATCACGATCCCCGGCGCGCAGCGCGGCCGCGAGCAGTTCTTCCAGCGCCCGGGACAGTTCCTGAGCGTGCGGCCCGCCGTCGATCAATTCCGCCATGGCCCAGGCCAAGTCGGCACACAACGCCGGCGCGGGGCTCGCCGCGGCGCTGAGCCGGGCGGCCTGCCGGAACAGCGCCACCAGGTTGCGGCGCTCGGTGTTCAGCCAGCACTGCGCGTCGGCGCCGTCGGAGAACGACAACCCGCGAGCCCGAGTCGTTTCGAGGTACTCCGGCAACCGCGTCCCCGGATTGCACACCGCCACCACGTTTTTCATGGTCGCCAGGTAGAAGTCGAGCAGTCGCGGCAGCGCCTCGGATTCGTCGGCCGGGCCGAGTTCGCGGGCGAACAGCCGCAGCAGATCGTGATGGGTGTAGCGCCCCGCGGCGGTGGCGTCGAGCAGGCTCAGATCGACCAGCGACTCGCACAGGTACTCGGCCTCGTCGCGGTCGAGTCCCAGCATGGCCGCCGCGCCGGGCAGCGGCAGATCTTCCACCTCGGGACCGGCGAGCATGCGAAAAGCCTTGGCCTGCTGGGGTTCCAGCTGGTCGTAGCCGAGCCGGAAGACGGGTTCGACGGCGAGATCGCCGGTGCGGAGCAGCCCCAGCCGACGCCGTGAATCGGCCAGCCGGTCGGCGATCGCGGCGATCGTCCAGCGCGGGCGGCTCGCCAGCCGCGCGCCGATGATCCGCACCGCCAGCGGCAGCCGACCGCAGGCGCGCACCACCGCCTCGGCGGCCTCGGGTTCGGCGTCGACCCGATCGCCGCCGACGATGCGGGCCAGCAGGGTCGAGGCCTCCGCCGCGGTCATCTCATCCAGCCGCACGCCGACCGCTCCGGGCAGTTCGGGCAGCGCGGACCGGCTGGTGATCAGCACCGCCGAACCCGCAGTGCCCGGGATCAGCGGAGCCACCTGCTCGGCGTCCCGGGCGTTGTCGAGCACCACCAGCACCCGCTTGCCGTCCAACCGGCTGCGGAACTGGGCGGCGCGCTGCTGCGCCGAGGCCGCGATCTCCCCCTCCGGCACCCCGAGCGCGCGCAGGAAGTCGCCGAGGGTGTCGGCGGCGGAACCGCGGCGCTCGAATCCGTGCAGATCGACATGCAGCTGGCCGTCCGGGAAATGGTCCCGGGCCAGGTGCGCGACGTGCACGGCCAGCGTGCTTTTGCCGACCCCGCCCATCCCCGCGATCGCGCACACCGGCACGGCGCCGCCGGGCGCGGTGAGATGCTCGACCATCCGGCGCACCCAGTCGGCGCGACCGGTGAAATCGGCGATATCGGCGGGCAATTGCGCCACCCTGACCCGCTCGGCCACCGGCGCCGGACGCGTCGGCGCGGGCTCCGCGCGCAGAATGCGCTGTTGCAGATCGACCAGGCGGGGACCGGGTTCCAGACCCAGCGATTCGACGAGGGTGGCCCGCGTATCGGCGAACACCTCGAGCGCCTCGGCCCGCCGCCCAGCGTGATAGAACGCCGTCATCAACAGCTCACGGGTCTTCTCCCGCAACGGATGTTCCGCGGCCAGCGGTTGCAACTCGGTGATCGCCTCGGCGTGGCGACCCAGGCGGAGATCGGCCTCGAGACGGCGTTCCAGCAGACTCAACCGACGCTCGATGAGCTGGGCGCGGCGACGTTCGGCGTGCGGACCCGGTAACCCCGCCAGCGGAGTACCGGCCCAGAGGCTCAGCGCGGCCTGCAGGCGGTCGTGGGCCAGGGCGGCGTCGGAGGTGCGCTCGGCCTCGGTCGCGTACTGCTCGGCCAGATCTATGTCGACCGCGGCGGGCGGCAGGCGCAGCGCGTATCCGCCGGCGAATCCGACCAGCACCGCGGGCGGCGTGCCCGGCGCCCGGTCGGGCTCGAGGATCTTGCGCAGATGCAGGATGTGGTTGCGCAGCGCGCCGACCGCGCTGGCCGTGGCGCGATCGCCCCAGACGTCGGCGACCAGGTCCGCCACGGTGGCCGAGCGGCCGCGCCGCAGCAACAGCGCCGCGAGCACGGCTCGGCGCTGCTTGGGGCCGAGATCCAGCGGGTTCTCGCCGCGCCAAGCTCGTACCTCACCCAGCACGGCGAACTTCAGCATCGGTCCTGTCCACAACACACGAACGTTGTGCAGAGACGGTAGACGATCGTGCTGAACAGTCGTACAGGAAGCCTGTGGTTACCGGCCCTCGAACTCCGGCGGCCGCTTCTCGAACACCGCCTGAATGGCCTCCGTGAGATCCTCCGACGGCAGGAAGGCGGCGTTCCACGCCGAGACGTAGCGCAAACCGTCGGCGATCCGCCCGGCCTTGGGCTGGTCGAGCACGTCCTTGATGCCCTGCACCACCAGCGGCGGGTTCGCGGCGATCTCGCGGGCCATGGCGTGCGCGGCGTCGAGCACCGCGGCCTGATCGGCGTGCACGTCGTTGACCAGGCCGATGCGCTCCGCGCGGGCGGCGTCGATGTCCTTGCCGGTGTAGGCCAGTTCGCGCAGGTGGCCCTCGCCGATGACGCCGGGCAGCCGGTGCAGCGAACCGACGTCGGCCACGATGGCGACCTTGGCCTCGCGCAGACTGAAGGTGGCATCAGCGCTGGCCAGCCGGATATCGGCGGCGGCGATCAGGTCCAGGCCGCCGCCGACACACCAGCCCGACACCGCGGCGATCACCGGCTTGCGGCAATCGGCCACCGCGGTGACCGCGGCCTGCAGCCGCCGGATGTCGTGCAGAAAGGCGGTGCGCGGCGCGGCCAGGGCCCGGTCGGCCAGCAGCGCGCCGAACAGCGGACTCATCGCCTGCAGGTCGAGGCCGTAGGAGAAGTTGCGGCCCGATCCGGTGAGCACGATCGCCCGCACCTCCGGGTCGGCGTCGAGTTCACCGAAGACCAAGGGCAGTTCCCGCCAGAAGTCCGGGCCCATGGCGTTGCCCTTACCCGGGCCGATCAGCGTCACCTGCGCGACGTGATCCTTGCTCTCGACTGTGAAAGCCTTCCATTCAGTCATTTGTCCAGCGTAGCGACCCGTGTTCGGGCGGCCCGCACCGTGTAAATCCTGTGCAACATTCGCCGCGAACCGCTGTCGGCGGCGGCGTAGCGGTGCAACGATCGGTACCTCAGGATTTGCCGCCTCGGTTTACCGGAGGCCACCATGGTGATGCACAAGGGCATCGGCCTGGACCGTTTCAATTCGCTCCCCCGCACTCGCGCGGTACACGCGCTCTATTCCTGCTGCTGCGCCGTGACCTGGGCGGAGAAGGTGGCCGACGGTCGCCCCTATGCCGACCGCGCGGCGCTGCTGAAGGCCGCGGAGGTCGAGTTGCCCGCCCTCTCCGACGCGGATCTCGGCCGCATCTTCGACTCCTTCGTGCGGCAGGAGATCACGGAACGGACCACGGAGCTACTCACCCGCCTCACCCGCGACCGCATCAACCTGATGATCGGCCCGTCCGACGGCTATCCGGAGTACTGAACGGCCCGCGGCCGGAATACCCGCCACCCGGGCAACGTAGGTTGGAACTGTACGAAACCAGCGAGACCGCGCCCGCGAGCGGCGCCGAGGCGGTGACATGAGTTCCTCCGATGCCGAACTCGAGGTACCCGACGATCTGAGCGGAATCACCGCGTCCCAGTACCGGTCCGCCATGCGGCACTACCCCGCCGGCGTCACCATCGTCACCCTGGACTCGGCGACCCGGCCGGTGGGTTTCACCGCTACCTCCTTCGCCTCGCTGTCGCTGGATCCGCCGCTGATCTCGTTCAACATCGCGCACACCTCGTCGAGCATCGACGCCATGCTGGCCGCCGACTCGGTGGTCGTGCACTTCTTGGGCGAGCATCAGCGGCATCTGGCACAGCGGTTCTCCCGAGCCGCCGAGGAACGCTTCGCCGACCAGTCCCTGTGGACCCGCCTCGATACCGGCGAACCGGTCCTGCACGGCACCCCCATCTGGGTACGGGCCGCGGTGCACCAGCTGATCCCCGTCGGCGACCACACCCTGGTGATCGGCCTGGCCACCCGCGTCTACGACAACACCGGCGATCAGCCGATCGCCGCTCCCCTGCTCTACTACAACGGCGGATATCACCGGCCGATGGGGCTTGACTGAATCAGCTTCCAGCACAAGGCTTTCGCGCGTCCAGGATCAGCGGACCACACGTAAGGTCGCAGCGCGGGGTTGACAAGCGGGGCGGCCGTCTGCCAATCTCGGGCCAGGTCATGAGTGCCAGCGTCAAGCCCCGGCTTGCTGGCCGGCAACCCTCCTCCGCGGCGGGGTGCTCCGGGTGACGACCGGGCCGCTGCCCGACCGGGCAGGGCAAGCGCGGACTCCGACTACTCGTTTCCTCCGGAGTCCCATGACCCGAAGGGTTGACGTGATGACCGCTGCTCTCGACCACACCTGTGCCGCCGTTGCCCGCGTCTCCGGATGCGATCTGCGAGTTCCGTTGGTACAGGGCGGAACTCGCCGCTACGCCAATTTCGACTACGCCGCCAGCGCGCCCGCCCTGGCGCAGGTCGCCGATCGGGTGACCGAACTGCTGCCGTACTACGCCAGCGTGCACCGCGGCGCGGGCTACGCCTCCCGCATCTCGACCGACTGCTACGAGGCCGCCCGCGGCTCGGTGGCACGCTTCCTGAACTGCGCCGACGACCAGACGGTCGTGTTCACCCGCAACACCACCGACGCGCTGAATCTGCTGGCGTCCTGCGTGCCGGGCGATACCGTGGTACTCGACATCGAGCATCACGCCAACTTCCTGCCGTGGACACGGCACGGCCGTCGAGTGGTCCCGGCCGCGGACACGATCGAGGAGACGATCCGCCGCCTCGTCGCGGAACTGTGCACCAAACCCGCTGCGCTGCTTGCGGTTACGGGCGCCTCGAACGTGACTGGCGAACTGCTTCCACTGGAACGCCTGGCCACCATCGCGCACCAGTGCGGCGCCCGCATCCTGGTCGACGCGGCCCAGCTGGCGCCGCATCGCCGAATCGACCTGCGCGCCACGGGCATTGATTATCTGGCTTGCTCCGGTCACAAGCTCTACGCACCGTTCGGCGCGGGTGTGCTGGTGGGCCGCCGGGATTGGCTCGACGCCGCCGAGCCGTACCTCGCGGGCGGGGGCGCGGTGCGTGCGGTCACCGCCACCACCGCCGAATGGGCGCCGGCCCCGCAGCGGCACGAGGGCGGCTCCCCGAACGTCCTGGGCGTGGCCGCGCTGGCCGCCGCCTGCGACACCCTGGCCGCCTTGGACGAAGTCGCGGTCGGCGAGCACGAGCGTCAGCTCACCCAGCGGCTGCGCGACGGCCTGGAAACCGTTGCGGGAGTGCGCTTCCTGCGCATCTGGTCGGACAGCGCCGACGGCGTCGGCATCGTCGCGTTCACCGTGGACGGCTACGAACCGGGCCACGTCGCCGCCTACCTGTCGGCCGAATACGGCATCGGTGTGCGCGACGGGCGGTTCTGCGCGCATCCGCTGCTGGCCCGCCTCGGTGTGGACGGGGCACTGCGCGCCAGCATCGGGCTGGGCACCTGCGCGGCGGATGTGGACCGGCTGATCGACGCGGTCGACACTCTGGTGCGCGAGGGATCGGCCTGGGACTACGGCCGTACCGAAGGTCAGTGGAATCCGGTGCCGGAGACCCGGGAACGCCTCGCTCCGGGAACGGGCGCGGCGCCGTGCACAGTTTGAGCCGGCGTGGCGGTCAGGGTGTGAGGTAGCGCTCGGCGAGTTCCTCGAGCATGGGATCGTTGTCCCCGATCGCGTCGAGCAGTTCGAGGTCGTTCTCGACGGAGAGCTGGCGCGTGTCTTCCTGCTCCGGATCCGGCGCGCCGTCCTCGTTCAGCTGCCGCAGAATCTTCTCGCGTATCCGTGTTCGCAATGAATCAGCCATACCGTCAGCATGCCCAGTCGACGGCACTTCCCACAGGGACCGCGCCGCGATCTGTCACACCGGCGCCAGCCAGGTCCCCCACGGGGTATTGCGGAACACCGTGAACGCTGTGAACAACGCGAGAATCACCACCAGTTGGGTGCGGCCGATCGAGAACGGGAACGCTCGACCGGGTTGCCCACGCCAGTTCCGCACCGCCCAGTGCCCCAACCACAGCACGAATCCGACCAGCAGCGGCACCAGCAGCACATTGCTGTGCACAGCATCGAGGAACCGGCCGTCGGTGAGGTTGTGCACAGCCCGCAACCCGCCGCAGCCCGGACACCACCAGCCGGTTAGCGCGTACAACGGGCAGATGCTGTAGGACCCCGGCACGTGCGGGTCCCGGAAATGCAGCAACGCGACCACGGCCGCCGCCCCGCCCGCCACGAGGGCGGGTTGCCCGAGTCCTCGCCAACCCGGGCGAGTCTCGGTCTGCACGTGCGCGATATCCACAGTCGTCCACGGTAGCCGCCGCGAACTATCTTCCGCCAGGTCAGTCGGGCTGGGCGAACCGCAGTTCGTTGCCGAACGGATCGGTGACGGAGAACCCCGGACCGCCGGGTCCCTCCTCGGGCGGGCCCGGCCGGGCGTAGCCGTAGCGCTTCCCGGCAAGTTCGGCATGCCACCTGTGGATATCGTCCACAGCTGTCCACACCACGGTCCCGGGCGTGCCGTCGCCGTGATGTTCGCTCAGGTGGATGACCGCCGAACCACGGGACACCTGTGCATAAAGGGGCAGGCCCGGCTCGAAACGGTGCTCCCAGTCCACAGTGAAACCCAGGTATTCACAATAGAATTCGAGCGCCTTGGTCACATCGAAGATGCGCAGCACGGGAATCGGCGCGGCGAAACGCGGGGTGTCGGACATGCCGCGATGCTGCCAGAAGGCCGGGGGCCGATCAGCGTGCGGGCGCACCCTCCATGACCGGTGCGGTGAGAGTGCCCGCGAGCATATCCACGAGTTCGCCCCGAGCGGCCGCGTCGTCGGCGGCCACCCGGCCGGATTCGACGGCGCGTTCATGGTCGGCGAGCAGGGCGAACAACACCGTCGGCAGCGCGCGCAACCGCCGAATACGCAGTCGCGACGGAAGTTCGGGCAGTGCCCGCTGCAGGCCGCGCATGATCACGCGCACCGAGGTGCGTTCGGCGGTGTCGAGGTTGGCCACGTCCGTCACAGCCGGATGCGTCCGAATCTGTTCCAGGAACCGGGCATAGTGGCCGATGCCGTGGTGCGCGCCCAGCTCGAACATCGGGACGACCAGCGCCTCCAGCAAACCGTGCACGGATTCGGCCGAACCCGCTTGCTCGGCAAGCAATTCCAAGCGCCGCACCTCGAGGGTCGCCAGGCGGTGCTCGACGATCGCGGCGATGAGACCGTCGCGCGAGCCGAAGTGGTATTGGATCGCGGAGTTGTTGCGCTGCCCCGCCGCCGCGGCGATATCGCGCAGCGGCACGGTCGGTCCGCGTTCGGCGATCAATCGCTCCGCCGCCAGGATGAGCCGCTCCCGGGCCGTCGTCTCCACAGCTGAACAATAACCTCCGACCAGCATGTTGAGAAGTATGTCTTGACAATTAAGCACTATTGCTTAAAGTCTGCGTGTGACGGTGCTCACTGTCCTATTCGCGGCGCGAGCACCCGCTTCCGATACACACAGGACTGCCCGCGCGGTGGTCCGGAGGAGGAATCACCTCGCGATGATCCTGGACACCTTCCGCCTCGACGGCCGCGTCGCCGTCGTCACCGGCGCCGGTCGCGGCATCGGCGCCGCTACCGCGCTCGCCCTTGCCGAGGCCGGCGCCGACGTCGCCATCGCCGCCCGCACCGCCGCCCAGCTGGACGAGGTGGCGGACCGGATCCGCGCGCTCGGCCGCCGCGTCGTCACCGTGCCCTGCGACCTGTCCGACCTGTCGGCCGTCACCGCGTTCGCCGACACCGCCGCCGCGGAACTGGGCCGCCTCGACATCGTCGTCAACAATGTCGGCGGCACCATGCCGAACACCTTCCTCACCACCACACCGGAATTCCTCGAGGACGCCTTCCGGTTCAATGTGTCCACCGCCCACGCCCTCACTCAGGCGGCGGTGCCGCACATGCTGTCCGGCGACGGCGGCTCGGTCGTCAATATCAGCTCGATGATGGGCCGTTCCCCCGGCCGCGGCTTCCTCGCCTACGGCACCGCGAAGGCGGCACTGGCCCACTGGACCCGTTTGGCCGCAACGGATCTCGCGCCCCGCATCCGGGTGAACGCGATCGCGGTCGGCTCGGTACTCACCTCCGCGCTGGAAGTCGTGGCGCAGCAGCCGGAGATCAAGCAGCGGATGGAGGCGGACACGCCGCTGCATCGCCTCGGCGAACCGTGGGAGATCGCGGCCGCCATCGTCTACCTGAGCTCCCGTGCGGGGGGCTACGTCACGGGAAAGATTCTCGAGGTCGACGGCGGCATCGAAAGCCCGAACCTCGAACTCGGACTTCCGGATCTGTGAGGAGAGCACGATGACCTATCGCGTAGTGCAGTGGAGCACCGGCAATGTCGGCCGGTGGTCGCTGCGATCCGTAATCGCCCGGCCCGAACTGGAACTCGTGGGAGTCTGGGTCTCCAGCACGGCGAAAGAGGGCAAGGACGCCGCCGAGCTGGCGGGCCTCGACGAGCCGACCGGCATCCTCGCCACCACCGACGCCGAGGCGCTGCTCGCCCTGAAACCCGACTGCATCGTGCACACCGCCATGGCCGACAACCGCCTCATGGAGGCCGTCGAGGACCTGAAGACCTTCCTCCGGGCGGGCATCAACGTGGTGTCCAGCAGCCCCGTATTCCTCCAATTCCCTTACGGCACAATGCCCGCGGAGGCCATCGATCCGATCGTGGCGGCGGCCGAGGAGGGCGGCGCCTCGCTGTGGGTGAACGGCATCGACCCCGGCTGGGCCAACGACTGGCTACCACTGCTGGTCACCAGCGGCAGCGAACGCATCGACCAGGTCGTCTGCTCGGAGCTGATGGACTACTCCACCTACGACAACCCGAAGGTCCTGTTCGACATCATGGGCTTCGGCAGCGCCCTCGACGACCTCCCCCTGCTCCTGCAACCCGGCGTCCTCACCCTCGCCTGGGGCAGCGTCGTCCGCCAACTCGCCGCCGCGCTGGACGTCGAACTGGACGAGGTGACACAGCATTTCGAACGCCTACCCACCCCCGACCGGCTCGAGGTCGCAGGCCGCACCGTCGAAGCCGGAACCGCCGCCGCCCTCCGCTTCCAGGTCAACGGAATGCGTTCGGGCCGCGCGGTTTTCGTCCTCGAACACATCACCCGCCTACACCCCGACCTGGCCCCCGAATGGCCCCAGCCCACCGGAAAGGGTTGCTACCGAGTAGAAGTCAAGGGCGAGCCCGACTACCAACTCGACCTCCAGCTCTACAGCGGCGGCGACCACGCCAAAGCGGGCCTCGTCGGCACCGCAGCCCGCCTGGTCAGCTGCGTCCCCGCGGTAATCGAGGCCCGCCCCGGCCTCCTGACCGCCGCAGACCTCCCCCTCACCACAGGCCGGGGCTTGGTCAGCTGACAGCCCGCCCTAGTCGTCCATATCAACCACAAACGTCACAAGCCAAGACCCCGCCCCCGAATACGCCGGATCATGCTGAATAGTGTGCGACACAATCCGCCCACCCCCCAACGCCTGCAACAACTCCGGCTCATTCAACCCCTCGGACGTCAAGTCGAAGTACAACGCCCGCCCCACCATCGGCTGCGTCTTCCCATCAACCCGCCACATAACAAACCGTTGCGCCATGCGGGGAAGGTACGCCCCCAGCGACCTCGGGTCGAAACCACCTACCCTTCCCCCTGACCCGTTAGTTCAAGACGAACCCGAGGGCCCATGACATCAACCGGCTACGAGACGCTGCACTTCTCCCAGGCGAACCCCCCTGGCCCCAACCAAGCAGACGTACCAACCCTGCTCCGCACCGTCGCATCCACAATCGAGACCCTCGGCCCCATCACAGTGGCAGACCTGATCATGCACAACGAGCCCACCGCAGAAGGCAACTGGCCATCGATCACCGTCTACTACAGCAAGCACGACCCCGAGTAACGGAGTTCGCAGGTCGAGGCCCGCCACATCAATTCGTCCGCAGCGGCAGTTGCGAGGGCTGTCAGAGCAGACCCGGCAAAGTACTCGACCGAAGCTTCCGCACCATCGGCGCGGAGTGGTCGCGGCAGCACTGCTAATCGGCCGCTGGAGACAGAACTTGCCGACCTGCTTCGCCCGTGAGCTGCCGACGGCGAACCTCAGGCGGAGTCTGGATCTGCATGGATGCGTGCTTGACGAACGCGCGAATCGCGTTGCTGGCCTTGGTAGTACATTCCACGTGCTCGGAAAGGGTCGTCGCTCGATGAATCTGCCGGATCGCATCGATGACCGCGGTGCCCAACTCCTGCAATCGTGGATCATCAATCACCAACTCAACTTTCAGCAGTGCATCCCGAAGGTCGGTGCGCAGTTGGTAGCAGTGCCGTTTCGCAGCCTGAAGCGCCTCCGCATCCGGGTCCCCTTCCTGAATCAGATACCACCGTTCGATCTGCCCGTGACGAAACTTCGTCGCAGCGACACTGACAGCATGAAACGCCTCGAGACGGTCCCGCCGCAGCTGTTCCGCAAAGGAATCAGCAGCCCCACGAGCAGCCGTGCTGCGCTGGATCAGAAAAGTCGCGGTCGATCCGAGCAGGGTGCCAGCAACAGCGATCAGAGACGTAATCACAGCGGTCACGCCCACAACGTACCCGGCAAACCCCCGCTCAGCCTGGGGCACACAGCCGTCACGGTTCCAGCATGACCGGCTGTTCACTTCGGCGGTGGCACAACGGCGGCATACGGCACATGACCGGGCAAACCAAGCCGCCACCGAACAAATATGGAGCCGCCTGCGAGAATCGAACTCGCGACCTTTTCATTACGAGTGACCCCGGAAGTGTGATCCGGTGTCCAAGTAGGTCCGTGCAGTCCAGGTCAGAGGCTCTTTTCTGTCCAGGCGACACGGCTGCGTCCAGCGCGTACGTGCCCGTCTTGGCACACTGACGGCACATTGGAAACCGTGCCTGATCTGCGGTCTTACTGGCCCTCACGGTGCGCCGCGCCGCTCCAGTTCGGCGGCGATCATCTCGCGGGCCGCTACTCCGTGGACTGCCTGTTCGGTCAGTGCGGTGAAAACCTTCTCGTACAACGCAATCTCACGCGGCTGCGTGATGGTGGACTCGGCGGTGATCGTCTCCACCAGGACCTTGCGCCGGTCATATAGCACGAAATCTGTTGTGCGCCGGAAGAACCGACTATTCGCCGGGACAATCCCGAACACCAATCGGGGCAGGTCCATCAGTGTGAGCACATGTCGCAGCTGTCCCGCCATCACCTCATCGTTTCCTACCGTCGTCCAGAGGGCTTGCTCACCGACGAGGAGGTACAAACGGTGCTGGCCGTGGTGGAGGACCCGCTGTCGTTCCGTCCGCGCGGCTACGGCGGCATCCAGGTCCCGGCTGGTGTTCAAGAACTCCATGCCCGCTGTCATCAGTGCCCGTGCATAGTCCGCCGTCTGCAACAACCCGTGAAACACCTGCGGGTCGTAGCCGCGCAGGAGTTCGGTTCGTTCCTCGATGCCGCTGATCTGGCGCTGATGGCTGGCGTATCCGTGGCTGACGATGCGCCGCCATTCCATCCAGGCGGCGGAGATGTTCCGCACGGAAGCCAGCAGGTCCGGGTGTTCAGTCTCGGCTCCGGTGATCCTGCACCAGGCGGCCAAGTCGTCCTCGCTCAGCGCCTGCGCACCGTTCTCGATACGAGAGACCTTGGCCGGGTGCCAGCCCGCTTGCTCCGCCAGTTGGTAACCACGCAGGTGCGCCGCCACCCGCAGCTCCCGCAATCGGGCTCCCAGGTCGCGGCGCGCCTCACCAACGTTGGTCACTTGGCGTATTCGTCGTGCGGAATTGCTTTCGCCCACAGCTCGTCTCGGCGTTGGGCGTAGTGCGCTACGACTGCCGGATCAGTGATCGTCACCCAACCGGGTAGCGCGGCCCCGTCGCTGGTGAACACCGTGTACGCGGCCATATCGTCATCGAACAGCCACCAATCGTCATCTGGCAAGTCGGGCGGTGCGTCCTGGCGAGGCAACCACCGGATGTCTTCTCCCGCCTCGATATTCGCGGCCGTCGTACCCACCGAGAACAGGATGTAGTCCCCGTGAGGCTCGGTGACCACCCGGACCCGCTGCACCGCGCAGCCCGACCCGGTGACTTCCCGCATCAGCGCATGCCATCTCTCGCTGGCCGCAGGGTCTTGCGGTTCACCGGCCAGGAACCGGCGGACTCGATCTGCTTCCCCAACGACCCCGCTGTAGTCGTCACGGACCTCTAGGTGGAATACGCGGCGGTGAGTGCGGAAGGCGTACGCCAGATCATCGAACGCCAGGTGTTGCATCCCGCCTCCGCTCTGTCTCAATGGTTAGTTCTACCGCCGATTCGTGGCCGGGCAACCGGATCTGTTCCAGCGCTTCGGCATCCGCAACCGGCTCGCCCGTGAGCATGAATGTTCCGTGCCCGGTGTCGTGCAGCAGGGCACCGAAGCACGTCCCGGGCTGTAGGTGCCGGATCAAGCGGTGTGGAATCTCGATTGTGCGGGGATCGTCGGTGCTCCAGCCCTGCGCAACGTACGTGCCCCGGTCGCTGAGGAACAGGGTCGGGCTCTGACCATCTGTGCTGTCGCCGCCGAGTCGTTCGAGCTTCATGGTTCCTCCCATGGTGTGTGGACACACTCAATCATCGACGGCCCGCCGTCGCACCGCTGGCCAATTCGGCGCAATATGGCGCAATTTCCTGTTGCCGACGAACGCCGCACTCATAGCGTGCTTTTCAGGTTCCCCTGGTGTCGCCGTTCAACTTCCGATTCCGGCACATCCCGCGCGGAGGAACCAGCACACGACGGAGGGGCACGCGATGCGACACCAACCGACCGCGCTCGGATGGGTCGATCATGCGGTGAGTCCCTGGCTCGAATGGGATGCGGCGGGAGTCCGGCGGCTGGCGCGCCGCCTGGGCTATGTGCTCGTTTGGCCTCCCGATTGGAGTCTGATTCCGTTGGTGGATCAGGCGCGGGCAATGGACGCCGATGTGGTGATCACACCGGCACCGAACCACTTGGACGTAATCCAGTTACACGCCCTGATGGCATTTCCGATGTCGAAACCGTCTCCCCCCGAATGAGTTTCGCACGATGGTCGACCATTCCGGACCGCGCGGGTAGGCGATAGTCGTGGGCGGGGACGGCTGGCTCATCTTCGGGTTCGTGATCGCAATCGGCCTGCCGCTGGCCGTACTGGTCGGGGCGATCTGCTGGCCCGTGCGAATACCGAGGGACCGCACCGTGGAGACGATCCGGCAGCGAATCGAGGAGGAGAACGGGCCGTAACCTGCCACCCTCGGCGCGTGATGTTGTTCTCCTGTGGGTTGCCCGGACGCATGGCAGCGAAACCGACTGGAATTCGTACCGCCGGGCAACAAGCTGGGTGAGGTACAAGACGCGAGTCTCACGTCCGGCTCCAGGCCTTACGCCATCGGACTGGCCGGACATCAGTTCGTCTACGAGATCCGTACGGCCGATACGGTGCATGGGACCGGAGTGGTGGAACTGCTAATCAGCGCGCCCGACGCGGATGTACCGATTACGCAGCAGGACTTGCGGTGTATCCCCCTACAGCGATTGGCGGCCGTAGCCGCGATGTTCGAGCGCGGCGGCGAGTTCGACTGGACCCAGCTCTCCACGCCGGAGAAGCGCCCTCCACAGAAGCCAGGGGCGCGAGGCTATGACGACGAGTTCTACTCGGAGATCGCTCGAATGGCCCGGGAGGCCGTCCGCCCTGACCGCGCTGCACCCGACCGGCGTCACCGCCCGAACGATCCAGGCGGAGTTTCCCGGCAAGGACATCCATACCCCGCTGTCGGCGCTCGTCCGGGCAGGTCGGATCACCCGGGCCGGGCGCGCCACATACACAGCCATTGAGTTGGTTTCGATCACGCGCGGAGTGAAGCCGGTAACCGTCCAGTCCACTCTGACGGCCCTTAGCGCCATGGTTCAGTCCTACGTGGACCAGGGGGCGCTGCCGCGCAACGTGATTGCGCTCGTGGAACGTCCCGGCGATGAGATTCCCGAGGATGACGACGCAGCCGAAGCAGCGAGGTCGTGGACCGTTGCTGAAGTGAAGCGCTTCCGGGAGGAGGCGCGGGGGCACCGGCTCCATGCGTGCTGGCTGCTGTCCATCTACGGCGTGCGTCGCTCGGAAGTGTTGGGGATGCGGTGGTCCCGGTTCGATGACGCGGCGCTCCGAGTTCGCCGGGGCCGAGTGGCAATCGGCACAGAGACCGAGGAGAACTTGCCGAAGTCCCGCCGCAGTCGTCGTGATCTTCCACCTCCCGCCGTTCTGACCGAGGCGCTGCGCGCGCTGAAGGCGGCGCAGAAACACGAATGCCTGACGCTGGACATCCCGTGGTCCGACGATCGGCTGATCGCCGTGCACGAAGACGGGACGCCCGTCCGGCCAGAGTGGTACTCGGACGAGTTCCAGCGGATCAGCAGACGCGCCGGGCTGCGGCGCATCCCCCTGAAGGTTCTGCGGAACACGTCGGTGTCGCTCATGCTCGCACTCGGCATCCCGGTGCACATTGTGGCGGCCTGGCACGGTCACGACCCGGCAGTCTCGTTGTCCATCTACAGCGACACGCAGCCCGAGGATTTGAAGGCAGCGGGGCCTGCTCTCCTCGGGTGATTTGAGGAGGTGCTCTCCGCCCGTTGGCACACTGTCGGCATACCGGCCGCGCCAAGCGCCGTGACGGAGAGCTGGAAATAACCTCTGACCTGGAGCCGCCTGGGGGAATCGAACCCCCGACCTTTTCATTACGAGTGAAGCGCTCTACCGACTGAGCTAAGGCGGCGTGCCTTTCGGCCCCGCGAGTCTATCGAATCGGGGGCGGATCGCGAAAACCGGTGGTCAGAGCTGGGTGGATGACCGGCTCACCTTCACGACGCTGGGCGGGGGCGGCACCCAGCTGGACGCAAACGCTCCCCCCAGCCCTCTGATCGGGATTCTCGGGCGGTCCGTCGCGGTGCCGACTGGTGCAGGCCGAAAGCCCGTCCAGGCGGCGCTGCACGCGGCCCTGGTGCGCTGGCGCCCGCCGCTACGGTGTCAGGAAGTGAAGGCGCCACAGCTGTGGCTCCCACGGGTCGCTCACGTTGTCGCAGTAGTACTGCACGGCCTGATGGTGCTCGATCTTGTATTCGCCGGCGGCGTCGCACCGCTCGTAGGTGCTGAAGTCGGCTGTGTACCAGGTGCCTGCTTGGGCCGGGGCGGCCGCCAGCAGGCCGCCCACACCGAACGCGACGGTCGTCGCGGACGCGACGGCGATGGCTTTGAGGTTCATGCCTGTTGCTCCTGAATCTGCGGTGCACCCCGGGTGGATGCGGACTACAAGAGGATCGGGTGTCCTTCTAGGCTTCGTCTATACGTATGCTTAAGGTCGAGCTTTCGGGCCTGGTCATGGCCACTGCCGTTTCCAGATGTGCAGGGCAACGGATACTCGAATACCTAGAACAGCCCGGCCACACCGCAATCGGCAGATCCCCGCAGGAAAGGATCTGCATCGATGATGCGGATCTCCTTACCGCTGAGAGAAGGCCGCGACAGGATCAACACGAATTCGATTGCCGCGCATCGACACCGGGCCATTTGATGTGAAGCGCCCTGGGGTCAGGGAGTTCGGGCGGCTATCAAACCCGCGACCATGGCGGCTACGGCGAAGCGGGGTTTGACGTTCTGGTCCAGGGCGGTGCGGCAGCCGAGGACGGCTTCTATGGAGCGGAGCAGGCCCTCGGGGCGGACCTCGGTGGCCAGGTCGCGGATCTGGTCGGGGAGGTCGGGGTGGGTGAGGGTGACGCCGGAGGTGGCGGTGGGCTCGGCCGCGCCGAAACGGACCGCGAGGGCGTCACGGTAGAGACCGGCGACGTCGATCAGGGCACGGTCGAGGGAGTCGCGGCTGGTGCGGGTGGCTCGGGATTTCTGGCGGCGTTCCAGGTCCTTCAGGGCGCCGGCCGAGCCGCGGGTGGCGGAGGCGGTGCCTTTTCCGGTGCCACCCGCGCCCATGGCGGTGGCGAGTTCTTCCTTTTCGCGTTCATCCCGGCCCGCGCTCATTTGCTTGGCCTCTTCCTCGGCCGACTTCACCAGTTCGTCGGCGGCCGCGTAGGCGGCGCCGGGGCGCGCGGTGGCAGCGACCAGGGCCAGCGCGCGCTGGCGGCGGTCCTGCGCGTCGGGGTCGGTGGCCAGGCGGCGGGCACGGCCGACGTGACCGCCGCTGATCGACGCGGCCCAGAAGGCTTTGTCAGGGTCCAGGCCGTCGCGCTCCCGCAGGACCTGGGCCACGGCCTCGGTGGAAGGCGTGACGAGATGCACATGGCGACAACGGGATCGCAGCGTGACAGAGATGTCCTCCGGATCGTCGGAGGGGGCGCACAGCAGGAAGACCGTGCGCGCGGGCGGCTCCTCGACCACCTTCAGCAAGACATTGCCCGCAGCCTCGGTCAACCGGTCGGCATCCTCGACCAGCACCACCTGCCAGCGGCCGGTGCTGGGACGACGCGACGCCACCTGCACGATCTCGCGCATCTCCTTGGTGCCGATGCTGAGCCCCTCGGGCACGACGCGGCGCACATCGCCGTGCGTGCCCGCCATGGTGGTGGTGCAGGCGTGGCAGTGGCCGCAACCGGGGACGCCCGGATCGGTGCATTGCAGAGCCGCGGCGAAGCACAGCGCGGCGACCGAGCGGCCCGAACCGGGCGGCCCGGTGAACAGCCACGAATGCGTCATGGCCGACGACACGACACCGCTGCGCGCGGCCACCGCGGCAGCGGACAGCTCGGATTCGACCGCGTCCTGGCCGACCAGCCGATCGAAGACACCCACCACGCCGTACACCCTAGCCGCCACCACCGACACACTCGGCGCACCGGCACGGCATGCATTCGTAGCGCGCGGAACGACCTCAGGACGCGCGCTGATGCGTGGTATTCGCCCCGTCCAGCGCCTCGCGGATGATGTCGGCGTGCCCGCTGTGCTGCGCGATCTCTCGAAGAATATGCAGAAGCGTGAAACGCACTGTCTGCCAGACCCGTTCGGGCGCCCACGGCGCGGTCGGAACGGGGATCGAGGTGTCGAGACTGTCCACGTTGCGGATCAGGTCGGCGGTGTTCTCCGCGACCGCGTCCCACTCCTTCAACAGGCCCTCGACCGTCTCCTCCGCGGCCAATTTGTACTCCGAATCGAATTGGGACACATCGATTTCCGCGTTCTCGTCGCGTTCCACGATCACCGTCGTCCAGTGCTGTTCGACGTGCACGAGATGGTGCAGCAGCCCGCCCAGTGTCAGCTCGCTGACCGTGGTGCGCTGCCGGGCCTGATCGGTTTCTATGTCCCGCAACGTGATTCGGAAGAGTTCGCGCTGATTCGCCAGCATCTCGATCAGGGTTTCACGTTCCTGGTCGGCTCTTTGGGTCGATGGTGCGGTCATCGGATGTCCTTCCGCCGGCGTGCCCGAATGGCTGCCCAGGCTACGGCAGAATATGCGCGCGATTCGGACATGGGCCGATTTCCGCTAGTGAACAGCGGGTGTCAGGCCTTCGTCGAATTGCTCTTCTTCGCCGCGGTCTTGGTTGCCGTCTTCTTGGCGGTGGACTTCTCGGCCGTCTTCTTCGCCGTCGTGGTCTTCTTGGCCGCGGTGGCCTTCTTCGCGGGGGCCTTCTTGGTGGTCTTCTTGGCCGCCTTCTTCACCGGACCCCTGGCCCGGCGGTCGGCGAGCAGCTCGGAGGCGCGCGCGTCGGTGATCGACTCGACCTCGTCGCCCTTGCGCAGGCTGGCATTGGTCTCGCCGTCGGTGACGTAGGGCCCGAAGCGGCCGTCCTTGATGACCATCGGCTTGCCGCTGGCGGAGTCTGCGCCGAGTTCGCGCAGCGGCGCCGCGCTGGCGGCCTGCCGACCGCGCCGCTTGGGCTCGGCGTAGATCTTCAGCGCCTCCTCCAGCGTCACCGAGAAGATCTGATCCTCACTGGTCAGCGACCGAGAATCGGTGCCCTTCTTCAGATATGGACCGTAGCGGCCGTTCTGCGCGGTGATCTCCTCACCGGATTCGGGGTCCTTGCCCACCACGCGAGGCAACGACAACAGCAGCAACGCGTCGTCGAGGGTGATGGTGGCCAGGTCCATCGACTTGAACAGCGACCCCGTACGCGGCTTGGGTCCGGCCGCCTTCTTCGATCCCTTCTTGGCGGTCGAATCCTCTTCCGGCTCAGGCAGAATCTCGGTCACGTACGGACCGAACCGGCCCTCCTTGGCCACGATCCGATGCCCGCTCTCGGGATCGACGCCGAGGGTGCGGCCCTCCTGCGGGGTCGAGAACAGCTTCTCGGCGACCTCCGGCGTCAGCTCGTCCGGCGGCAGATCGTCGGGCAGGTTGGCGCGCTGCGAGACCGGATCACCGTCCGGGTCATCGGGATTGGCGACCATGCGCTCCAGATACGGTCCGAACCGACCGACCCGGACGACGACGTCGCGGCCTTCGTCATCGGTGAACAGCTTGATCGAATTGATCTCGCGCGCATCGATGTCGTCGAGTTGCTCGCCGACCATCTTCTTCAGTCCGCCCGAGCGCGCGACCGACCCCTCGACACCGTTCTCGCCGCCGAAGTAGAAGCTGGACAACCAATTTCCGCGTTGCTCACGCCCACCGGCGATGGCGTCGAGATCGTCCTCCATCGCGGCGGTGAAGTCGAAGTCGACCAGTCGGCCGAAGTACGCCTCGAGCAGACCGACCACCGCGAAGGCCACCCACGACGGCACCAGTGCGTTGCCGCGCTTGTATACGTAGCCGCGGTCGAGGATGGTCTTGATGATCGACGCATACGTCGACGGACGGCCGATGCCCAGTTCTTCCAGAGACTTGATCAGCGACGCCTCGTTGTAGCGGGGCGGCGGATTCGTCGTGTGCCCGTCCGGGTTCAGCTCGGTGGCCGAGACCGCCTGGCCCTCGTTCAGCGCCGGCAGCCGGGACTCGGCGTCGTCGGACTGACCACCCGAATCCTCGTCCACGCTCTCGACGTAGGCCTTGAGGAAACCGGCGAAGGTGATGGTGCGGCCCGAGGCGGAGAACACGCACTCCTCGCCCGTCCCGGCGTGGCCGGTGATCCGCACGGTCAGCGTGGTGCCGCGGGCGTCGGCCATCTGCGAGGCGACGGTGCGCTGCCAGATCAGCTCGTAGAGCCGGAATTCGTCGGTGTCGAGCCGCGACGACAGCTGGCCGGGCGTGGCGAAGGTGTCGCCGGCGGGGCGGATCGCCTCGTGTGCCTCCTGCGCGTTCTTGACCTTGCGGGTGTACTGGCGCGGCGTCGGGTGTACGAACTGCGTGCCGTACAACTGCGTGGCCTGCGCTCGGGCGGCCGCGATCGCCGACTCCGACAGCGTCGTGGAGTCGGTACGCATATAGGTGATGTAGCCGTTCTCGTACAGCCGCTGCGCCACCCGCATCGTGCGCTCGGAGCCGAAGCGCAGCTTGCGCGCGGCCTCCTGCTGCAGCGTGGAGGTCATGAACGGGGGGTACGGACGTCGCGTGTACGGCTTCGACTCGACCGAGCTGACCTGGAAGTCGGCGCCTGCCAGCGCCTCGGCCAGCCGCCGGGCGTAGCTCTCGTCGAGGACGGTGACACCGCTGGTCTTGAGCTGTCCGTCGGCGCCGAAATCCCGGCCGCCGGCGACCCGCGATCCGTCGACCGTGACCAGCCGGGCGCCGAACGTGCGCGGGTTGGCGGCATCGCCTTCCCCGGTGCCCGCATCGAATTTGGCGGCGATGTCCCAGTATTCGGCCGACCGGAAGGCCATGCGCTCGCGCTCGCGCTGCACGATGATCCGCGTCGCGACCGACTGCACGCGGCCCGCCGACAATCGCGGCATGACCTTCTTCCAGAGCACCGGGCTGACCTCGTAGCCGTACAACCGGTCCAGGATGCGGCGGGTCTCCTGCGCGTCGACCAGATCGTTGTCCAGCTCGCGAGTGTCGGCGGCGGCGGCGCGGATGGCGGGCTCGGTGATCTCGTGGAAAACCATGCGCCGGACCGGCACCTTGGGTTTCAGCGTCTCCAGCAGATGCCAGGCGATGGCCTCGCCCTCGCGGTCGGGGTCGGTGGCCAGATACAGCTCGTCGGCGTCGGCAAGCAGGCTCTTGAGCTCGGAGACCTTGGCCTTCTTATCCGGGCTGACCACATAGATGGGCTCGAAGTCGTTGTCGACGTCGACGCCCAGGCGGGCCCAGGACTGTCCTTTGTACTTGGCGGGCACGTCCGCCGCACCGCGCGGTAGGTCCCGGATGTGGCCGACAGAAGCCTCCACGGTGTATCCGCGGCCGAGGTAGGGGGCGATTTTCCGGGCCTTCGTCGGCGACTCGACGATGACGAGACGACGCAGGGGCCGGCCCTGGTCGGGCGCTGCTGCCTGGGGCTTCGGCGATGCACCGCGGTCTCGTGTTGCCACCGGCGAACACACCTTTCCTGTCGACCCGCGCGGCGCAGGTGGCGCAGCGCGCGGCTGGGGCATGCGGCGGAGACAGATGTCCCCCCGCCAGTCACGTTTATACCGTGTCGTAGCGCCACACTTCTGCTGCGGCGTGTCGAATAGCCCCGGTTTGCGGTCGAGTGTACTGGCCCCGGATAAGGCTCGTCCCCCACCGCGCCAGGCGGTGAGGGACGAGCGATCTGACCTTTTGGGTTGACCCGCTCAGCTGAGCGCGCGAACTCCGGTGGCCTGCGGGCCCTTGGTGCCCTGGCCGACCTCGAATTCGACCTTCTGGTTCTCCTCGAGGGTGCGGAAGCCCGTCCCCTGGATCTCGGAGTAGTGGACGAAGACGTCAGCGGAGCCGTCCTCGGGCGCGATGAAGCCGAACCCCTTCTCCGCGTTGAACCACTTCACAGTTCCCTGTGCCATTCTGTTCCTTCTCTTTCCATACCGGAACGGCGGACAAGTTTGGTTCGTCCACCGGGTCCGTTCCGACCGCTGTACTCTGTTCCCCCTGCAGGAAGCATCAAGCACACCGTTCGCAACATCGATCCTGCTGATGGTTTGGACCTTTGATCCGTTCCCTCGAACACAGAAGCTTGCGACCAGGAACCAGTGAACCATGTCTCCGAGCAATTCGACAGTCGAGTTACCGACAATTTGCAAAAAAGATGATCTTGCGAATGCGCAGGTGAGGGTGGCAATGCCCAAATCCAGACTTGGAGTAGGTTTGCTTCGGGATAACCGAGCGGGCGTCAGGCAAACAGGCTGTGACGCAGATCGCTACTCGGTAGCGAATAGGCAGGTAGGGCTTCTGCAACACACACGATTCACACATTCCTTGCGCGTCGGGATCTCGACACGATGAATCCGACCGACCCGTCTGCTCCGATCTCTCTCGGCAAACAATCGAGCTATGGGCGATCGTTGCTGAATCGTGTCCTTTTAGGACTTCCGGATGGCGACAACCGTCTTACTCATGTGACCGAGTTACCCGCGCGGGCAGCGCAGGGCACCGGCTGGCCGTCCTGGATACCGTCCGAGGTGATCGACGCGTTACACCGGACCGGCGTGGAAATCCCCTGGTCACACCAGACTCGAACGGCCGAATCGGCGAAAGCCGGACAGCACGTGGTGGTGTCCACGGGCACCGCGTCGGGTAAGTCGCTCGGATATCAACTGCCGGTGCTCACCGCGCTACTCGACGACCCGCGGGCGACCGCTCTGTATTTATCTCCCACGAAAGCGCTCGGCGCCGACCAGCTGCGCGCGACCGCCGCCCTTACCCATGACGGGCCGCTGCGCGATATTCATCCCGCCACGTACGACGGTGATACCCCGGCGGAGGTCCGGCAGTGGGTGCGCGCCAACGCTCGCTGGGTGTTCACCAATCCCGACATGCTGCACCTGGGCATCCTGCGGTCGCATCAGCGGTGGGCGCGGGTGCTGCGGCGGTTGCGCTATGTCGTGATCGACGAATGCCATGCCTATCGCGGGGTGTTCGGCTCGCACGTGGCGCTGGTGCTGCGGCGGCTGCGGCGCATTGCCGCGCATTACGGCGCGGATCCGGTGTTCGTGCTGTGCTCGGCCACCACGGCCGATCCGGCAGCGTCCGCATCGCGGCTGATCGGAGCGCCGTGCGTCGCGGTCACCGAGGACGGATCACCGCAGGGAGCGCGCACCGTGGCGCTGTGGGAACCTGCGCTTTTGCCCGCCGTGAGCGGCGAGAACGGGGCGCCCGTGCGGCGGGCGGCCACCGCGGAGGCGGCGCGCATCATGACCGACCTGGTCGCCGAGGGCGCGCGCACGCTGACCTTCGTGCGGTCCCGGCGGGCGGCGGAGGTGGTGGCCATGGAAACCCGGCGCATGCTGGACGAATTCGATTCCGAGCTGGCCTCGCGGGTGACCGCCTATCGCGCCGGCTACCTCGCCGAGGATCGGCGCGACCTGGAGGCCGGACTGGCCGACGGCTCGCTGCTGGGCGCCGCGACGACCAACGCCTTGGAACTGGGCGTCGACATCGCGGGCCTGGACGCCGTGGTGATCGCGGGCTTTCCCGGGACCGTCGCTTCCTTCTGGCAGCAAGCGGGCCGGGCGGGGCGGCGATCGCAGGGATCGCTGGTCGTGCTCGTGGCGCGGGACGATCCGCTGGACATGTATCTCGTGCATCATCCAGACGCTTTGCTCGGGCGGCCGGTCGAGGCGACGATCACCGACCCGACCAACCCCTGTGTATTGGAACCGCATCTGCTGTGCGCGGCATTGGAGCTGCCGATGACCGACGCCGAGGTGGACGAGTTCGGCGGGCAGACGCTGGTCGATGAACTCGCCGAGCAGGGCCTGATCCGGCGCCGCACCGCCGCCAAGGGACCCGCGCGCTGGTACGCCACGGCCGTGGAACAGCCGCACGACGCCGTCGACGTGCGCGGCGGCATCGGTGCGCCGGTGGCGATCGTCGACGAGGAGAGCGGGCGGTTGCTCGGCACCGCCGACGCCGGGCGAGCGCCGGCCACGCTGCATCCCGGTGCCGTGCATCTGCATCAGGGCGAGACCTATGTCGTCGACGAACTCGACCTCGATGGCGGGGTCGCGTTCGTGCACGCCGATCAGCCCGGCTGGACGACGAGTGCGCGGGCGGTCACCTCCGTCACCGTGGAGGAGACGACCACCGAGCACGCGCACGACTCGGTGACGGCCGCGCTGGCTCGCGTGCGGGTGAGCCGTCAGGTCGTGGGGTATCTGCGCACACTGCCGACCGGCGAGGTGCTGGATCTGGTGGAGCTGGAGCTGCCCGAACAGACCCTGCCGACGGTGGCCGTGCTGTACACGGTCACGCCTGAGCTGCTGGCCAGGGCGAGGATCGACCCGAAGCGAGTGCCCGGCGCGCTGCACGCGGCCGAGCATGCCGCGATCGGAATGTTGCCGCTGGTCGCCAGCTGCGATCGCTGGGACATCGGCGGGGTGTCCACCGCCGAGCATCCCGATACCGGTCTGCCGACCGTGTTCGTCTACGACGGTCATCCGGGCGGCGCCGGGTTCGCGGAACGGGGATTCACTCGGCTGCGCACCTGGTTGGCGGCCACTCTCGCGGCCATCGAGTCGTGCGAATGCCCGGGTGGCTGCCCATCCTGCGTGCAGTCCCCCAAGTGCGGCAACGGAAACCAGCCGCTGGACAAGGCCGGTGCGGCGGCGCTGCTGGCCGCGGTGCTCGCGGAGCTGCCGGAGGATTTGTCCGATTACGGCGATGAGCCCGGAATGTGACTGCCGATTCATCGCAGTGAGACCACTCCGCGACACCGCGCGCGGCAGTGAGCAGGGCGTGACGGGCCAAGGTCGGCTTGCGGCCCCACGAATAAAGAGGAATGGCCTCATATTAACTGAGTCATTGCCCTGGGCATTAACTCGACGGTGACCATTCGGCCGAATAGCGCCCTGCGGACAAATTGGAAAGCACCGATACCAGAATTCCCCAGGGTGTAATTCGACAATCCGGAACACGGTTTGCGACCATGTGTGGCTCGAGTCACCCATTCTTCCGGCACCAACCGTACGGTCTGAGATCGGTCGACGGACCACGATCAAGACACCGGACCGGCGCGCGCGGTCGCTCTAACTGTTCTCGCGTCCAAAGGCCCGATAGGTATGGCGATCGTCACGGTGACAGTCACATCCCATTCGACAGTTGTGCAGGATTCCACGCGCGCCCGCATGCGCCGCGCGAGTTCACCCGCCCGCGCACAACCGATATCCGCACCCGAGCCCAATGCGCCCGCCGCGGCCAGCGCACTCAGGTCCGCCGCGGCCTGCGCCCGATGCCGCGCCACGACCACCGTGCCGACGTGAGTGATCAGGACAGTCACCGCGAACAGCGCCGCGAGCACAAGGCAGGCGGTAATCGTGGCGATCCCCTCGTCGGCCCGCCATCGCGCGCCCGAGCGGCGACCAACGCCGACATTCGTGCGCGAGCTACCGGCACGGTGCAGGCGGGAGACGCGGTCGCCTGTGTTCGGCGGCCGGGTCATTGGGGCTCGCCCGGCTCGCGGACTGCTACCGCCTCGGCGTGCAGGTGGAGGGGGAGTAGTGGGGTGCCGGATGTGACGACGGCGATTACGTAGTCGCCGTCGGTTCGGATGGTGATGGAGGCGTTCGGTGGTGCGATTCGGCGGGCCGCGGGTAGGGCGTCGGAGTCGGCGCCGCGGGCGGTCAGGCGGGCGGCCTCGCGGGCGGCGTCGACACAGCGGATCTGGGTCGGCGCCGCCAGCAGGCCGCCTACGCACAGTGACACCGCGACCACGAGGGCGGCGAGTGCGATCGCCGCCTCGACCGTTACCGCGCCGGATTCTCCGTGGGCGCCGTTGGGCTCGGAAGTCGTTGCGTCAGACGGGTTTTCGATTGCTTCCGTCACACCTCCGTGTTCAATGCCCGGTCGATGATCCGGGTGAGGGCGTTCACGATCGAATCGCCGGTCACCACCGTGTACAACACCGCGCCGAAGGCTGCCGCGGCGATAGTGCCGATCGCGTACTCCGCCGTGGACATGCCTTCGTCGGCCATTGCCGCCTGGATCAGGCGCGAGCGCAGTTCCAGTACCGCTGTTCGAACTGTCGAGCGCATCGTTGTCCCCTTTCCCCTGTGCCGGTGCGGCCGGTCCGCACCGGAGTCCTCGCGTGTTCACAGCAGCCCGCCTTCCAGCACCCGTCCGGCCAGGCCGATGACGACCGGCACGATGCCCAGGCAGATGAAGGCGGGCAGGAAGCACAGGCCGAGTGGGCCGCTGATCAGCACGCCCGCCCGTTCGGCCCGGGCGGCGGTCGCGTCCTCGACGGTCCCGCGGAACTGTTCCGCCAGTTCGGAAACCGCGCCTGCCAGCGCGGCGCCGGAGCGCGCCGAGCGGCGGACCAGCCGTGCCAGGGCGCGCATCTCGTCGGATTCGGCTTCGTCGGCGGCGCATTCCCAGGCCGCGATCGGATCCGCACCGAGCGCCATCAGATCAGCGGCCCGACGCAGAGCCACACCGACCGGCGCGGGCGCGCCCGCCGCCACCGCCCTGGCAGCCGTACCCACCGGCAGTCCGGCCCGCAGACAGGCGGCGAGGAGATCGAGCACCGAGGCCATGGCGAGCGGATCCGAGCGGACCGAGACCGCCCTCGGCGCGCTACCCCCAGCGAACGGGCGAACCCGAACGGCATGCAGACGTGCCGCCGGGGTCATCCGCCCTGGAACAAGCAGCACCGCGAAAGCCAAGAGCGCCAATGGGATAGACATGCCGGTCATGGCCGCACACCCACGTCGAGCAGCCACCACGCGGACGAAACGGACCTGCGGTCCGATGCACTCGACGCGGAGGCTGTCGTGAGAGGCCCGCCGGCGCGCGACCGGGGTCGCCGATCGCGAACCAGGCGCCCGACGGTGGTTGGCGGCGGGGCGGCCACTGTGGGGTGCGAGGTGGGTGGGGGTTTGGGGTGGGTGCTGTGGGTCGGGGCGCGGGTCATGTCAGTACCTTTCGGGTGATGGTGTCGGTCCACAGGAGGCCGGCGCAGATCAGGGCGGTGCCGAGGGGGAGGAGCAGGGCTCCGGGGCCGGGGGTGAGGAGTACCTGTAGGGGTGCTGCGCCGATCAGTTGGCCGAGGGTGATGCCTAGGAGGGGGAGTCCGGCGAGTACGAGTGCGGTGGCGCGGGCGCCTGCGAGTGCGGCGACTGTGCGGTCGCGAAAGCGGATGCGGCTCTGTAGGTCTGCGCGCATCGCGGCGAGCAGTTCGGCCAGGGCGAGGCCGTGTCGTTCGGCTACCTGCCAGGCGTCTGCCACTCGGGACAGCTCGGCGGCTATCACCGCCTCCGGTGCGCGCAGGCCGTCGGCGGCCGCGCCGCCGAGTCTGCTGCGTGCCGCGCACACCGCGAAGGCCGCGGACGCCGAGCCGCCGATCTCGCTCGCCGCGGTGGCGGCTGCCGCACTGGGGTGCGCACCGACCCGTAGCTCACCGACCACGGTTTCCAGGGCCTCCGCCAGCGCCGAACACTCGGCCGCCCGCCGCCTGTCCTCACGGATCTGTCGCACGCGCACCGTCACCGTGCCCGCCACGATGACCGCAGCGAGCAGCGGCCCGATTCCCAGCACAGCCGTCGCGGCCACGGCCACCACGGCGACCACTCGAAAAACCAATGAGCGCGGCACTTTTCGTCCCGCTCCGGACGCACCCAACAAACGCCGCGCCCTACTCCGCCCGGTCCGCACCGGCAACACCAGCATCGCCAGAGCCAGACAGCAGATCACCGCGCTCACAACCCCACCCCCATGCCGAGCACGACCAGTTCGGTCGCCGCGCTCACAACCCCACCCCCATGCCGAGCGTGACCGGTTCAGTCGCCGCCGTTCTGTCACACAACGACCACAGACCCCTCGGCTCACTCGGTGCGTTCGGGCTGATAATCACCACACCGCCGAACAATGACCACACAATCTCCGGCCCATTCAGCCCGACGACACGGATCGCCGCTGTTCCGCCACACCACGACGACACGGTCATCGGACCGGCGATGAGGATCTGCCCGATCGCCACCGCTCCCCTACCCCACGACCACACAACCCTCGGACGATCCATGTTCGAATGCACCCCTGGCGTCAATGAGACGGCGGGCGCATACACGTCACTCATCCCCGATGGCTCAAAGGACCTTGGGCGGCAGACGGTTTCGGATCTCGTGCGCCGAGACACGATCACAGCGCAAGTCGGCGGGTTCATGGGGTGAGTCGGTCGGTGAGGAGGCGGTCCAGGGCGGGGGCGGCAGGGGTGGGGGAATTGTCGGCGCGCCAGGCTGGGTCGATGTGGACCTGGCCGGTGGGGTCGCGGGCTACCAGGCCGATTTCGCGTAGGACTCGGGAGCCGTCGGGGCGGCGGTGCATGTGCAGGATGAGTTGGACGGCTGCGGCCAGTTGGCTGTGCAGGGCGGCTCGGCCCATACCGCCCAGGGCCGCGAGGGCTTCCAGGCGGGCGGGGACCTCTTGGGGTGAGTTCGCGTGGACCGTGCCGGCGCCGCCGTCGTGTCCGGTGTTGAGGGCGGTGAGCAGGTCCACGACCTCGGCGCCGCGCACCTCACCTATGACGATGCGGTCGGGACGCATGCGTAGGGCCTGGCGGACCAGGTCGCGGACCGTGACCGCGCCTGCGCCTTCCACATTGGCTGTGCGGGCGACCAATCGGACGACGTGCGGATGCGGCGGAGCGAGTTCGGCGGCGTCCTCCACGCACACGATGCGCTCGGCCGCAGCGACTTTCGCGAGCAGACCGGACAGCAGGGTGGTCTTGCCCGCTCCCGTGCCGCCTACCACGAGGAAGGCCAGCCGGGCGTGAATCATGCGCTCCAGCAATTGTTTCGCCGCCACCGGCACCGAGCCGGATGCCGTCAAGGCGTCCAGTCCCTGGCTCGCAGGTCGCAACACTCGCAGCGACAAGCAGGTGCCGCCGTGTGCGATCGGCGCCAGCACAGCGTGCAGCCGGACGCCGAACGAATTGCCCGGCACGCCTTCGACTCCCGGCAGTCTGCCGTCCACCCATGGCTGTGCGTCGTCGAGGCGGCGACCGGCCGAGAGGGACAGCCGCTGCGCCAGCCGACGTACCGCGGCCTCGTCGGGAAAGGTGATCGCGGTGCGCTGCAGGCCGTGCCCGCGGTCCACCCAGACCGAGTCGGGCCCGGTGACGAGCACGTCGGAGACGTCCGGATCGTGCAGCAGCGGCTCCAGCACGCCCGCTCCCGTCATCTCGGTCTGCAGCAGGCGGAGCACGCGCAGCAGATCGGTGTCGCCGAGCACCCCGCCCGCCTCGGCGCGGATCGCGGCCGCCATTCGCGCCGGATCCAGTTCCGCGGACTCGGTAGCCAGCCGTTCCCGCACTCGGTCCAGCAACTCGGCCGTCACCAGCGCGCTCACCGCAGGCCTCCGGAAATGTCAACACCGCACGCGCTAGCCGAGTTCGTCATACGCGCAAGGTCTTTCGCGGCACCCGCTCTACTCTCCCGAACAGGGCGGCAGCTCTCCCGAACAGGGCGGCGGCACTCCCGAACAGGGCAGCGGCACTCCCGGACGAGGCGGTGGCACTCCCGGGTGGGCCAGTGTCCTGCGCGCTCGGCCATGCGGGCAGCTTTGTGCCAGCGGGTATTTCGCGTTCCATCCACCGAGCGCACGCCATCGCCCCTCATCGCTCTGCCTCCGACAGCACGTCGAGGACGGCGTCTGCGGCTGCGCGTAGTGGGCCGCGGGGCGTTGTGAGGCCGTGGCGTTCGAGGCGGGTGGACAGGCCTGGTTGGGCTCGGACTCCGGCCAGGAGGGGGAGGTCGAGGGCTGCGGCTACCTCGGCGGAGCGTAGGCCGCCTGGGGCGGGGCCTCGAACGATCAAGCCCTGGTTGGTGTTTCGGCGGCGTACGTGGGCGGCGACGGCGCGGGCGGCTGCCACCGCGCGCAGACGGGCGGGGACAACCAGCACCACAAGGTCGGCGGCGTCCAGCAGTTGGTCGGCGTGCGGGCCGTGGGAACCGGATACGTCGCAGACCACGAGATCGCCGGCGGAACGGCCGGCCTCGACCACCGCACGGGCCGCACCCGGCCCGATCTCGGCCGCCACGTCGCCGGCGGACGCCCGGCCGCACGAGAGCACCGCCAGCCCGGGACCGGCCGACGGGAGCGCGTCGTGCAGCGCCGCGGCGGCCACCCGGCCCTCCTCGACCACCAGGTCGGGCCAGCGCAATCCCGGCGCGGATTCGAGGCCGAGCAGCAGGTCCAGGCCGCCGCCGAGGGGATCGCCGTCGACCAGGATGGTGTGCGGCAGGAACCGGTCGCCGGCGGTCAGCGCGACGGCCGCGGCGAGCGTGGAGGCGCCCGCTCCCCCGCTCGCACCCACGACGGCGACCACGAGACCGTCGCCGGGGCCGCGGTGGGTGTGGTCGGCGAACGACTCGATCAACTGGTCGGCCGCGGCGGGCAGGGCGATGACCCGTTCGGCGCCGACGGCGGCGGCCGCCTGCCAGTCGAGCAAACCGGGTTCGCCCTCCGTCACCAGCAGCGTGCCCGCGCGGCGTGGATAGGCGGCCGCACCGCATTCTCCGGCGGCCGCGGTGTCGAGAATCACCATGACCGCGTCGGACCAGGCACGCCGGCCGACCGGCATCCCGGCCGCGGTGACGCGACGGTCGGCGGCGGCCGCGACTCGGCTCACTTCCTCGCGGAGTCTTCGGTCGGCGACGAGCACGAGCACCGGCCCGGGCGGCGCGCTCTCGGAAACCTCGCTCGCGGCAATGGAATTCATGCGCTCAGCGTGGCCCCTCGGACGCGGAGCGACCAGTGCCGAAGCGGGGAATGTGGATAACTACGGGGGTGTGAGCGAAAAGTGCACGCCGAGTACCAGGCACATCGTGCTGGAAATAGAGGACGGCCCCAGCCGGGGGGGGAGGAGGCTGGGGCCGTCGGGGTTCAGCCCCGGGGGGTCGGGCTGAACACGCCTGGACCATGTCCAGGTGCCAGCAATACTACACCCAGGCCCCGGCGGAAACGCAAGTCCACCGGCCGAGGAACTTTCCGCGGAGATGTCCAGCGTCGTCGTGGCAAACCCCGGTGCGACCGGTCGCGGGCGGGCACCGAGAGGCCCCGAACACCGCGGTGCCCGGAAATCTCCCTATCCTGGACCGCGTGACGGCCGAGGGCGACCTGCCAGCTGCGGGAAAACTGACGAATGCGGGCCGGGTCGCGGCGTTCTTCGACCTGGACAAGACGGTGATCGCCAAGTCCAGCGCGTTCGTGTTCAGCAAGCCGTTCTTCGACCAGGGCCTGCTCAATCGGCGGACCGTGCTGGAGAGCAGCTATGCGCACTTCCTGTTCCTGCTCTCCGGCGCCGACCACGACCAGATGGAGCGCATGCGCGAGCATCTGACCAAGATGTGCGCCGGCTGGGACGTCGGCCAGGTCAAGTCGATCATCGCCGAAACCCTGCACGAGCTGGTGGATCCGCTCATCTACGCCGAGGCCGCCGACCTGATCGCCGACCACCGGATTCGCGGCCACGACGTGGTCATCGTGTCGGCCTCCGGCGAGGAGATCGTCGGTCCGATCGCCGACGCCCTGGGCGCGACGCATACCGCCGCCACCCGGATGGTCGTCGAGGACGGCCACTACACCGGCGCGGTCGACTTCTACTGCTACGGCGAGGGCAAGGTGGAGGCGATCGAGCGGCTGGCCGAGTCCGAGGGCTACGACCTGTCGCGGTGTTACGCGTACTCGGATTCGATCACCGATCTGCCGATGCTCGGCGCGGTCGGCCATCCGACGGCGGTCAACCCGGACCGAAACCTGCGGCGGGAGGCCCTGTCTCGCGGCTGGCCGGTGCTCACCTTCTCGAATCCGGTGTCGCTGTGGGCCCGGCTGCCGGCGCCCTCCTCGACGACCGTCGCCGCGACCGCGGTGGTGGGTGTGAGCGCGGTGCTGGCGGGGGCGATCAGCTATCGGCTGCTGCGGCGACGCCGTTGAGATCTCGGCATCCATCCCCCGTCCGTCATTGACACCAACTATCAATGACAACACGAAACACCGGGCGACACACCGAATAAGCGAATGTTCTCCCAGGCCTTGCTGTGACCGGGCACACAGAGTAACAATGGACGCAAGGAAGGACGGAAGGCCAAGATCGGAGCGGAAGAGAAGGTTCGATCTCCCATCCCACCCTTCCCGGCACGGACGCCAGGCACCCACGCGGAGCACGCCGCGCAAGGGCAACAGCGTTGTGGGCTTGCGAACTCCGGGCTTCGGACGGCGAGGGCCTCGCACAGGTTGCGGGGATGAACCGTCGAGGTGCGGATAATCGCCGAGGCCGCAGAACACAACCCCGAAAAGCACGCATGGTAACCGGGCGGTCCGTGCTAGCGGGCGGTGAGGTCGTCGAGAGACGACAACGCCGCCCGCTTTGATGTGCGCTGGGTCCCGGCGCCTACTGTCCGGCCGCGTCCGCGATCGAACGGGCCTCGCGCGCACCGTCTTCCAGCGCCCCGCAGCAGAGGATGACCCACCCACCGACGCCCTCCGCCGTCCCGCTGCCGAACCCCGCCGCCGCGTCCAGGTAGGCCTGCCGCCGCCGCAACAGGAACACCTCCGGCACGCCGAGACTGTGCGGATCCAGTCCACTCGACACACACACCAGCCTCGAGGCGGCGCGCGCGACGATGCCGTCGGCGCTCCCGAACGGCCGCAGCGTCAGCAATTCACCGTGCGCGACGGCCGCCACGACCGGCGCCGGGGCGCTCGATGTCAGCACGGTCTGGGCCAGCAGGTCGAGGCGGTCGGCGACACCGGCGTCGGCCCGTGGCCGCCCCAACTGCTCCGCGTCCTCGACCAGGTCGGCAGCAGCCAGCAGATGCAGCCGGGCCAGCGCCTGTAGCGGCGCCCGCTGCCAGACACCGACCAGATTCCGCAACGCGTCCCCGTCCAGCGCCTGCCCCACCCGCAGCGCCCCGGCGAGAATCGGATCCGCCACTCGCCCGTCCACCGGCAGTTCGGTATTCCCGCCATCGATCGCCGCCGACGACCGAGCCGCCCGCACCGCCGCCTCGGCCGCCGTAGTCGGCCACCCCCGGCGATTGGTCTTGTGCATGTGCACCTCGGCCAGCGCGTCACGGGCCCGATCGGCAGCGCCCCGCACCTCAGGCAGCTCTACCAGCGGCTGAAGGACATCATTCACAAACCCACACGCTACTCGAGGCCCGCCAACCGTCCCCAGCCATCCCCATCACCTGCACGACTCCACAATCCCCCGCAACTCGCCCCGAACCCTCGACCGTCACCCACCACCACTACGCAGCAGCCCACGCCCCGGAATAGCCTCCAACAACCGCCGCGTGTAATCCGACCGCGGACTGTCGAAAACCTCCGTGGTCTCAGCCGCCTCCACCACCTTCCCCTCCTGCATCACCACCACCTCATCCGCGATCTGACGCACAACAGCCAGATCATGAGTGATGAACAGATAGGAAAGCCCCAGCTCGGCCTGCAACTCGTTGAGCAGGTTCAAGATCTGCGCCTGCACCAGCACGTCCAGCGCCGACACCGCCTCATCGCAGACCACCACCTCCGGCGACAACGCCAGCGCCCGCGCAATGGCGACACGCTGCCGCTGCCCTCCGGACAACTCGTTGGGATAACGCCGCATCACCGAGGCGGGCAGCGACACCTTGTCCAGTAGATCCCGCACCGTGGCCTCGCGCTCCTTCGGACTACCGATGCGGTGCGCACGCAACGGCTCCTCGATGGTGCGATAGATGGAGTACATGGGATCCAGCGACCCGTAGGGGTCCTGGAACACCGGCTGCACCCGCCGCCGAAATCCCAAGGCAGCGGTGCGATCCAACGTCGCCACCGCACGACCGTCGAACCGCACCTCCCCCGACGTCGGTTCGAGCAGTCCCAGAACCATCTGCGCGACAGTGGATTTCCCCGATCCGGATTCGCCGACGATGGCCGTGGTCGTACCGCGCCGCAATCGGAACGACACATCGTCGACCGCGGTCAGGCTCGACGACCTCCACGGCGCGCTCCCCCGGATCTTGAACACCTTGGTGAGGTGCTCCGCGACGACCACATCGTCCGGCACGGCGGCCGCCTCGGCCTCGGCCAACTGCTCGGCCGCGTGCACGGCCTGCTCCCGCACCTCGGCCCGTTTCCGCACCGACGACAGCCGTTGCGAGGCCAGCGACGGCGCCGAGTTCACCAGCTTCTTGGTGTAGAGATGCTGCGGCTCCCGCAGAATCCGCTGCGCCGGACCGGATTCCACCACCCGGCCGCGATACATCACCACCAGGTGTTCGGCGCGCTCGGCGGCCAGGCCGAGGTCGTGGGTGATCAGCAGGACCGCGGTGCCCAGCTCGCTGGTGAGCCCGTCGAGGTGGTCGAGGATCTGCCGCTGCACGGTGACGTCGAGCGCCGAGGTCGGTTCGTCGGCGATCAGCAGTTTGGGCCGGCAGGACAGCCCGATCGCGATGAGCGCGCGCTGCCGCATCCCGCCGGAGAACTCGTGCGGATACTGGTTGACCCGGCGCTCGGCATCGGGCATACCGGCCTCGGCGAGCAACTCGACCGCCCGTTCGCGGGCCGCCTTGCCCTTGGCGATCCCATTGGCTTCCAAGGTTTCCCGGATCTGGAAGCCGACCTTCCACACCGGATTCAGATTCGACATCGGATCCTGCGGCACGAACCCGATACCGCGGCCACGCACCGCCACGATGTCACGCTTCGATGCCGCGGCCAGGTCCTTGCCGTCGAAAAGCACCGTCCCGGAGGTGATCTCGCCGGTGCCCGGCAGCAGGTCGATGATGGCGTGCGCGGTCGTGGACTTGCCGGAACCGGATTCGCCGACGATCGCCACGGTCTGGCCTGGGTACACCGACAGGTTCACCCCGCGCACCGCCGGGATCCGGCGCCCCTCGGCGGTGAAGGAGACGTTGAGATCGCGTACGTCGAGCAGTGGGTCCATCGCCGTCACCTCTTGCGCGCCTTGGGATCCAGGGCGTCGCGCACCGCGTCGCCCAGCATGATGAAGCTGAGCACGGTGAGCGCCAACGCCGTCGCGGGATAGAACAGGATCGCCGAGGTGCGGATCTCCTTCTGGCCGGCGGCGATATCCGACCCCCAGGACACGATGGTGCGCGACAGTCCGACGCCGAGATACGACAGCGTCGCCTCGGTCACGATGAACACCCCGAGCCAGATCGTGGTGATCACGATCAGCGGCCCGGCAGCGTTGGGCAGCACGTGGCGCAGCAGAATCCGGAACCGCGACACCCCCAATGCCTTTGCCGCCGTGACGTACTCGCTGCTCTTGGCCTGGATGACCGCGCCGCGGGCGATCCGCGCGGCCTGCGGCCAGGTGAACGAGGCCAGGATCAGCATCACCGTGAACACGGTGCGCGACTCCAGCAGCTGCATGATCACGATCGCGGCGAGCATCAGCGGCAGCGCGAAGAAGATCTCCGCGATCCGCGACACCACCGAATCGAACAGGCCGCCGTAATACCCTGCGAGCGAACCCAATACGCCGCCGATCAACACGAACAGCACGGTCGCGCCGACACCGGTGACCACCGATGCGCGCGCCCCGTACACGGTGCGCGCGAAGATGTCGCAGCCCTGCTTGTCGAAGCCGAACGGATGACCGCCGCCGGGCGGATCCATGCTGAAATCCCCGCTGCAGTACCGCGGATCCTGATCGGTGAACAGCCCCGGCCACACCACCACCAGCAGCACGAGCAGGATCAGCACCGCGGCAATCACGAAGATCGGGTTGCGCCGCAACTGCCGCCAGGCGTCGCGCCACACGCTGGTCGGGGCGGTGGTCTCGTCGAGCCGGTCGGTGGCCAGCACCTCCACCTCGTCCGGCGAGGCCACGAAATGCTCCTGCCCCGGCCGGGTTTCCCGCGCGTCGGTCGGCTGGTCAGGCATAGCGGATCCTCGGGTCGAGGGCGGCGTACAGCAGGTCGACGATCAGGTTGGAGATCAGGAAGATCACGATCAGCACCGTCACGAACGCGACCACCGTCGGCGGTTCACCACGGGTGATGGCCTGGTACAGCGTCCCGCCGACACCGGGAATGTTGAAGATGCCCTCGGTGACGACCGCGCCGCCCATCAGCGCGCCGAGGTCGGCGCCGAGGAAGGTGATCACCGGGATCATCGAATTCCGCAGGATGTGCACCCCGATGACCCGTCGCCGGGTCAGCCCCTTGGCGGTCGCGGTGCGCACGTAGTCGGCAGTCATGTTCTCCGCCACCGAATTCCGCGTCAGCCGCAGCACGTAGGCGAACGACAGCGCGCCCAGCACGAACGCCGGGACCAGCAGATCGGTGAAACTCGCCTTGCCGGTGACGGTCACCGGCGCGATCCCCCACTTCACGCCGAGCAGGAACTGGGCGAGGAAGCCGATGACGAAGATCGGCACGGCGATGATGACCAGGCTGAGCACCAGCATCGTCGAGTCGAACAGCTTGCCCTTGCGCAGCCCCGCGATCAGGCCGAACACCACACCGAACACCGCCTCGATCAGCACCGCCAGGACGGCGAGACGCAGGGTGACCGGGAACGCCCGCGCGAGTTCGTCACGCACCGGCCGACCGGAGAACGAGGTGCCGAAATCGAAGGTGACGATGCCTTTCAGATACTCCAGATACTGGATGATGAACGGCTGATCCAGGTGGTACCGGGCCCGCAGCGTGGCCTCGACCGCCGGGGTCATCGGCCGATCGCCCGCGAGCGCCCGGACCGGGTCGCCCGGGATCAGGAAGACCATCGCGTAGATGAGCAGCGTCGCTCCGAGGAAGACCGGAATCATCTGGAGCAGCCGCCGCACGACATACCAAGCCATGTTTACTCCATCGAGCGGCGCGGGCTATTTTTCGATGTTCTCGAAGTCGAACAGGCCGCTCCACGCGACCCGCGCGTTCGTCACGCGGTCCGAGTGCCCGGCCGCGACGTTGTAGTCGAAGATCGGGATGTCGGCCATGTCGGTGAACAGCACCTGCTGCGCCTGGGCGGCCAGGTCGTATGCCCGCTCCGGAGTGGGCGCGGCTTGGGCGGCGAACAGCAGCCGATCGAATTCGGGACTGTTGTAGGCGGTGTCGTTGGTGGCCGAGCTGCTGAGGTACATCGCGGTCAGGAATTCGAACATGGACGGGTAGTCGCCCTGCCAGCCGTACCGGAAGGCCTTGCCGATGGTCTTGGCGGTGATCTCGTCGCGGATGTTCTTGAACGTCGGGTACGGCACGCCCACCGCGTCGATGCCCAGCACGTTCTTGACGCTGTTGGCGACGGCCTCGATCCAGGCCTGGTGACCGCCGTCGGAGTTATAGGCGATCTGGTAGGCGCCCGACCACGGCGAGATGGCGTCGGCCTGCGCCCACACCTTCTTGGCCTCGTCGGGATTGTATTGCAGCACTTCGGATCCGGGCAGGTTGTCACGGAAGCCGTCGAGGGTGAAGGCGGTGAAGTCGCGGGCCGGGATCCGGGTGCCGTGGAAGATGTTCTCCGCGATCTGCGGTCGATTGATCGCCATCGAGATCGCCTTGCGGCGCAGCACGCCCTCCGGCCCGGCGAAGTGCGGCACGTTGGACTGGATGCCGATGTGCTGGCTGTAGGCGATCGGCTTGCTGATCGCGCGGTCGCCGAGGTCCTGTTCGTAGGTGGCCAGGGCGGTGTCGGGGATGACGTCGAGCGCGTCGAGATTACCGGCCTGCAGGTCGGCGTAGGCGGTGTCGAAGGACTGGTACATCGCGAAACGCAGGCCCTTGTTCTTGGCCGGGCGCCCGCCGGGATAGTCGGGGTTGGGCGTGACGTCGATCTTGACGTTGTGCTCCCAGGTGTCGAACTTGTAGGGGCCGTTGCCGATCGGCTTCTCGCCGAACGCCTTCATGTCCTTGTACGCGGACTCGGGCAGCGGGTAGAACGGCGCGAAACCCAGCTCCAGTTCGAAGTCGATGGAGGGCTGCTTCAGGTCGACGGTGAAGGTGTGGTCGTCGACCACCTTCAGGCCCGACATCGTCTGCGCCTTGGGCGGATTCGCCGAGACGTCGTCGTAGCCCGCGATGCCCGCGAAGGCCCAGTTCTGCAACTGTCCGTTGGTGCCGAGGGCGCCGTAGTTCCAGGCGTCGACGAACGATTTGGCGGTGACCACGGTGCCGTCGGTGAACTTCCAGTCCGGCTTGATGGTGATCGTGTAGTGCTGACGATCGGTGGTCTCGATCGACTGCGCCATCTCGTTGTGCGCCTTGCCGTCCGCGTCGTAGTACTTCAACCCGGCGAACAGCCGGTCGACCACCCGGCCGCCCATGTTCTCGTTGGTGTTGGTGGGTACCAGCGGATTCTGTGGCTCACCGGCGTTGACCGTGACGAGATCGGTGTCGCTGTCGGAGGAACATCCGGTCAGTGCGAGGCCGGCGGCCACCAGTGCCGCCGCGGCCAGCGCGGTGATCGTCTTCAGTCTCAACGCAATCTCCCGATTCCACGAACGGCTGGGTGAGTCGGACACTAACCATCAGGTCGGCGGTTGTCAGCGGTTCCCCTCGGGATTGTTCGCCTTGTTAGCAATCCGGCAACACAGCCGACTCACGCCCCTCGAAGCCTGACATATCGCACCCGGGGACGACCCGGCGCGCTGTCCACTAGGGTCGAAATCGTGGCCGTGGTCACCCGGCCGTAGGTGCAGGCGAGAGAAGAGGCGAGATGACCGATACCACCGATCACCGGGACGTGTATCCGCCGACCGCGGAGTTCGCTGCGGCTGCCAATGCCGATGCGTCTCTCTACGATCGGGCCGCTGCCGATCGGGAGGGGTTCTGGGCCGAGCAGGCCGACCGGCTGCACTGGCACCAACGCTGGACCCGGGTACTGGAC
>NZ_JARWOP010000163.1 GCF_029868745.1 Nocardia wallacei | reverse complement strand
GTTTTCGTGGGGGGGGCGCGGCAGCGGGGGCGCTTGGTGTGGGGGCGGGGCGGGGGCGCGGGTGGGGGGCGCCCCCCCCCCGCTTCTCTGCTCAGAGCAGATTTCCCGCGCAGCCGGGTCCGTTGTCGGTAGGTTCGCGGTGTGGAGATCGTATCCGTCCTGCCGCAGCTCAGCGCCTTGCGGTTTGCCGAGGTGAACGACGTCAATGTGTACGTCTGGAACGACGGCGCCGCGGTGACGTTGATCGACTGCGGCCTGCCCGGCGCCGCCGGAGCGATCGAGAACGGCCTTCGCACATTGGGTTTCGCCCCCGGTCAGGTGCGGCGAGTGATCATCACCCATGCCCACATCGACCATCTCGGCTCGGCTGCCGACCTGGCAGACCGGGGCGCCGAGATCTGGGCTCATCACACCGAGGCCGATATCGTCCGGGGCGAGCGCCCACAGCCCGACCCCGTGCTGCGCGACTGGGAACGCCCGATCTTCGCGGGCCTGCCGCAGGTCGCGCCGCCGCGCCCGGCCCCGGTCCACCGTGAACTGCACGCCGGCGAAGTACTCGACTTCGGTGGCGGCGCAACGGTTCTCGCCGTTCCGGGCCACACGGCGGGCAGCATCGCCCTGCACCTGCCACGCCACCGCGTGCTGTTCACCGGCGACACTCTCGCCAACTTCCGCGGCGCCACCATGTCGGGCGTGTTCAACCTGGACAGCGACGCCGTCGAGGCCGCCGCTCACCGCCTCACGGACCTGGATGTCGACACCGTCTGCGTGGGGCACGGGGATGTGCTCGCGGGAGAAGCATTGCGCGCCTGGCGGAATCAATCAGCGGGCGAGGTGGGCGGCGATGCCGTCGAGTAGTCTGCCGAGGCCGAATTCGAAGACGGACGCGGCGAGGTCTCGGGTGCCGTAGTCGTCACCGGGGTCGGCGGACAACATGGCCAGCAGGGCCGGGAAGCGCTCCGGGCGGCCGTACCGCTCGAGCGCCGCGGGATCGAGAGCGGGGCCGACATGCCCGGCCTGGTCGCGGCCCAGGGTCGGATCGATCTCCAGGCGGACGATGCCGCCGACGAAGGCGTTGACGGAGAAGATGACATCGGCGACGGTGTCCGGCGGCAACCCGACCGCCGTCACCGCGCCGATCGCGGCCTCGCCCCACGCGGCCTCGTTGGGTCCCATCCAGCGATTGTTCGCCCCGATCGCGAGCATCCACGGATGCCGCAGATACAGCTCGCGGGACTGCCGCGACCACTGCTCGAGCGCCGCGCGCCATCCGTGCCGGGACAGGTCCGGCGGGTCGGACATGGTCGTGTCGAACATCAGCGCGACCAGTTCGTCCTTGCTCGGCACGTACCGGTACAGCGACATGGTCGCCGCGCCGAGCTGCTTGGCCACGCGCTGCATCGATATTGCGCCGATGCCCTCCTCGTCGGCGATCGCGATGGCTTCGGCGACGATGCGCTCGAGACTGAGCGCCGGTCGCGGCCCGCGCCCGGACCACCGATTGCCCTCCCACAGCAGGCGTGTCACGCGCGGTAGCTCCTCGGCCACTATTCCTCCTCTACTGCGTATGCGCTACGCTTTGCGTATATCATACGCAGTAGTTGTTTCCGACATCTCGGGTGGTCCATCATGGCAGTACCGACCAGGCAAGCCGCGCGTCCGAAGAGTTCACGCTGGTGGCAGCGGCCTTGGGTCGGCCCGCTGCTGGTGCTCGTCGTCGCCTTCGTCGCTTTCTCCCTGCCGCCGTATCTGACGCTGGATCCGACGCTGTCGCGAGTGCCGGATCCCGGCTTCGCGCCGCACTATCCGCTGCTCGTCGTGCACGTGGTGTGCGGCTCGATCGCGATCCTGCTCTGCGGCTTCCAGGTGTGGCCGTGGTTCCGCGGCAGGTATCCGGCGGTGCATCGGCGGATGGGCCGCTGGTACGTCTTCGCCGGTGTGCTGCCCGCCGGGCTCGCGGGCGTGGTGATCGGCGCGACCAGCCCGTTCGGCCCGGTCGCCCGGGTCAGCAACGTCATGCTGGCGCTGCTGTGGCTCGCCGTCACGATCACCGGTTGGCGAGCGGTCCGCCACCGCCGCTTCCCCGACCATCGACGCTGGATGATCCGCAGCTTCGCCCTCACCCTGTCGATCATCCTCAACCGGCTGCTCGGCGGCGTCCTCATCGTGGCGCTGAGTCCCCAGTTGCACACGACATTTCACGGCGACGAGCAGTTGATGACGCAAACGATCGCGGGGATCGGTACGTGGCTGGGGTGGACTTCCTCGCTGCTGGTGGCGGAGTGGTGGTTGGAGCGCAGGTTGTGAAGCGGCGGTTCCTGGACCAATTGGGGTGTTTACTGGCGGCATGACCACGTTCGAGAACACGCTGACCATCAACCGTCCGATCGCCGACGTGTTCGACTACCTGGCCCACTTCGAGAACGTGCCGGTCTGGAACTACGCCATCACCGAGACGACGCAGACCTCCGACGGTCCGGTCGGGGTCGGCACCCGTTATCGCCAGACCCGCTCGATCCCCGAACCCGCCACCGAAGAGTTCGAAGTCAGCGAATTTCAGCCCCTGCGACGGCTACAGGTCCGTGGTCAGATCGGTCCCTTCCCGGCCGTGGTGTCCTACGACCTCGAGTCCATCCCCACCGGAACACGACTACGCAACACCGTCGAATTGGAACTACGTGGACCGTTGCGACTGGCCGGCCCGGTCGTGGCAGTCAAGGTCAAGTCGGCGGTCGCAGCCAACCTTGACACCTTGCGAAAACTGCTCGAGGCCTAGGCGGTGCTCTGCCTCGGTGGGGATGGATAGTCGTCGACTGTCATGGAGTTGTGGAAGCGCGCGCTTTTGGTGGTGAGGCGGAGGAAGACTCGACCGAGTCGCCGAACAGGTACTCGACGTCGTCGCGGGCGGCCTCGTAGTAGATCTCGCTCAGATCATTACGCATGATCTCGGCGTGCCGATCCGACGCGGCACCGAAGATCGTGGACAGATCCACCCGGACCGGCCGCCCGCCTTCCGGAACGAGCGCCAGCCGGCGTGTGCCGGTCGTCCGCGCCTCGATGTGTGCCAGCACACCCATCTTCTCCGAGATGTCCCTCGCGGGCCGGAACAAGTCGACCGCGTGACCGCCGGTCTTGCGCGGAGCCGCCGCCCGCTCGACCACCGTGACCGAAAAGCCGTGCCGCGCAAGCCAGTACGCAAGCACCGGTCCGGCGATGCTGGCGCCGGAGATCAGGATCCGCATGCGTGCCTCCGTTTGAGTGTTCGGGGTTGTCGGTGGTGTTGGGCGGAGTGTGGTCAGAGGTGGATGGGCAAGCTCTGCGCAGCGATGCTCAGGGGAAGATGTGGTCAGTGGTGGTTGGTGGAGCTGGCTCAGTGATGCTCGGCGAAGTCGCGGATGAGGGTGCCCGTGGGGCCGGGATCCTCGAGCATCGGGGTGTGGCCGCAATCGAGGGATTCGAGCCGCACATTCGGAACGCGGCGATACTCCTCGAAAGACGCTGCGGGCCAACGCTTGTCCTGCAAGCCGTAGATCACCATGGTCGGCAGCGCGAGATCCACGAGCCGATCCGGTGCGGGCCGGTCCCGCAGATACTCGTCCGACGCGTTCGAGGTCGCGGTGAGGCTGCGATACGTCATTCCCTTGAAGTCGGCGACCAACTGATCGGGAATCGGTACGTCGCGGGTAAGAGCACTGCTCATGGAATACCGAAGCACGGCATCGGGCAGCAGCGGCCACAACGGTTGCCCGATCGCCGGATTGAGCAGCAACTCCCCCGCGGGACCGTTGTCGGTGAACGCGTCCAGCCGCGAACCGGAATCGATCAGCCCGAGCGCGGCGACAAGCCCCGGCCGCCGCTCGGCCAGCGAAGTCGCTACATACCCGCCGGTGGAATGCCCGAAAACAACCGCCCGCCGCACACCGAGCCGATCCAACACTTCCCCGACCCGATCCCCTTGCGCGCCAATGCTGTAACCATCCTCAGGCTTCGCCGACCCACCATGCCCGAGCAAATCGATCCGCACCACATACTTCCCCCGCAGCGCAGGCATCACCGGATCCCACCAGCCCGTCGACCCGCCCAGCCCGTGCACAAGCACGACCGCATCGTTCTGCGCTTCCCCCTCCGTCACGACATGAACATCCCCACCAGGCAGCACCACCATCCGCTCCTGCGCCCCCTCCGGCCCAGCCCCCGCAACACTTCCCACCCCACCGACCATCAGGGCGACCAACACCGCAGCCCCCATCAACCTGATCCGCCGCCGCCCCATCACCGGCCCAGCAGTGGTGTCACCCATCGGAGTCCCCTTCCTTCGTCCCGCAACACCCCAACCCTGCCCAGCGACAACGCCCGTGTCTTGTAGACAAGTCAGCCCTCACCGGTCGGAATCACCCTAGGGCGTGACGTCGGTCACTGGCCTTGTTCAGTATTTGTCGATGTTCAATTAAACTGAACATCATGCAAGACCGAACACGACACCCAGACATCGAACGTTCGATGGCCCGGACGTTGTCGGAGTTCTCTGTGGACTTCCACGTCGAGCACTGGACGTCCGACGACACCGCGGTGGTCAAGTTCAGCCGCCACGGTGCCGACACGACCTATCAGATGACCTGGTTGCCTAACCCGACACTTTCGGCGGTATCACGTCTCGATCGATCCGATCGCCTCCTTGTCGCCGGCCCTCGGATCAGCAGTCGCACCGCAGACGCCCTGCGTGACGCTCACATCGATTACGTCGATCAAGCAGGTAACGCACATCTCGAGATCGGCCCGGTGCTGATCGACATCCGAGGCCGTGGCGGCCACGACACTCGTTCGAGTCCTCGGGCCACGGGCGCGAACCTCTTCAGCGCCAAGCGGATGCAGGTGCTGTTCGCGTTGCTCTGTTGGCCGGGGCTCGCGGGCATGCCGGTTCGCACGATTGCCGATGTAGCCCGTTCTTCCGTAGGGCTCACGCAGTCGGCGCTCGACGCCATGAAGGAAGCCGACTACCTGATAGGCAGGACACTGCAACGCCGCGACGAACTCCTCGATCTGTGGGCCGCCGCGTTCCGTGGTTCGCTTCTTCCGAAAATCAGCGAAGCCTCGCTCGAAGGAGACATAAGGCGCTGGTCACCACCACCGGGCTACCTCGTCAGCGGCGAATCGGCTGTCGGCGACATCAAGCACCCGCAGACACTCACTCTCTACGTCGAAAACTTCGACCCGAAAGAGGCGATGAAAAACGGTTGGCACAAGTCCGATCAACCGAATATCGAAGTCCGGCAGAAGTTCTGGAAGGAACCGCAAGGCTTGACCATCCCCGATAAATCCCCAGCGTTTGTCGAGTCAGCGGCACCCCCAACTCTGGTCTATGCAGATCTCATCACATCCAGAGAACCGCGACAGGCCGAGGTAGCAGGCGTGCTGAGAAGGGAACGACTTGTTTGATCCCGAGCGCATAGACTCACAATCGTTGGACCTGATCGATACGGTCGTCGTCGAGTTGATCTCGAATGCCGAGGCAAACGCCATGTCTCTCATGCTCATCGGAGCACACTGCCGCGACCTACTACACGCAGCGTTCGGTCGAACGGCTCCACTACGCTCCACGGTCGATGTAGATATCGCAATTGCGGTGAGCGGCCACAGAGAGTACGAGCGGATCACCTCGGCGCTCCCCCGATCCGGAACCACCGATGTCCGTTACTCCATCGCAGGAATCGCTGTCGATGTGGTGCCGTTCGGAAAAATCGAGGATCCTGCGGGTACAGCGACCTTGCCGGGCAGGGCAGAGACACTTGATGTGTTCGGCTTCCAGGAAGTGTTCGATCGGGCGGTCGAGCTGTCCTTGCCGAGTGGTTATCGAGTCCGGCTTCCCTCTCCGGCCGGTTATGCCGCACTCAAGCTGAAGGCATGGTGCGACCGTTCGGCAAATGGTGAGTACAAAGACGCCGCTGATATCGCCACCGCGTGTAGCTGGTATCAGCAGGACGAGGAAATCCGGTCGACGCTGTACCGACTCGACACAGGGCGTGCCGACTTACTATTCCGTGCCGATATGGATGTCAACCTCGCCTCGCTCTACCTGCTCGGGGAGGAGATATCCGAGGTCCTCGGTGGTACCCGCGTCGCAGAGCTTGCGATGGTATGGAGCCTCACGAACCGCGAAATACTCGCGACCTACTTCGCACGCGAGCGCTCGAGAGCAATCCCCGACCATGCAGCAGCACTCGACGCAATATCTGCCATGACCGACTTCCTGGTATCGAGTTGAGCCTGGCGTTCAGGGGATCGATCCGGCAACTTCGACCGTTACGGCCAGCGGCCGCCTACGCCCGGATTGGCCAACACCGGCAGATCGGTCGCGCGGGTTCTCGCTGCCGACCTGGCTGCCGTAAGAACCGTATGAAATCCGTTCCGCGCGTTGCCTTTCAGATTCAGCGGTAGATCGAGCGTCGCGATCAGCTCGTCTTCGACCTCCCACGGCATCGGATCGGTTATCCATGAAACCAGCGCATTTTCGTGCATCCACTGCGACAACAGACGTTCACCCAAACCGAAATGCAATCGTTTGCCAGAGCCGAACAAGCGGAGTTCGATCCCGAGCTCATCCGACAGCAGACACCCGAGCGTCAACCGCAGCGTCGAGCCGGCCGCATTACCCGTGCAATGCGTCCTGATCCTTGATCTGATTGTCTGGCGACTCGGCGCCTTGCCGTTCGCGGGAGGCTTCGACGGTCCGATTCCGGTGTAGAGGAGCGTAAGACCGTCCTTCGTAGCGCAGCATCCAGCATCGATCTCAGCCGGCAATCTCCGGAACCACCAGCCATAGATACCGCGCGCCGCCGGGATGGGCGATGGCTTCGTGAGTACCTCGCCACGGGGATACGGGCGGGCCGCCAGGTAGTCCGCCAATCGCGCCGAGTCGGTTGCCACGCGATAGATCGTGACACGACCAGCCTGAGCCTGTCACCACGGCACTGTTCCGGCGTCGTCGAAGAATCCGCCGGTCGGTCCGTCGTCGGGGAGGTTCGCGAGGTGAATCGCGATTGCCGCGCCCTGCGCGGGTGTGCGGTAGCCGCGAAAGCCGTTGAGGTCGGTTGCGGTGAAACCGGGGCAGCCGCAGTTGATCAGGATGTTGGTGTCGCTCAGTTCTTTTGCGTATTGGACGGTGACGGCATTGAGGAAGGTCTTCGACGCTGAGTATGCGGCAGAAATCGGGCCGGTCTCGGTGCCGGGCGTGGTCTGCAAAGTGAGGGAGCCGACGCTGCTGGACATGTTCACGATTCGCGGTGATGCCGAGCCGCGCAGCATGGGCAGCATCGCGTTGGTGACGCGGATGACGCCGATCACGTTGGTTTCCACGGCGACTCGCACAGTCGCGGGATCGACCGTAGTGGGCGCCTGTGGCATACCGCCCGTGATCGCGGCGTTGTTGACGAGGACGTCGAGGCCTCCGGCTCGGTTGGCGATGAGATCGGCAGCAGCGGCCACACTCGCGTCGTCGGTCACGTCGAGTGGTACACCGAACGCGTCGGTTCCGGCCGCGCGGAGCTTCTCCACTGCGGTGTCGCGGCGTTGTGAATCCCGCGCGCCCACACCGATTCGCCAGCCGAGGGCGCCCAGGCCCGCCGCGATCTCGTATCCGATTCCTTTGTTCGCACCGGTCACCAGCGCGATCGTCTGTGTACCCATACCGTCGATCCTGGTTCGGCCTCGCGTAGCGCGTCCAAGACCAACCGGGTAGGCGGCCATACCGCACGGGTATCGGGCGCGGTCAGCGGCGGATACGATGCCACGGTGGAGACTCGGGAGTTGCGATACTTCGTCGCCGTCGCCGAGGAATTGCACTTCGGGCGGGCGGCGCAGCGGCTCACGATGGCGCAACCACCACTGTCGCGGACGATCCAGCAGCTCGAACGACGGCTCGGAGTAGTGCTGCTGCAACGCACCTCTCGCGCAATCACTTTGACCGAGGCGGGATCGGTGCTACTGCGGGAAGCCCGAATCGTGCTCGACGCGGTCGAGGCCGCGGAGCGCCGTACCCGGCGTGCCGCTGCCGATCGGTCACAGGTGGTGTTGGCTACGAAGGCCGGAGCATCCAGCGAACTGTTGTCGAAGCTGCTGGACGCCTACGCCGCCGAACCGGGCGCCGTCACCGTCGAGGTGACGCTGTGCGGGCCCGGCGAACAGGAAAAACTCCTGCGTGACGGCCGCGCCGACGTCGCCCTGCTGCACCGTCCCTTCGACTCGACTGCCGGATTCGACACCGAGGACCTGCACACCGAACAGCAGGTCCTGGTCCTGCCCGCCGGGCACCCCCTTGCCACTCGGACCCATATGTCTCTGGCCGAGGTCTCCGCCCTGACGGATCTGCCTTTGCCGCGATGGCCTCGCCGCGATGGGACCTACCCGGACGGCCCCGGCCCGCAGGTCCGCGACCATACCCAACTAACCCAGCTGATCGCCCTCGGCCGAACCTGCGCGATCATGCCCGAGTCGGTCCGAACCCACTTGCGCGACAAGCACGCCATCGTGCCGGTACCGGACGCGCCGGCAGTCACAACCGTCATCGCCTGGCCACCGCACAGCAGATCCAAAGCCGTCGCCGCCCTCGTCCGCACCGCCCTACGCCTCTAACCAAAACCTCTTCGCGCCTGATCCCCTACACGTTGAACCGGAACTCCACTACGTCGCCGGCGTGCAATGGTGTGGTACCTGCCTCCATGTGGACCTTGCCCGAAGCCTTGGCGGAGGCCATGGAGCCGGCGACCCGGTCGTCGTAGGCGACGATCTCGGCCTGGAAAGCGGAGTCAGAGCGGTTGGTCCTCGTCTTCGACTCGGTGTCGGATTTCGTCCACCGAACGGCCTGGCGGTGGGCGCTCCGGCCACAGCAGTGCTGCCACGAAGACAGCGCTCGGCACGGCAACAGCTACGAACAAGCCAAGGGCGACCCATCCGTTCATCGGCCGAGCCCTGTCTTTACCGCCAGCGCTGCACGTCCACGCAGACTGATCTGCCAACGGCCCCTCGATCGGCTGGGCACTACCAGCCCTCGCACATCCAGAGAAGCCAGCTCGTTACGAGTACTCCACCCGGTCAGCGCCGTCTCTCGACCTATCTGCGCGACGGTCAGCATGCCGCCAGGGGCGAGGACCGACAGGACGGCCACCTCCGCCGCCTTCATGCGCCCGCTCCCAATGCCGCCCAGCGATCGAAAGACATTCGAGGACAGACTATTTCGACATCCGCCACCTGCATCAGCGCGTCAAGCTGGAGGGCGTCCAGATGATTCGGAGCAGGTACAAGCACCACGTCGACATCCGCAGCACGTGCGCGATCCACCAGCCGAACCGGCGAATCATCAGGCCAAATCAGCACGTACCCGAGCCGCCGAGCCAACCGACGCACCTGCGCCGCATCCCATTCCGCCGAATTCGACACGTCGGGGTCTATCCACCCGAGTGCCGTCGGTATCCGCCTCATGCCTTACTCCTCGCCGTCCATGTCAGCTTCGAAGCAGCAGGCCGCGAGCGTTGGTCAGCTCAAAAGAAGCCTTCGAGTCGAAGCACTCAACACTTGATGCATGGCATCTTGTCGCCAGACAACTGATCATTAAAGGCCATATAAGAGGACGTAGACCGGCCATTTGCAGTCAGGATCTATACATAATGGACCTATAAAGGACTATCCTGATCTCATGACGACCCCAGGGAACTCCGCGCTTCGTGCGGCCCGACAAGCCCTCGGATACCGATCACAAACCGCCCTCGCTGACGCACTCAACGAAACGGCTCGCACTATCGGGCTCCGCATTGCGGTCAGCGCCCGGACAGTCAGGCGTTGGGAGTCCGATGAGTCGCCCTGGCCACACCCTGAGCACGCCACTGCCTTGGAAGCCCTGTTCAAGAGACCGATCACCGAACTCGGCTTCAGTCCGCCATGGACGGACACAGGAGGCTCCGCTATCCAATCAGGCGGCACTCCGCATGTTGAGAGCTGGGCGCCAAGGCATTTCGGCGCCTCGGCTTCGATGCTTCCAACCTCGGTCGCCACCGATTTCATGGCGGTCACTGTTTCGCATCGCCATCTCTACTGGTCTGTGCCCGCGGCACCGCTCCATCGTGCCGTCGCAGAACATGCAGCACTGGGTATCGAACTGCTTCAGCAGTTGTCCGGTTCTGCGAAAACCATGCTTGCACGGGCTGTTTCAGAATCAGGCTTGCTCGCCGGCCGTATCGAGTTCTTCGATCTTCAGCAGCCCGATCTCGCACAGCCAAGTCTGACCCTTGCGCTGCAAGCAGCGCACGAGGCCGACGACGCTTTGCTCGGAGCGGCGACGCTAGCGCACATGGCCTTCGCCCCAGCCTTTTCCGGCGATCCATCACGCGCCGAGGAGGCACGTGATCGAATTCGCGCGGCGCGGACGTTCGCACGCCGTGGCAACGCCAGCACCGAGATGGTGGCGTGGTTGGACGCAGTCGAAGCCGAAACCGAGACACGTTTCGGCGACACCCGGCACGCTCTCCGCCTGATCCATCACGCTGAGGAGTGCTATCGGAAGTACGACAGCGATCAGAACCCGTCACCGCCATGGCTGGATTGGTTCTCTCCCACTCGGCTCGCAGGCTTCAAGGGCAACACCCTTATCACTGCGGGCCAGGGTCGCGAGGCCCGTCAGACCCTCGAACAAGTGCTATCGGATCTTCCTGACGAGTCGATCAAGCAGCGGGCCGTATACCTAGCAGACCTGGCTGCCGCCGCAGTCCTGGAGCAGAGCCCGGAGCAAGCCTGCACCTACCTAGAGGAAGCTCTCGATATCCTCGCTCGGAACTGGTACGCGACAGCGATGGACCGCATCAAGGCGGTTCGCCAGACGCTCCGCCAGTGGGACTCACTGCCAGCTATTCGGAGCCTCGATGATCGGCTCTACGACTGGCACACGACCGTCAACTCACTTGTTGGCTAGCCGAACCGTTCTCCGCCGCAACGATTTCCGGCAACTCCGTAAGGTCGCGGATCTTCCAATCGGATAGGTCCGCAACCTCTTGCTTGTCCCGAAGGATCCAGCCCCACGGGCCACGCTGGATATAGGCGGTCCTCATGCCAGCCTTCTTCGCGGGCGCAACATCGTTGTCGATGCGATCACCGACGTACACGATCTGCTCGGCACTACACGGCGCTACCTCGACCACCTTCGCGAAAAACTCCGCCGATGGCTTCTCTACACCCCAGTCGTCCGATGTCGCGATAAAGTCCGTTGGGAGCTCCAAGCTTCGAAGGATCTGACCAGACCGAACCGTCTGGTTGCCGACGATGCCCACCCATACGCCCAGCTCCTGCAACTTGGACAAGGCAGGCCGAACATCAGCGTAGAGATCTTCCTCCCCGTATGACTCCGGCTTGCCCGCGCCCGCTCGAGCTTGCCGCTCACGAGCAAGGTCGAAGCCCGGTTGGAACACCTGGAATGTCTCGCGGTAGTCGAGCCCGTTCGCGATGACCGCACCGAACACGGAAGCAAACGTGTGGCGCGGGACACCGAGCCAGTCAGCCCACGTCCCATACTCCCGAGTCTCATCAACCAGTGTCTCACCAACATCGAACACAACAGCTGAAATCATGTGCCTAACCGTACCCTTGCGTCGAAGCTAAGGACGTGCCGTGTTACGATCTCTATATTCGAAGATTCACGGATCGACTAATTTTGAGTTACCGGTCGGCCGACCGTCGGGCATGGACTTAGGAATGCAATAGGATTTAGACCGGAGTTGACCGATCGACAAATCGCGAACCGACTCCATCATTTCTATTACCGTTTTATGCAGTTCCAGCACATGACTGGCCTCAGGGAAATTCGCTCTTCCATGAGCAATATCATTCCTATGATCACACAGCTGGACATCGATTAGATGTCGCTTCGTTGAGAAATCAGATATCGGCAAATTAAGTGACGACATGATTGATTCAAACACAGCAAATCGGAGGTTTGATTTCGTATCCACTATTTTATCATGCGCGACTCTCAACCGCTCCGATGAAGCGCCTCTGGCGAGTCTTACTATCTCTAGACCTGCGGCTTGATCTCCAGAGTCTAATCTGCGAAGGAGATGCGCAACATGGGCGAGTACTAAGCTATTTGCCGCCTGCGAAACAAGTGGCTTCCGTTTTATTATCAACTTAACGTATGTCTCGAATACTGCCTTACAGTATCCTTCCCAATGAGCATACAAAAGCGTAACCACACCTCGCGCAAGCGCACGTGCCACAGGGCTAGAAGGGCTCTTCTTCGCAGCCGAATTGAGCTGGTCCGCCAATGCCGTAAGCTCAATCCTCCGCCATGCAAGCTCTTCATCCACAAAGGTTTCAAAATCCTCGTCTGTTGTCGCCGCCATGTTACTGGCCAAAGTATTCACGACTCGCGTTAACGAGCCTAGGCACTCGGCGACGGGGACTAACGCCAGTTCCGGAATTGGACTTAAATATCGGAGCTGACCAGATGCTTTTGATGCGTTCAGCTAGCTCGCTCTGAGGTTTGTTCTCCCAGCTTGCTATATTGTGCGAAACGCCAGATGTAACAAATTCATACCCAGAAATCGAGAAAGGGCCCGTGTGACCATTATTGCCCAAGCGACGGAATGAATCTTCGCCAAGAGCTCCATTCAGCAATCCAAAAGTCTTATCGAAGAGTGCCGCATCTAACAGATCAGATCCCGCCGCCCGGCGTCTCATCCAATCCGTTAGATAGTCGCCATACTCCTTCTTAAGTTCGGATGACCCAGCAGAAAAGTCCACCTGGCAGAAGAACCGGAGAACCAACTCCGACCGATAAGCTCGGTCTTCTTGCCGGTCAGTCAAAGGGACGCACGCCATAAAATCGACATTTTGCGATAGCTCATTGACTTGCTCATAGAACGGCTTATTGATCATAACCATCAAGCAGTTTCTTGCTTCTTGAGGAGAAAGAATCGATCCGGAGTTTAGCCGTTGAAAAAGATCATACTTTGCATTCTCGTCGGATTCTTTGGTTATGATTCGAAGTTCAAGCTTTGCCCGCTTAAAATCCCTCCTGAGGGCTTCGTTGAATACTGGCGAATCGTCCTCGTCATCATCTTTGAAGTACTTGTATCCCTCGAGGCTTGTCAAATACTCCCCCTGCCTTAAAATTAGGCCGGGTTGCCTGTTTCCTCCTTCATCTACATACTCACCTACAAATTGCAGAATTGTGGATATTCGCTGAACTCCATCGATTACGTCCCAGACACCATCTTCTCTTTGAGAGACAAATATCGACGGGATGGGAATTCCTAGAAGGATCGACTCAATTAACTTGGACTTCTGATCATCATCCCAGCGGAAAATTCGCTGAAACTCGGGATGTATCTCTATGTCTCCGTCGCGGTACAAGGAGAGTACCTCGCCGATGGACATCGCATAGCCATCAGTCCGAATCTCCTTCGCCCGATCGCTGATCTGTTTGACCAGGATTGAATCGTCGCTGTTCATCACCTTGGAAGTGTAGTTCGTAGCCGGAGGAATCTCCGACATCTTTGCCCAAAGATTCGGCTCACAAGGCAAACAGGCGCGGAGTACGCGCGCGTCATCGCACCCTCTACCCGCATCTCAGCTTCCCAGGTAGCAGCCTGCTACTTCTTCCCAGACGCTAATCCGGTACGGAACTCCACCACATCCCCATCCGACATCACATAATCCTTCCCCTCCATCCGCACCTTCCCCGCTGCCTTCGCCGCGGCCATCGACCCCGCCGCTACCAGATCGTCGTACCCCACGACCTCGGCCTTGATGAACCCCCGCTCGAAGTCGGTGTGGATGACTCCTGCGGCCTTGGGTGCGGTGTCGCCTTGGTGGATGGTCCAGGCTCGGGCTTCCTTGGGGCCGGCGGTGAGGTAGGTCTGGAGGCCGAGGGTGTGGAAGCCGGCTCGGGCGAGGGCGTGTAGGCCGGGTTCGGATTGGCCGATGGATTCGAGGAGTTCGGCGGCGGACTCGTCGTCCAGTTCGAGGAGTTCGGCTTCTACCTTGGCGTCGAGGAAGACGGCGTCGGCGGGGGCTACGGCCGTTTTTAGTTCGGTGACGCGAGCTTCGTCGGTGAGGACGGATTCGTCGGCGTTGAAGACGTAGAGGAACGGCTTGATGGTGAGGAGGGAGAGTTCGCGCAGGAGGTCGGTGTCGAGTTTGTCGCGGACGGAGAACAGGGTGTTGCCCTCGTCGAGGACGTCCTGGGCTGCCTTCGCCGCCTCGTAGGCCGGCTTGCGGTCCTTCTTGACCTTGGCTTCCTTCTCCAGGCGCGGGACGGACTTCTCCAGGGTCTGCAGGTCGGCGAGGATCAGCTCGGTCTCGATGACCTCGATGTCGGCGAGCGGGTCGACGCGGCCGTCGACGTGCACCACGTCGTCGTCGGCGAAGACGCGGACCACCTGGCAGATGGCGTCGGCCTCGCGGATGTTGGCCAAAAACTTGTTGCCCAGGCCCGCGCCCTCGGAGGCGCCCTTCACGATCCCGGCGATATCGACGAACGACACCGTGGCGGGGAGGATGCGCGCGGAGCCGAAGATCTCGGCCAGCTTGTCCAGTCTCGGATCGGGCAGCGGCACCACCCCGACGTTCGGCTCGATGGTGGCGAACGGGTAGTTCGCCGCCAGCACGTCGTTCTTGGTCAGCGCGTTGAACAGCGTCGATTTTCCGACGTTGGGCAGGCCGACGATACCGAGGGTGAGACTCACGAGAAGCAGAGTCTACGCGGGCAGGCGCGGGCCGATGGCGTCGGCCATTGCCGCGTATCCGGCGTCGTTGGGATGCAGATGGTCACCGACGTCGAAGCGGGGATCCAGGCGGGCGGGGTCGGCCGGGTCGGCGAGGGCGGCGTCGAGGTCCACGACCGCGTCGTACTCCCCTGAGGTGCGAATCCAGGCGTTGACGGCCTGGCGGACGGCTTCGCGGTCGGCGGTGTAGTAGTCCGAGCTCGCGAACGGCAGCAGGGTAGTGCCGATCACCCGGATGCCTGCGACTCTGGCCTGCCGGATCAGCTCCCGGTGGCCGTCGATGAGTTGCTCGGCGGACACGACCGGGAAGGGTGCGCCGACCGGGTCACCGCCGCCGCTGAGACCGATGTCGTTGATGCCCTCCAGGATGACGACCGTGCCGACGCCCGGTTGGGCGAGCACGTCGCGGTGGAACCGGGTCAGCGCGCTGTCGCCCAGGCGCGGCGAGTCGACCGTGACGCGGTTGCCGCCGATGCCCAGGTTCAGCAGCGGGCGCGGGGTGCCGTGTGCGGTGAGTTGCTCGGCGAGCTCGTCGGGGTAAGTGTTGCGCGCGTCCGGCGTCGCGCCGTAGCCGTCGGTGATCGAGTCACCGAACAGGACCACGCCCGACGTGCGCGGGAGCGCGGCGGTCTCCACCCCGGAGAGGTAGTAGTAGGACTGCGAGGTCTCGGCGAACGCATCGGCCGGGCCGTCGGCGCGGTGGTCGCCGTTCGCGCGGTACGTGGTGTTCAACGCCTGCGCGTGGTAGGTGGCCGGGCCGGTCGGCCGGGCGAAATACAGAGTGACGGTCAGTGATTCCAGCGGCGAGACCGCGAATACCAGAGGGTCGGTGGCGATTTCCGTGCCGGGGGCGACTGTGAATGTGCGATTCAGCCCGACGGTCAAGTGCTGCAAGGTTTCCGGCCGCACCGAGGCGGCACCGGCCGTCCGGGCGAGGGTCGCTCCGGTCACTTCCAGCGGCTGCGTGCCGTACGCGTTGGACAGCCGGATCCGCAGTGCCGGGCCGCCGCTGCTTACCCGGATCTCCTGCCGCACAGTCTGATTCGCGAAGCCCTGTTCGGACCAGTTGGGCGCGAAGCTCTCCGACGCGCGCATCGGCGCGGTCGCCCACACCGCTTCCCAGCCCGCTGCCGGTGCGGCCGTCGCCCCTCCGGACAGTCCCAGTACGACCGCGATGATCGCGGCGACAACACTCACAGCACGCACGGGTGCGATCCCTTCGTCAGCCGCACGGCCCGAGCCGCCCGGATATGAACTCACCAACCCGGCGCCACGCCCGCGCATTCCCGCCGCGAACCGGCGAATTCGCCTGCCGCGGACGGCACCGGTCGAGATGCCTTGCGCCGACAATATCCGCGGCGTCCGACAACTTTGCGGCCAAAGGGATCCCTGCGCCGGCGGTGGAGCGGGCGTGACCTGATCACCCGCCGCCGTCTACTCGGCAACCCGCAAGTACCTCCGCGCGAGGCAACGTGCCGAGCAGGCGAGCCCGTTCTCCCAACGCTCGCACCTTCTTCCCGAAATGTTCACACTCACGGACCCGAGGTTCGCGTTAGGCTGCGGCCGTGTCTTCCGACGTCGTCGATGACGGTGAGCTGCGGGCGCGGGCGGACGCCGCGCTGCTGGTCGGCCTGCAACACGCGCTCGGCGCCGAGCTGATCGATGCCGAGGATCCGACTGCGGGCGTGCGGTTTCCGGTGCGCGGCCTGGCGGTGACTCCCGCGGGCACCCTGCACGCCGGTGCGCTCAACGCCATCATCGAACTCGCCGGATATCTGGCGGTGGCACCGACGCTCGGGCCCGGTGAGCATGCCGTGACCCATGCCATCTCCACCCAGTTCGTCCGGGCGGCGCCCCGCGACGTGTGGGTGCTCGTCTACGGCGAACTGGTGAAGCGCGGCCGCGCCGTCGCCTTCGTGACCGCCACTGCGGCACTGGAAGATTCGCCCTCGACGGTGATCGCCACCAGCCAGGTCACCAAGTCGGTGATCGTCGCGCCGATCGGGACCGGCGTCGGCTGAGTACGCGGATGCGGGCGGCCGCGAGACCACCCGCACTCCGCTCCTCACAATCGCCCGACGTCCCGCACGACCCTTCTGGCCTGGGCCATCAGCATTCCCACGTTGGCGGACTTGCGGCAGACGACCACCACCACGACGTCGTCACGGCCCTCGACGCGGACGAACAGGTGCGCGAGATTGTCACTGTTGACCAGGATCTCCTGGAAGTAGTGCGCATCGCTGCGAACTCCCCGGCGCTCCTTCCAGATCTCCTCGATCATCACGACATTGCGCCCCTGGAACAGCTCCAGCGTCGCCGCCGCCAGCAAATCGAGCACCTCGGCGGGATGGTTGTCCACGGTCTGCACCGCCAGGAGCATGCCGGTGGACATATCGATCGCGCCGGACGCTATGCACTCCGGCACCTCGGCTCCCAGCGTCTTGACCAGCGCGCCGATTCGGTCGGTCATGCTGCCGGGACTGTTGTTACTCGGTGCGTTCATCGCATCCTCTCTGCCGTCCGCCGTTGCGGCGGTCTTCTGGTTGACGTTCGCTTCCGGCCAGGGCCGGAAGTCTCTGGGCGCCAGGCGGATACAGCTCATTGATGCCGCTCGCGCCGCGCCGCCGGCGCGGCAGCGTGATTCGGGGCAGGTCGCTCGGTACCGGCCGCACGGCGGCAGGACCGCCCGCGTCGCGCGGCACCGTCAGCGCCCGCTCCGCCAGCAACCGGGAGACCTCGACGGTGACCGGGTAGAGGCCGCGACCCAGCGCGAACGCGATGTCACGACAACGGTGCCGCCCGTCCACTCGGAGCAGCACCTCCCGCCGCTGCCCGGCGGGGCAGTCACGGAGCAGTGTGTCGCCACGTTCGGTGCGCGCCAAGCGGTTTCGATGCGGCGACACCCGGCTGCCGGCCAGGGCCCGCAGCCTGCGCTCGGTCTCCACAGCCAACTTGTCCGCCTCGATACCGGCGAGCTGCCGCGTCGTGACAGCACCGGCCGGCGACGGAGACAGGTCGATCTCGGAGGTCCAGTAGCAGCCGTCGATCCAGCCCGAGGCGATCGCGAACGCGCCGTCCAGCGCCGCGACCACCTCGAGCGCCCGACGCTCGGCCTCCCCCGGCGCCTTCCGGCCGGGGCGCGCCAGCAACTCGGAGATTCCGGGAGCGCCCGCGGTGCCGACCGCGACGACACACCCGCGAACGACTCGCAGCCGGCCGCCCGGATCGCCGGAGACGTGCAGGTCCCCGGTGCGTGCGGCCGCGAACGCCGTCGTCAATTCGCGAGCCACCTCCTGGGCCGCCCGCCGGCCGTGGGCAGGCAGCCGGGCCGGCGCGGCGAAAGAACCGGTCGTCATGATTCGAACTCCACGGAGGGAGAAGCAGTCGGAAATCCCATGGCAGCAGAATCACGACCCGCCGGACCGTTCATCCGGCGTGGTCGTGACTGCTGAGATCTTCTCCGGTTGAGTTTCAGCGATTTGCCGGGAGGCAACCGGAGCAGGGTAATAGTCGCCGGATTTCACATAGGGATGGCAATAGTGTTCCTGGAATAGTCGATTGTCTTTCGAATTCCCACTGAGCTACGACGACCCGTCCAACCCGGTCGGCGCACACCCACATCCTGACAGTCCGAAACATTTAGAGCAACCTCATGCGCAAAATTCCCGCAGCCTTCGCTCGAATCGCGCGCCGAGCACCCGCATCCGGCCCTGATGAGCGGTCCCAACGCTATCCGGCGTGCGCCCGTACCTGCGACTTTGCGAGTCAAGTGCGCTTAACCTGCCACGTTGCAGACAAAGCCGAGCCAACCGGTCCGTTACGCGGAGAACCCGACAGCGCCCGCCACGACCGCACACATCGACCAACCGACCGGGCGACCACACGGCGATTCGACACGCCGTAAAACAACCGACCGCCACGAATCTATTACACCGTCAGAATTGAAACAATCTTCCGCACGGACATCACACTCCGACACTCCACCGACTGCACAAGAACTCCACACAGCAATGAATACCGATAGGTACCATTATCGACTTCTGATTTGCTAAATATTTTCCACGATTCTTCTGTACAACCCACAGCGACGCTGTGTAGCGTCGAGATTCCTGAATCCAATCTGACAATCGGTGGCACGTTGATCGGTATTGAGGGCTGCCTGGAAAAAATCATCGGCATTCCTGGCGCCATAGGCGTGACGCTGGTGGACGGCGCGAGCGGCCTGGCGATCGCCGCGGCCGGCCGGCACGGCCGACTGGACGAGCACGAGAACGCCGCGGCCACCACCGACGTGGTGCGCGCCGTACTCGAATGCCCGGCACTGGCCGACGGCCACGACGACGACATCACCGAACTCGTCGTCTGCGGCCCGCGCGGGTATCACCTGCTGAATTTGGTAGAGGGTGACTTCGAGGGACGGCTGTTCGTACACGTCCGGTTCGACGACGAGACCGGGAACCTGGCCATGGCGCGCTTCCGGCTGCGCGGCATTCTCGCGGAACTCACCGGGCATGAGTGTTGAACTCGCAGTCGTACTACGGCAATTGGAGAAGGAGAAGCGAACCGGGGTGCTGCGAGTCGGCGACGACGCGTTCCATCTCACCGAGGGCTGCGTGACGTACGCCGCCTGCCGGCGCACGACCGGCCTGGACCGGCTGCTGGCGGAGTCGGGCGCCACCGCAGCGGACTGGCACGCCGCCGAATCCGGTGATCCCGCACGGCTGCTGAAGCTTCCGCGGTTGGAGGTGCTGGCCCTGCTGTCGGTGTTCGACGCCGCCTACTTCCTGCTGGCGGCGCCGACCGTCGCCAAATTCCGTCCGGCGCCGCCACATTGGCTCGCCCCGGTCTGTCGCATCACGCCGGGGGCGCTGGTGCACGAGGTGGAGCGCCGCGGTGATCCGGATATCGGCCCGTGGCCGGCCGGGTGGGTCGACAGCTACCCCGTGGTTCCGGTCCGCCACGTCCGCCGACGGCGGGTCGTGCTGACCGCCGGGCAGATCGAGGTGCTGGCCGCCGCGGACACCCGGCGGCACGTCTGCGCGATCGCCCGCGACCTCGGCCGCACCACCTTCGGATGCCTGACGGCGGTGCGCGAGCTGACCGCGGCCGGACTGGTCGAGCCACCGGTCATGGTCGCCGAACCGGCGCCCGAACCGCTGCGCCAGGATCCGCCCCGGCACGCACCGCCGCTGCGGCGCCGCGTGCCGTCCAACGCCACGGTCGCCGCCCGGGACCGCTGGCAGCCGGTCGACCGAGACGTACTCGTCCGGCTACGGGCGGCGTTGGAGGAGCTTGCGTGACCGTGCGGAAAAGACTGCTCGGCAATGTGATTGGAAGGTTGACCAAGGTGGGGATGACCAAGGCGGGGATGTCCGGACCCGAGCCGAACGCGCTGGTGCAAACCGAATTGAAAGGGCTGTGCGACCGCGTCCCCCGGCTGACCGGCGCGCTGGTGGCCTCGGGCGACGGACTGCTGATCGCACACGCGTTGCCCGCGGAGATCGAGCCGAGCGGGATGGCCGCGCTGTCGGCCTCACAACTGGCGCTGTCCTATCGGATGGTCACCACCGCGCACGGTGGCGGTTTCCGCGAGGTCGTGCTGCACGGCACCAGCGGATACGTGGTGATCTACGCGGCGAGCTGGACGGCGTTGACAGTGCTCGCGGGCCCGGAGGTGAACGTCGGCCGTCTCCATCTGGAGTCGCGGCCGGTCGCCCGCGCGATCGCCGACCATCTGGCGGCGACAACGAACGACCTCGGCAACCACGAGGCGTTCAACACCGAGTGAAAGGAACGAACGTGTCCAATCTGGATCTCGCGCTGAAGGACATGATGGTGATCGACGGTGCGGTCGGCGCCGCGGTCGTCGACTACAACAGCGGTATGCCGCTCGGCATGCTGGGCAGCTCCAAGAGCCTGGACCTGCAGGTCGCCGCGGCCGGCAACACCGAGGTGGTCCGCGCCAAGATGCGCACCATCGAGCAGCTCGAACTCAACGAGGAGATCGAGGACATCCTCATCTCGCTGTCCGGCCAGTACCACATCATCCGGCCGATGACCGGCCGTAAATCCAAGGGCCTGTTCCTCTATCTCGCGCTGGACCGGGGGCGAGCGAATCTCGCGATGGCCCGGCATCGGCTCAAGAACATCGAGGAGAGCCTGGAGGTCTGATCCCGACCGCAGGTGATTGCCCGGCTTCTCGATACCGACGGCTTTCCCGGGGCCGGGCAACTGCGCATGGCCCTGCGGGGCAAGATGTTTCACGGCGCGCTGCCCGTATACTGCCCCTCCGGTGCCACGCTCACCACTACCGTGTGGAAGTGCCGGCGGGGAACCGTACGATCGGAGGAGCCGCCTCGCGGCGGTGGTTCATACGCGCTCCCGAGGGGAATCACCATGCCGGACAGCGGAAAAGGGCTCGTCGGAGCACTGCCGCTCACCGACGTCGTTGCCGCACTGTCGACCCAGCTGGCAGCGATACGTCCGTTCGAGGCCATCGATTTCGAGCCCACTACCATCGACCTGACGTGTCAACTGTTGATCGATACCGACGCCGACAACCGCGAACCGCGCTTCTGGGTGGTCGGAGCAAACACCCTGCTGCCGGGCGGAACCACCACGCACACAGTGAAACTCACGCTGTCCCCGGCGACAGGGGCAGCAGTGGCGGCCGACGCGCCTGGGCAACCCGCTGCCGCGGAGCCGAAGCCGGTCACCGAGGAGGCACCGACCGAGCCCATCCCGCACGCCATCAGCACCGCCCCGGCAACCCCCGCCGACAACGAAACCCCCAGCACGAGTGCGGCATCCGATGCGACGTCCAGCGCGGGTACGGCATTCGACGCGACCGCCAGCACGGGTACGGCATCCGACGCGACCTCCAACACGGGTACGGCATCCGACGCGACCTCCAACACAGGTACGGCATCCGACAACACCTCCAGCACCGATGCGGCATCGGACGAACCCGCTTCTACCATCGAGCATCAGGCCGCAGGCGACGCGTCGGCCGCGGAGACGGTCATCGGGCGGCACGCCGGACTCATCGCTCTGCACGAGCGCATCGTCGCCGACCGGGAACGGGCACACGGGCCGTCGCACCGCGACACTCTGGTCGCCGCGGGCGATCTCGCCCGCGCCTACTACGACGCGGGCCGGGTGACCGAGTCCAACGACCTCTATGAGCGGGTGCTCGCCGACGGCGAGAGCGTGCTGGGCTCCGACGACGTCGACACGCTCAACTTCCGCACCAAGCTGGCCCGCGGATACCGCCGCGTCGGCCGCCTGCGCGAGGCGATCGACCTGTACGAGCGCACACTCACCGACAGTGAGCGGGTCTTCGGGTACGAACATCGCAATACCCTTGCGGCCCGGCACAATCTGGCCATGGCCTACCGCCAGGCGGACCGGCTGCCGGAGGCGATCGCCCTCTACAAGCGCACCCTCGCCGACTCCGAACGCGTGCTCGGCGCGGAGGACCCGGACACCCTCGCCACCTACGACAGCCTGGCCCTCGCGATGCGCGAGGCGGGCCGCGTCGAGGAGGCCGCCGAGCTGAACCAGCACAGCCTCGCCGTCCGCGAGCGCACGCTCGGCGCCGACCATCCGGAGACGATCGACTCGCTGGCGGCGGTAGCCGACGATCATCTGGAGGCCGGGCGGGTCGCCGAGGCCGCCGAACTCTCCGAGCAGGCGGTCGACACCGCGGAGCGGGCGCTGGGCACGGACCATCCGGCGACGCTGCGCGCCCGCGGCAATCTGGCGCTCGCCTACGAGCGGCTGGGTCGGCGCGACGAATCCATCGAGCTCTATCTCCGCGTGCTCACCGACCGGCAGCGGCTGCTGGGCGACGGGCATCCGCTCACCATCCTCGCCCGTAGCAACCTGGCCTGCTCGTACTTCGAGGCGGACCGCTACGCCGACGCGGTCGACGAGTTCACCCGCACCCTCGCCGATCGCGAGCGGGTCCTCGGCCCGGACCATCCCGACACCGTGAAGACCCGCGAACATCTCGCCCTCGCGCACCGGGCGACGCTGCAGGCCGAGGCGGCGGGCGCCCCGCCCGCGAATCGAAAATGAGCCCTCATCGCCCGCCGAGTCCGGACTGCGCGATGAGGTGCGCCTGGACGAAGAAGGTCACCGCCGCGCGGTCGGGATGACACGCGCGTAACCCGCGTAGCCGCGCATCTCGAGTAGCGGAAGCGACCGTGCAGTATGTGAGATCGGCGTGACAACATACAGTCGGATACAGGAACGTACCGATCGATATGTTCGGACTTTCTTAAGTCGAACTCGAACGCGCCCGGGTTCGGCTACGTTGTGTCCGTTTCCGCATGACCAGCATTGACGCACGGGAGAGTAGCTCGCATGGCGACCATCGAAGCCCTCCGAACAGACCCCGACCTACCTCCCGTGGGAGTCGTGGACCGTTCCCCGATCACGCCCGCCAAGAAGGGGATCTTCCTCGCCATCGCCGTCCTCGGCGCGGCGGCGTGGGCCGTGCTCGGCATCGCCCGCGGGGAGAACGTGAACGCGGTGTGGATCGTGGTCGCCGCGGTCTGCACCTACATCATCGCCTACCAGTTCTACGCGCGGCTGATCGAATGGAAGATCACCAAGCCCGACGACCGCGTCGCCACTCCCGCCGAGGAGATGGAGAACGGCAAGGACTACATGCCGATGGACCGGCGGGTCCTGTTCGGTCACCACTTCGCCGCCATCGCTGGCGCGGGCCCGCTGGTCGGCCCCGTGCTCGCCGCGCAGATGGGCTACCTGCCGGGCGTGCTGTGGATCGTGGTCGGCGTGGTGCTGGCCGGGGCGGTGCAGGACTACCTGGTGCTGTGGGCGTCGACCAAACGCCGCGGGCGCAGTCTCGGCCAGATGGCCCGCGACGAACTCGGCGTGGTCGGCGGCGCGGCGGCGCTGATCGCGGTGCTGGTCATCATGGTGATCCTGCTGGCCGTGCTCGGCATCGTCGTGGTGAACGCGCTGGCCGCCACCAAGGGCGCGGACGGGCAGCTGCACGGCGGGAGCCCGTGGGGCGTGTTCTCCATCTCGATGACCATCCCGATCGCTCTGCTGATGGGCCTGTACCTGCGCTATGTGCGGCCGGGGAAGGTCGGCGAAATCTCGATCGTCGGCTTCGCGCTGTTGCTGCTGGCCATCATCTCGGGCCGCTGGGTCTCCGAATCCGGTTGGGGCCGCGACCTGTTCACGCTGTCCGGCACCACCATCGCCTGGCTGCTGATCGTCTACGGCTTCATCGCCTCGGTGCTGCCGGTCTGGCTGCTGCTGGCCCCGCGCGACTATCTGTCGACGTTCATGAAGGTCGGCACCATCGTGCTGCTCGCGGTCGGCGTGGTGGTCACCATGCCGGTGCTGAAGGCTCCGGCCATCTCACAGTTCGCGAGTAACAGCAGCGGTCCGTCGTTCGCCGGCAGCCTGTTCCCGTTCCTGTTCATCACCATCGCCTGCGGCGCGCTGTCCGGATTCCACGCGCTGGTGGCCTCGGGCACCACGCCGAAGTTGCTGGAGAAGCAGTCGCAGGCGCGGATGATCGGCTACGGCGGCATGCTGATGGAGTCGTTCGTCGCGGTGATGGCGCTCATCGCCGCCAGCATCCTCGACCAGCATCTGTACTTCGCCATGAACGCGGGCGCGGGCGCGACCGGGGGCACCGCGGAGAAGGCGGCGACCTACACCAACAGCCTGGGCCTCGGCGGCGATCCGATGACCGCGGCCGAATTGAACCAGGCCGCAAAGGATGTCGGCGAGGAGAGCATCGTCTCGCGCACCGGCGGCGCGCCGACGCTGGCCGTCGGCATGGCCGAGGTGATGCACAAGTTCATCGGCGGCACCGGGCTCAAATCGTTCTGGTACCACTTCGCGATCATGTTCGAGGCGCTGTTCATTCTCACCACGATCGACGCCGGTACCCGTGTCGCGCGGTTCATGCTGTCGGACACCCTCGGCAACTTCGGCGGCCCGGCCGCCAAGTTCAAGAATCCGTCCTGGTGGCCGGGTGTTTTCCTGTGCTCGTTCGTCGTGGTTGCGGCGTGGGGTTCGGTGCTGCTGATGGGCGTCACCGATCCGCTGGGCGGCATCTACACGCTGTATCCGCTGTTCGGTATCGCCAACCAGCTGCTGGCCGCGGTGGCGCTGACCGTCGTGCTCGTCATCGTGGTGAAGAAGGGCCTGGTCAAGTGGGCCTGGATTCCCGCGCTGCCGCTGATCTGGGATCTCATCGTCACCATGACGGCCTCCTGGCAGAAGATTTTCTCCGCCGACAAGAACATCGGATACTGGAAGCAGCACAGCATCTACAGCGACGCGCAACAGGCCGGCAAGATCGTGGCGCCCGCGAAGACCATGGCGGACATGGACAAGGTGGTGCGCAACACCTTCATCCAGGGCACGCTGTCGATCGTCTTCGCGGTGCTGGTGCTGATCGTGGCGGCGGTGGGTCTGATCGTCTGCGTGCAGGCGCTGCGCAAGGGCGGCGGGCCGACCACCGAATCGCCGGAGTCGCCGTCGAAGATCTTCGGGCCCAGCGGATTTCTCGCCTCGAAGGCCGAGAAGGAGGTGCAGCGGAAATGGGAAGAACAGGCGAAGACGGGCAGGACCGACGAACCCGGAGCCGCCTCCGCCGTGGCGCCGGAGTGACCGAGCCGGGTATCGACACACCGCGCGCCACGCGGAGCGGTCCCGGGTGGGCCGTCCTACGTGGCGCGCGCGCCGTCGTCTGGTACATGAACTCGATTCTCGGTGGCCAGGACTACGCGCGGTACGTCGAGCATCTGCGGCGCAACCACCCCGATCGGCCGATTCCGAGCGAGCGGGAGTACTGGCGGGACCGGCACGACGCGGCGGCCCGCAATCCGGGCACCAGGTGTTGCTGAGCTGCGGAAACGAGTACCGGGCAATCAGCTCATCTCCGGCAACCACGGTAATAGCCATAGTGCATCGCTATGCAACATTCGAGCCGTAGGGGAAGGTGGCAGATTTCCGCTAGCGCGGATCGGCTCGGACTGACATGGTGGACGGCGTGAGTGCGAACGGTCTGGACTTCGAGCGCTGTTATCGTGCCGTAGCGACCCGCGATGTGCGATTCGACGGTCACTTCGTCACCGCGGTGCGGACGACCGGAATCTATTGCCGCCCATCGTGTCCTGCTATCACTCCGAAGCGCACCAACGTCACCTTCCTACCGACGGCCGCGGCCGCGCAGCAATCCGGGTTCCGGGCCTGCCGTCGCTGCCTGCCCGACGCCGCGCCCGGGTCGCCGCTGTGGAACACCCGCGCCGACCTGGCCGCCCGCGCGATGCGGCTGATCGCCGACGGCACCATCGAACGCGGCGGGGTGCCGGCGCTCGCCGGTGCGCTGGGCTACTCGCAGCGGCAACTGACCCGGGTGCTCACCGCCGAACTCGGCGCCGGGCCGCTGGCGCTGGCGCGCGCCCATCGCGCGCACACCGCCCGGCTGCTGATTCAGACGACCCGAATGCCGATGTCCGACATCGCTTTTGCCGCCGGTTTCGCCAGCATCCGGCAGTTCAACGACACGGTCCGCGAGGTGTTCGCGGTCAGCCCCACGACACTGCGGGAAGAGGCGCGGCGGCTGCGCGGCGATACCCTGCCGGCCACCAACGGCATGCTCACCCTGCGACTGCCGTATCGCGAACCGCTCGATCGGTCCTGGTTGGAGTGGTTCCTGTCGTCGCACGCGGTGCCGGGGCTGGAGCTGTGGGAGGACGGTACCTACACACGCAGCCTGCGCACTCCCCACGGGCACGCGACGGTGCGACTGAGCGTCCAAGCGGGGCATGTGCGCGCGGGGCTGGCGCTGCACGACATGCGGGACCTGGCGCCGACGGTGGCGCGACTGCGGCATCTGCTCGACCTCGACGCCGATCCGATCGGGATCGACGAATCGCTCGCGGCCGGATTCCGCGGCCCGGCGATCACCCCGGGCATCCGGGTGCCGGGCTGCCTGGACGGCCCGGAACTGTTGCTGCGCACCATGATCGGGCAGCAGATCTCGGTGTCGGCCGCGGCCACGCACACCGCGCGGCTGGTCGAGGCGCTCGGCGACAATGTCAACGGGCCGGTGCCGCGGCTGTTCCCGACCGCGGAGACCATCGCCGAGCGCGGCGCCGAGGTGCTCACCGGTCCGGCGCGGCGCACGGCGTCGATCCTGTCGGCCGCGCGCGCACTGGCCTCCGGCGAACTGTCCCTGCACGCCGGGCGCACCGCCGGCGACGTGCGCCGCGATCTACTCGCGCTGGACGGGGTGGGGCCGTGGACCGCCGACTACGTCACCATGCGGCTGCTCGCCGACCCCGACATCCTGCTGCACACCGATCTGGTGGTGCGGCAGGGCGCGGCGCTGTTCGGCATCGACCTCACCGACACCGCCCGGTGGGCGCCGTGGCGGTCCTACCTGTCCATGCATCTGTGGAAGCGCGCGCTGGCCGAACGCGCCGTGCCCGCCCGCGCCACCAACGGTTCCGCGAAAGTGAGTGTGCGGCAATGACAACCGCCGAGTACGCGACGACCTCGACGCCGGTCGGGCCGTTCACCACGCTGGTCGATCCCGACGGCGCCGTCCTGGCCGCGGGCTGGACCGGCGACGCCGAGGAGCTGCGCGTGCTGATCCACCCGCGCCTGCGGCCCGCCGAGCTGCGGCAGCGACCGTCGCTCGGCGCGGTCACCCGAGCCGTCGAAAAGTTCCACGCCGGTGACGTTTTCGCGATCGACGACATCGCCGTGCGGCAGCTCTCGGGCCCGTTCCTCGTGCACGCCTGGGAGGTGCTGCGCAAGGTCCCCGCCGGAAACCCGGTGACCTACACCGCTTTCGCCGACCTGTCCGGCCGCCCCGAGGCCATCCGCGCGGCCGCCAACGCCTGCGCCCGCAACGCCGCCGCCCTCTTCGTCCCCTGCCATCGCGTCCTGCGCACGGACGGCTCCCTCGGCGGCTTCCGCTGGGGGCTCCCGGTCAAACGCTGGCTACTGGACCATGAGGGGTCTGGGGCGGCCTGACGCACGCCCTCGCGTGCGTTGCTGGAGGTGTCGTGCGGACGGTGTTTGGACGTGTTGCGAAAGCGGTTCTTACACAAGTCGTCTTCAGCTGTCGAAGCAGGCCGTGCATGTCTAATTGGCCGTAATGTCGGATGAGCAACCCGTCGGCGAAGTGGTCGATGTGGATGACACCGACCGATACGGAGACGCCTGTCGGGGGTGGCCGTCGAAGGGGCCGGTGTGCGTACCGACGAACCTGCAGCGGGACACGAAGCGGGTGCCGTCGACCAGCGCCTCGTCGATGAGGTGACGGCCGTCCGGGAAGCCGCGGTAGAAGGCTTCCTGATTGCGCCGCCACTCCGCCTGCCCCATCGCCGGTCCGCTACCCACCTGCACGACCAACTCCGGAGCGATGAGCGCGCCGATTTCGATCCAGTCCTGCGCGTCCAAGGCCGCGTACAACCGTTCCCCGATCGACCTGATGTCGTGCCCACTCATGCCGACGCAGCCTAGCGTCCCGTCAGAACGGTTGCAGCGGCAATCCTTCGCCATTCCACCATGAATCCTTGCGTCGAATCCCTGTCAGGCCCGGGGCGACGGCCACGATTTCGCGTGGTTGTTCCTGGTTGCACTGGTCGCGGAACGGCGCGGACGCTCGGGTGGTCAGGCGACGATGGTTTGGAGGCGGGAGCCGGTGGGTTCGCGGATTACGTGTAGGCGGCTGGGGATGCGTTGGCGCATTTCGTCTACGTGGCTGACGACGCCGACTACCCTGCCGCCGGAACGGAGTTCGTCGAGTACGCCCATGACCGAGTCGAGGGTGTCGGCGTCGAGGCTGCCGAAGCCCTCGTCGATGAACAGGGTGTCCAGCACCAGGCCGCCGGATTCCGCGGCCACCACGTCGGCCAGGCCGAGCGCCAATGCCAGTGAGGCCATGAAGGTTTCGCCGCCGGAGAGGGTTTTGGCGGGACGGATGGCGCCGGTGTAGTCGTCGCGGACGTCCAGGCCCAGACCACCCCGGCGGCCGCGCGGACCGGCTGCGTCGGTGTGCACGAATTCGTAACGGCCGCCGGACATTCGGCGCAACCGCACGGAGCCTGCCAGCGCCACCTCCTCCAGGCGGGCGGCCAGGACGTAGGAGCGCAGCGACATCCGGCGGTTGTTCTCGCCGCGACCGGCCACCACCTCGGCCAGCCCGGCCAGCTCGTCGTGGGCCCGCTGCATGGGGGCGATGCGGTCCACCGCGGCCCACAGCTGACCGCCGAGTTCCTCCAGCCGCGCCACCCGGCGGGTGGCCTCGGCGTGGGTGCCGACCGCCGCGTCCAGACAGGTGCGGGCTTGTGCGACAGCGGTTTCCAGCTCGTCGAGGTCGGCGGACTCGATGTCGGCGGCGGCGCGGATCTCCGGTTCCGCCAGCACGGCCTCCGCGTGCGCGCGGGCGCGGTCGGCGGAGACCAGCGCGGCCTCCATCTCCGACTGCTGCTCGGCGGTACGGGTGGCGGCGTCCACGACTTTGGCGTAGGACGCCAGCACGGCGAAGTCATGGTTCCATGTCTCGGAACGGGTAGCGGCATTGGGCCGCTCCGAGTCCGAACCACCTCCGACCTGCCCTGTTTCGGACTGGGTATTGGCAATGGACCGCTCCGAGTCCGAAACACCTTCGGCCGCAGCGTTCTTCGACCGCGGCACCAGGCCCGCAGCGCGTGCCAGTTGCTCGACGCGGGCGGAGAGCGCGGTCACCCGGTCTCGAGCGGCGGCGACTTCGACACGTGCGTCGCGCAGTTCGGTGGCGTCGCGGACCAAGGCCTCCAGCCGGGCTCGGCGGCGGTCCACCGTACCGTCGGCGCCTGCCGCCTCCCGCAGGCGTTCGGTGAGTTCGGCCAGGCGGCGGTCGGCGGCCAGCAGGCGTTCCTGCACTGCGCTGCACTGGGATTCGAGTTCGCGCAGTTCGTCGTGCAGCTGCGTCTCGGCGGTGCGCAGGCGGGCCAGTTCCACGGTGAGATCGTCGTGCTGGGCAGCCGCGCGGCCCGCCGCCTCGTAGCCTTCGGTGGCGGCCGTCAGGGCGGCGGCCAGCTCCGCCTTGTCGCCGTCGCCGCCACGCTCCACGAGCACCTCGATCCGGCGCTCCAGCTCGGTACTGCGGGCCAGTGCGCGATCGCGGGTCGACTCGGCGGCGCGTTCGGCCGCGACCGCCCGCTCCTCGTCGCGCCGGGTGGCGGCCGCGGCGGTCGGCCGGGCCGGTTCGGGATGCTCGGGGGCGCCGCACACCGCGCACGGCGTACCGTCCGCCAGCGCGCCCGCCAGCTCCGCGGCCATGCCCGCGAGGCGGCGCTCGCGCACATCCAGCGTGTGTTCACGGGCATCGGTGTGCGCGGTTCGGGCGGTCTCGTACTCCTCGCGGGCCTGCGCGGCCTCGGCACGGCACCGCACCAGATCCACTGCGGCGGTCGCGGCCGCCCGCAACCGCTCGCATTCAGCTGCCAGCCCCGCCAGCCCGGCCATGGCATCGGCGGCCGCTCGCAACCGCACCTCGGCGGTCCGGATGGACTCGGGCAGTTCAGCCCGTCGCAATTCGAGCTTCTCGGCACGTCCGGTCAAATTCGCGTATTCGGTACGCAGCCCGGCCAATTCGGCCGCCAGCGACTTTGCCGACTCAGCATCCGCCCGGACCTCGTCCAGCGCCCCGATCTGCGCCGACCACCCCCGCACAGCCGCCTCGATCCCACCGGCCGTTTCCCCGGACGGGGCCGCAGACCGCATCTCAGCCGAATCCCCGGAGCGCTCGACCAACGACCTGTCCCCGGCCGAACCTTCGGACCGCTCATGAACCTGGGCCTCGTCCCGCTCATGAGCTTGTCCCTTAGACCACTCATGTGCCTGCGCCTCGAACCGCTCGTGAGCCTGCCCCTCGAACCGCTCATGAGCCTGCCCTACGGACCGCTCGTGAACCTGAGCCTCGTCCCTGCCATGAAGTTGCCCCTCGGACCACTCATCATGAACCTGCCCATGGTTCCGCTCGCCGTCCGGCGTCTTCCGACTGTCCCCGGCGGGAGTTCCGATTCGGTCACCCGCCAGGGATCCGGACCGCTCCGCACGCGACGACTCGGGCCGATTCTCGGGAGTGGACTCGGAACGCTGTCCAGGTACGGACTCGAGCCGCCTACCGGTCGCCGACCCCGACCGCTTCCCAGAAGCGGACTCCGACTGCTTCCCGGGAGCGGACTCGGATTGCCTTTCAGCTGCGGACTCGGCCGCCTTTCGAGTCCGGCCTTTAGCACTCGGAGTGAGGAAGCTGTCGATCGAGAACAACTCCAGTTCCTCGGACTCGTGCGAGTCGGCAACGGACAACGCGACTTCGGGTGAGTCCACCGAGTCAACCGCAGGCGACAGGATCTCATCGGGGTCGATCGGATCGGCCACGCGCAGTATATGTTTGCCGGACTGGCCCGCTGCCGCGCCATGATCAGCCGACCCCGACAGTTCCTCAACCATCTCGCCTACGGCCGGCACGTCTTCGGCCGAGCCTGACAGCTCCTCAGCCGACTCGCCCACGCTTGGCACGTGTTCGGCCCCCGACGTCTTCGCGGACGAGTTGGCTGCGGCCCGCACATGTCCGGTCGGCTCGGACTTTTCCTGTGCCGACGCGGCTGCTGCTCCCGCGGGTCGATCCGAGTCCGGGGTTTCGTTACAGAACTCGGGAGCCTGCGGCGGGGTGGGGATCAGCTCGGTCAGGTCGGTTGCCAGGGCTGTGTCTGCCAGTTCGGCGGTGGCGAGATCTGCTGCTGCCCAAGGGGTTCCGGGGAGTTCGGCGCTGGGTGGGTCGAGTAGGCGGGTCGCCAGGCGTTCGGCCGTGGCGCGGGCCTCGTCGGTGCGGCGGCGCAGTGCCACGGCCGCCGAGCGGGCCTCGGTCAAGGCCGCGGCTACCGGTTCGGCGCGGCGGGCGCGGTCCAGTTCGGCGGTGAGCTGGGCGCGGTGGTCGGCGGCCGCGGCGTACTCGTCGAGTTGGGTGCGGGCGGCGGACAGGCGGCGGTGCAGGTCGCGCAGGCGGCGCTGCTCCTCGGCCGCGGTCTGGGCGCGGGCCGAAACCTGCTGGCAGCGTTGGAGTTCCGTGGTCGCGGTGGCGAGGTCGGTGCGGGCGGTGGTCAGGAGTCGCTGCGACCAGTCGACCGACTCCAGCGGAGCGACGGTTTCGGTGGCGCCGAGTCCGGCGGCGCCGCCCACCTGTGCGATCAGCCTGTCGATGTGCTGGCGCTGCGTCTCCAGATCGGCGCCGCTCTCGCGGCGGCGCTGCGCGAGCCACTGCTCGGCGGTGCCGAAACGTTCGGTGTCGAAGAGCTTTTCGAGCAGCTTCTCGCGATCCTCGTTGTCCGCGCGCAGGAAACGCGCGAAATCGCCCTGCGGTAGCAGCACCACCTGGAAGAACTGGTCGGCGCTCATGCCGAGCAGGCGGAGTATCTCGTCGCCGATATCCGGTATGCGGGAGAGGTTGGCATGGCCGCGCCCGTCCAGCCATTCCAATGTCGCGGCGGCCTGTTCGGTGGCCCATCCGGTACCGCGCTTCTTCGGGCGCTGGAATTCCGGGGAGCGGATCAGGCGCAGCCGGCGGCCGCCGAGCGTGGCCTCCAACATCACCCGCGGCGGGAGTTGCGGGTCGGCGTGATCGGAATGCAGCCGCTTGCTCTCCCCACGCGCGCCCGGCACCCGCCCGTAGAGCGCGAACGCGATCGCGTCGAGCACCGTGGTTTTTCCGGCGCCGGTCTGCCCGTGCAGCAGGAACAGTCCGTCGGCGCCGAGTTCGTCGAAATCTACTGTCGCCGTCTCGGCGAAGGGCCCGAAGGCCGTCATCTTCAGCCGGTGCAGCCTCATGCCGTCAGCTCGTCGGCGGCGGCTGCCACGGCCTCGGTCTCTCGTTCGGCGACGGCCGCGGCGAGGGCGCGCTCCATCCACTGCAGCTCGCCCGGCGACGGCTCGCCGCGGACGTCGGCGAGGAAGCTGCGCGCTACGTCGGTGTCGCGTCGGCCCTGCACCCGCTCACGGTAACGCAACTCCGGATTACCTTCGGGGCGAACCCATTCCACGTGCACGGCGTGTCGGAATCGGCCGCGCAGCCGCCGCAGCGCGTCGACCGGACGGGCATGGTCGGTCAGGGTCGCCGAGACGTAGTCGTCCTCGGCCGCGGCGTGCGCCGAGTCGTCGAGCAGTTCCTCGAGTGCGCCCGTGAGGTGGGTGAGACCGCGCACCCGCGGAAGATCTCGCCGTACCACGTCTTTCAGCCCGTCGGCGTCCATGTCGACGATCCACACCGCCTTGCGATGCGAACGCTCGGCGAACGAGTACGGCAGCGGCGAACCGGAGTAACGCACCGAATCCGACAGCGCCTGCGGCGAATGCAGGTGTCCCAGCGCCACGTAATCGATGCCGTCGAAGGCGCCCATCGGCACCGTCTCGACGCCGCCGACCGAGATGGTCCGCTCCGAACCGGTCGCCTCGCCGCCCACGACGAAGGCGTGCGCCAGCACCACCGACCGCGGACGCCCGCGTCGCTCGACATCGGCGCGGATGCGCGCCATCGCCGCGTCCAGGATCTCCGCGTGCGACCGTGCCTGCGGCACCTCCAGCTCGGCGCGGGTGATCTCCGGTTCCAGATACGGGATGCCGTAGCAGGCGATCTCACCGAACTCGTCGGAGAGCAGCACCGGCCGCTCGACGTCGGCGACGGTGGTGCGCAGATGCAGCCCGCCCGCGGCGGCGAAGCTGCCCAGCGCGCCCAGGCGGGTGGGCGAATCGTGGTTGCCGGAGGTTGCCACGATCACCGCGCCGGCCGCCCGGATCGCCTCGAATCCCCGATTGCACACCGCGATCGCGTCGGCACTGGGAATCGATCGGTCGTACACGTCGCCCGGCAGGAGCACCGCCTCGACACCCTCGGCGGCCACGATCTCGGCGATCGATTCCAGCGAACGTGCCTGGTCGGCAAGCAGATCCACGCCGTGGAACGTGCGCCCTATGTGCCAGTCCGACGTATGCAGCATCCGCATGCCGCGCAACCGTAGACGCTCCCACCGACAGATCCGAAACCGGCTGGCCGAAGATGTCCCGAAACGCCACCGGACCCGACGCGGCGCGGGGGGATTGTCCGGATTCCCGTAGTTGTCGGTGGCATGGGGCACTATCTGCACCCATGACCGCATCGATGCTGTGTGCGTTGTTGTTGGTATTCGCCGCCGGAGCCGGGCTCGGGTGGCTGGGGCATGCCGCGCGATCGGGGCGGCGTGCGGCGGCCGCCGAGGCCCAGCTGGCCGCGCTGCGCGACAACGAGAGACTGCTCCGGCAGTCGCTCGGCGCCGCGAACGAGGATGCGGCGCGGCGCAATTCGCAGGCCGTGGGCAGTCTGGTGGACCCGCTGCGCGAGGCGGTGGGCGCGCTGAATCAGCATCTGCGGCAGGTCGAGCACAACCGCGTCGACGCCTATTCCGGACTGCGGGAGCAGGTGGCGGGGATGCAGCGGGTGTCGCACCAGTTGTCCACGCAGACCGGCCAACTGGTGTCGGCGCTGCGGGCGCCGCAGGTCCGCGGGCGCTGGGGCGAGATCCAGTTGGAACGGGTGGTGGAGCTGGCCGGAATGTCGCGGCACTGCGATTTCGACACCCAGGTCAGCGCGTCCGGTCAGGACGGCGGCGTGCGCCCGGACCTCGTGGTGCGAATGGCCGGCGGCCGTCAGATCGTCGTCGACGCCAAGGTCCCGCTGACCGCCTACCTGGACGCCACCGCAGAGACCGAGCCGCGACCGCGCGGCGAACATCTCGCCCGGCACGCCAAACACCTACGCGCGCATGTCGACCAACTGGCCGACAAGGCGTATTGGACGGCCTTCGACCCGTCGCCGGAATTCGTGGTGCTGTTCGTGCCGGGTGACCCGTTCCTGGACGCCGCGCTCACCGCGGACTCCGGGCTGTTGGAATATGCCTTCGGCCGGAATGTGATTCTCGCCACGCCGACGACGCTGATCGCGCTGCTGCGCACGGTCGCCTTCGGCTGGCGGCAGGAGGCCCTGTCGCGAGATATGGCAACGGTGCAGCAATTGGGGCGGGAGTTGTATACGAGACTGGGCACCACCGGCCGCCACCTGGACCGCCTCGGCGCTCAACTGGGAAAGGCCGTGGATGCTTTCAACCACACCGTCGCCGCGGTGGAGTCCCGGGTGATGGTGACCGCCCGCCGGCTGCACGAGCTGGACATCGGCGACCGGGAGGTCCCGGCAATCGCCCGGGTGGAGTCCTGGCCGCGGGCCGTCGGACTGGTCGAGACCAGCGAGTAACCTGCCCATCCGCCCGGCCTCGAGACACGTCTCGGCCGGGGCAGATAGTGTGCTTTACGTGGCAGCTACCCAACGCGAGCGATCCGAGGTACCGGCATCGCACCGCTCGATCATTCCATCGGTGCCCGGCGTTGCCGCCGGTGCGGCGGTGCTGATCGCGGTGGCGTGTACGTTCATCGGGTTCTTCATCGATGCAGGCAGCAGCGGCAAGGAGCTGACCGGCACCTTCGCGATCTGCTACGTCGTGGGGTGCGTGCTGGCCGCGCTGGTCGTGCGTTATCGCGGTCTGTTCACCACGATGGTGACGCCGCCGCTGCTGCTGTTCGTGTCGGTCCCGCTGGCGTATCAGCAACTGCTCGGCCGTAGTTCCACGTCGGTGAAGGACGTGCTGCTGAATCTGGCGATCCCGCTGGTGAACAGGTTTCCGACGATGGCGGTGGCCACGGTGCTGGTACTGCTGATCGGCGGGGGTCGCGTATTGATGCACCGGCAGGAGGCCGCGCGTACCGGTGGCGACCGCACCCGTAAATCCTCGCCCCGGAGCCGGAATCCGCGGTCGGGTGATCGCACGCGCCGTAGCCGGGCCGCGAGTTCGTCGGACACGCTGCGTCGCCGAGCCCGTTCGTCGGCCGCCGATGCCGACCCGGAACCTGCGCCACGCGCGAGCCGTCGCGCCTCGGGCCGTGTGGCGGAACGGCCGCCGCGCGTCTCCCCCGCCAAAGCGGCGTATCCGCGCGCCAATTCGGACCGCGCCACGCCCGACCCGGCCGCGCGCCGATCCCGAGCACAGCGCAACGGAGATGTCCCGCCCCACCCGCGCCCGAATGTGCGCTACCGCGACTCCGGGCGCATCGAGCGCTGACGACGGGCATACCGCCCCCAACGACGGACCTCCACACGCCCCATTCCCACGTCACGTAATTAGTCGCGACACCGGATCATCTCCGAGGGCCAGGGGCGTTTTGCGTTGACAGCTGCTCCCGATGCGGAATTCCGCAGTAACCCACGTTCCTCACAGATGCGGCGCAACCGTTCCTCGGTGCCGCACCCATGACCTTCATGCAACCCCAGATTGAACACCAATGCTGAGACTCCCGGCGGCGTCGGTTGGGTCAGATCAACCTCATACGGGCACGCTCGGGGCTGGGTCACGCCAGTCTCCGAGCTGCCCGAGCCTGCGCTTCGCTTCCGAACGCCCCGCGCGTCGTTGCACCCGGCCTGCCAAGCGGACTGCACCCAGCGCTGAGCGAACGATTCCGACATCGTGAACTCAGCTTCCGATCCCAGCGCCCGACCGGCCGTCAAGTCAACCTCGAAGCCATCCAACGGCGTCCCTGTAGCGCCCGAAACCATCGCTCTGGCAACGGGTTCGATTGAACGCTTACGACTCGCGGTAGTCCACAACTGAAGACCGGGCGCGTGGATAATCCACCGCTCGCCGCAGCAATGAACCTTGATCAAGTAGTGCTTCACGGTTCCTCCCGAAGTGGTACGGCGCCCGGCACCGGGGAAGTCATTTCGACCCGGTACTGGGGGCTTTGGTCAGAAGGTATGAACCGAGCCGGACCACGGTCTACCGTCATGCACAATCGTGCACAAGTCGAAAGTTCCCTGTGCATACCAAGCATCACCACGCCACAATCAGAGACGTACGTGCAACTTCATGCATGACACACGGAGGTAAGCGCGATGCAGCTACGTTTTCTCGGCAGAGGTGGGAGCACCAATAACGGGTGTCCTAGCTTGTACGCCACAGACCAAGACACGTACCTAGTGCAAGGCTGGGAGACGAATATGGTTGGCACAGTGGAAATTCCGCACTTGCTGACCGGGTTTGCCGAACCGGATACGTTCATCGGTGCCACGTTGACCGACACCGGCCGGGGAACGTTCAGCGTCGCCGGCCGACCGGTCACCGAGCCGGACGTACTTAGCAGGTTGACCTTGGCGGAAGATGAGACTGCGATCGAGGTTCCGAAACAACCACGGAGGTTCTACGGCAATGCTGCTGGTGCCCGATGAAGGGTTTCCGGACCTACTCCGGACCTGCGAGCGGGAAGCGTTTCATCTCGAAGTGCTCGACTCGTACGCCGAGCCGGGGGAGAGTGAACCGTTCCGGCGGTTCCTAGCCGATGAGCCGGACGATTACGGATGGTTCGAACCGTGGACGGACCTAGTACAGGAGACCGTCGGCCGGGGAGTCTCGGTGACCCGGGTTCGTATTGTCTCGGTGCCTCACACCGAATACACCCGGTTCTCTATGCGGATCGCTGAACTCAACACCGCCGCAGGCGAGGACATCCGGTATCTGCCCCGGCATGAGGCTGGGGAAGTCCCGCCGGATGATTTCTGGTTGTTCGATGATGAAACAGTCATCTACTCGGCTTTCGGAGTGTCAGGCGGCTGGTCCGGCGTAGTCACCACCGACCTGCACATTGCGGCATACGCCCTAGGGCTGAAACAACGGTTCTGGCCTCTCGGTACTCCTTTCCGGGAGTACGTCTTCAAGTGACTGGTCCAGTAGGCCAACAGCGCGAATCTCTCGGGGCTCGGCTCCGGGAGATTCGCTTTACCGCCGGGTTGTCCGGAGCCGAACTTGCACGCCGTAACGGTTGGGACCCGTCGAAGGTATCCAAAATCGAATACGGACGAATCAAACCGTCTCTAGAAGATATTAGCGCATACTGTCGCGACTGCGTGGCGCAGGACCAATTGGCGGACCTGCACGCTACCCGCCAGAACATAGATACCGCCTACCTTGAATGGCGAAAAGTTCTCGGCACCGGAACAAAGCGACGGCAGCAAGCATCGATCAAGTGGGAATCCGAGGCTCGAATACTTCGGTCGTTCGAACCGACGTTGATTCCGGGACTACTGCAAACCGCCGAATACGCTACCGGCATCCTCCGCAAAGTAATCGAATTCCAACAGATACCCGACGACTTGGATGCGGGCGTGTCTAAGCGAATGGAACGACAACAAGTCTTGTACCGACGTGACCACTTATTTCATTTCATTATCGGTGAACAAGCTTTGTACACCACAGTAGGAGACGATCAAACGATGATCGGTCAGCTGGACCGACTCCTAGCCGTTCAAGGCATGCCCCGGATAACCATCGGGGTAATTCCGTTCACGGCTCCGTTCGAAACGGCTACAACCAGTTTCCTGATGTTCGACTCGAAAATGGTCCTGGTGGAAAACATCACGGCAGAGTTGAACATCACTCAACCGCGCGAGATTCGCGTATATCACCGGACTTTCGATGTGCTGGTGGGGCAATCTGTGACTGGCGAGGCTGCACGGAGATTGGTCCGGAGAGCAATTGATGCAAGGAGCCGCTGAGTACGTGCGGCATGTCGCATGTGGGCTTACGCTGTTTTCTGGAACCTATGAGTCAGAATAGGTACACGGTTAATCCCGTGTGAGCTGGCGTTACTAGCAACCCCGTACATTGCGTGGCGCACGAATCGAAGAGGATGGAAAAGGCCCAAAAGGCAGCGAAAGCAGCTGAGGAGATACAGCATCGGCGTTAGCTGATTAGAGAGTGGCGCGAAGGAATCCGCGCGGCACACGTGGAACACGTATCCGATAAGAAGCAGGACTTCAAGTCAAGAAGGTCCACTTCCGAACATTACCGGATATCCCTGGTTCGAGTCACTGCGCCCACACCTAAAACTTTCTCAGATGGAATTGCAGAATATTTCCGAGAATTTCGGCCAGCGGGAGGAGGCTAACGACCGGGGATACCGCGTATCGGTCTCATGCCGCTGCGCCATGGGCATCTACCCCGGCGGGCTAGCCCCGCCGAACTATTAGAAGCGCGACACAACCGTTACGGCTTTGGCGGATTCCTCGGGAAAGACCGGGGATCGTCTTCTTGACATCCCAGGCCTGGCACTCTTCGGCGAAGTGGCCGGAACAGATTTGCAAGGGCATTGATAAATCTCCGCGCGGTTCTCAGGCGGCGCACCCCGAAGGGCGAAGATACAAACAGCCGATCCACAGACGGCCGTTATTGCGGCAGTTCTTCCCGCGTCCATACCGACTTAACCTTCCTTGGTCAAAGAAAGGCATCAACGGCCTCACCTGTGACCAGATGTGTATTCATCTTGGTAAGGTGACGGCTCAATTCGTCTAACCGGCAAGACTTTAGACCAATCAGACTGGTTGCACAAACCGTCTCGACACCGAGTATTGTGCCGGTCGGCGGTGCGGCGGCGAGAGAATTCAGCTGCGGGCGGCGCGCAGTTCGCGCGGGAGGGCGAAGACCAAGGTTTCGTTGGCGGTGGTGACCGGCTGGACCTCGCCGTAGCCGTGCTCGGCGAGCAGGTCCAGGACGCCGCGGACGAGGATCTCCGGGACCGAGGCGCCGGAGGTGACGCCGACGGTGCGGACGCCCTCGAACCAGGCCGGGTCCACCTCGGCGGCGAAGTCCACCAGGTAGGAGGCGCGGGCGCCGGCGTTCAGGGCGACCTCGACGAGGCGCTTGGAGTTGGAGGAGTTGCGCGAGCCGACCACGATCACCAGATCGCACTCCGGCGCCATGGCCTTCACCGCGGTCTGACGGTTGGACGTGGCGTAGCAGATGTCGTCCGACGGCGGATCCTGCAGCTTGGGGAAGCGCTCGCGCAGCCGCTGGACCGTCTCCATGGTCTCGTCGACCGAGAGGGTGGTCTGCGACAGCCAGATCACCTTGTTCTCGTCGCGGACGGTGACAGTGTCCACGGCGTCGGGGCCGTCGACCAGCTGCACGTGCTCGGGGGCCTCGCCGGCGGTGCCCTCCACCTCCTCGTGGCCCTCGTGGCCGATGAGGAGGATGTCGAAATCGTCGCGGGCGAAGCGCTTGGCCTCCTGGTGCACCTTGGTGACCAGCGGGCAGGTGGCGTCGATGGTGTGCAGACTGCGTTCGGCGGCGGCCTTGTGCACCGCCGGAGACACGCCGTGCGCGGAGAAGACCACGACGGCGCCCTCGGGCACCTCGTCGGTCTCGTCGACGAAGATCACGCCGCGCTCGCGCAGCGTCTCCACCACGTGCCGGTTGTGCACGATCTCCTTGCGGACGTAGACCGGCGCGCCGTGCTTGTCCAGCGTGCGCTCCACGGTCTCCACCGCGCGATCCACCCCGGCGCAGTAGCCGCGCGGCTCGGCGAGCAGCACGCGCTTGGCCGCACCGGACGCGCCGGAGCCGGCCGACCGGGCGATTCCGACATTCAACGGGATAGCCGAGGACATGCCCCACAGCTTACGTGCGTGCAAAACGACGCGCCCAGGCGACGGCACCGCCACGCGGGTACGACACGCCCGCCGACGAGGGCATCGGCCGCGCGGCCCGGCGCACCCCGGCGGCACCACCCGTCACATCGGCTGATTAAGTGGTCACATGGGTAACTCACGCGGCCCCACTCTTTGCATCACACCGCGTTTCGGGCACGCTATGAGCATGTTTCGACCGCCGTTTCTCGCCCGTGTCGCTGCCGGGGCCGCCGTGTACGCCATCGAAGAAACCCGTCGGCTACCCACGGCGGCAGCGAATTTCCCGATCACCGCGATCAGTCAGCTGCTGCAGACCACGATGCACGCGCAGCAGTTCGTGACCAGCCTCGCTCTCAAGGGCGACGCCGTGTTCGACCGCCTCGCCAACCGTCCGGTCGAACAGCCCGAGTGGGCGACTTTCGACGAGGACACCGAGTTCGAGCAAACCTTTCGCGATATCGCCGAGGCCGCCCGGGTGAGCGCGTTCGATCGGTATTCCGAACCGGAGCCGGAAACTGCTCCCGAAGCGACCGCCGCACCGGAGGCCGAAACAGTCGCGGAACCGGCGGACGAAACGGCCCCGGCGGTGACGCCGGAGCCCGAGCCCGAGCCCGAAACAGCGCTCGCCGCAACGGCTTCCAGCAACGGCGCGGTCGAGGTGATCGAACCGGAGGTCGCCGCCCGCTACGACTACACCAACATGACGCTGGCGCAGCTGCGCGCCCGCCTGCGCGTGTTCAGTGTCGAAGATCTCACCGCCCTGCTCGACTACGAGCAGCAGACCCGCGACCGGGCGCCGTTCGTGACCATGCTGACGAACCGGATCGCCACCGTGCGGGCGAAGTGACCGAACCCCGGACGACGCCCGACAGCGACCGCCCCGGCGCCTCGCCCGAGCACCCGTGGCCGGTGCGCAGCATTGCCGTGAAGGTCGCGCAGTGGATCGACCGGCTCGGCAGCATCTGGGTGGAGGGGCAGATCACCCAGATCTCCTTGCGCCCCGGCACCCGCACCGCGTTTCTGGTGTTGCGTGATCCGGCCGCCGACATGTCGCTGTCGGTGAGCTGTGATCCGCAGTTGTTGCGCGGTTCGGCGGTGCCGTTGCAGGAGGGCAGCCGGGTCGTGGTGTACGGGAAGCTCACCTATTTCACCGGCCGTGGGACGATCTCGTTGCGCGTCACCGAGATTCGCCCGGTCGGCATCGGTGAACTGCTCGCCCGGATCGAGCGGCTGAAGGCGCTGCTGGCCGCCGAGGGACTGTTCGATCCGCGTTTGAAGCGCCCGATTCCGTTCCTGCCCAAGGTGATCGGCCTGATCACCGGCCGGGCGAGTGCCGCCGAACACGATGTGCTCACGGTGGCGCGGGAGCGCTGGCCCGCGGTCCGGTTCGAGGTCCGCAACACCGCGGTGCAGGGACCGACCGCGGTCCCCCAGATCTTGGACGCGCTGGCCGAACTCGACCGCAACCCCGATGTCGAGGTCATCGTGCTGGCCCGCGGCGGCGGCAGCGTGGAGGATCTGCTGCCGTTCTCCGACGAGGCCCTGTGCCGCGCCATCGTGTCCGCGACCACGCCGATCGTGAGCGCGATCGGCCACGAGCCGGACAACCCGATCTCCGACCACGTCGCCGACCTGCGCGCGGCCACCCCGACCGATGCCGCCAAACGCGTCGTTCCCGACGCCGCCGCCGAACTGGCGCTGGTGCGAGAGCTGCGGGAGCGATCGGCGGCGGCGCTGCGCGGCTGGGTCGAGCGGGAGTCGCGCGCCCTGAGCCAGCTGCGTTCCCGGCCCGTGCTGGCCGATCCGCTGCGGCTGCTCGAGCAGCGGCACGACGAGGCCGAGCGATTGCGCAACGCCGCGCGCCGGGCCGTCGAACACTGCCTCGACGCCCAGTCCACCACCACCCGGCACCTGCGCGACAAGCTCACCGCCGTCGGGCCCGCCGCCACGATGGCCCGCGGATACGCTGTGGTGCAGCGCGTTTCGGGCACGGAGCGACACGTGATCCGCGCCGTCGCCGACGCACCGCCCGGCAGCCAGCTGCGGATCCGGGTCGCCGACGGGGCGATCAGCGCGGCCGCACTGGGCAGCCAAGGGTTGGGTGGTAAGACGAAGGAGGCCGAGAATGACCGACAGTGACCTCGCCGAAATCGAGACGTTCGGCTACGAGCGCGCCCGCGACGAACTGGTCAACGTCGTGAAGATGCTGGAACAGGGCGGCATGGACCTGGACGACTCGCTGGCGCTGTGGGAGCGCGGCGAGGCGCTGGCGAACCGCTGCGAGGAGCATCTCGCCGGCGCCCGCAAGCGGGTCGAGGACGCCCTGTCCCGCCGCGACGCCGAGGGCGGGCAGTCGTGAGCATCCGCCGGGTGGTCCCGGACCTGCGCCCCGCCGACCTGGAACGCACCCGGGTCTTCTATCGGCAGCTCGGCTTCGAGGAGGTGATGGACCTCGGCTGGGTCGTCACGCTCGCGTCGCCGTCGAACCCGACCGCGCAGATCCTGCTCATCGGGGCGAATGCCGAAGGCCCGCAACCGGATATCAGCGTCGAGGTCGACGATGTCGATGCCGCGCACGCCGCGATGGTCGCCGCCGATGCCGAGATCGTCTACGCGCTGCGCGACGAACCGTGGGGCGTGCGCCGGTTTTTCGTCCGCGACCCGGACGGCACCGTCGTCAATGTCGTGAGCCACCGCTGACCGGAGCCGCCCGGTTCAGCTCAGCATGCGCACGAGTCGTTCGTGCACGGTGCGCCAGAGGTCGGGGCCGAGGTCGTGCTCGGCGAGCATCTCCAGCATGCGCACCATCTGCAGGGCTCGAACGCGCGGCACCAGACCGGGTTCACGCGGGTCGATACCCACACCGTCCAGGAAGGCGGGCCAGGCGGCGGTGAATACGGCCGGGCCGGAGAAGCTCACCGACCAGGCCCACCAGGCCACGTCGTAGAGCGGGTCGGCCAGCCGCACCGATTCGAAGTCGAGCAGGCCGGTGATGGAGGTGCCCTCGACGAGCACGTTCACCGGCGCGAAATCGCCGTGCGCCAGCACCGTCGGGCGGCCGTCGAACAGTTCGGGCAGATCGGCCAGTACCTCTTCCAAGGTGTCGCTCTGCTGGGACGAGAGCGCGGGGGCCAGGCATTCGGCCCAGGCGTCGGCGCGGGCGGAGAGGTAGCGCGGACGGGCCCAGGAATCGTCGAGATCCAGGTCGTCGCCGGGCAATTCGGAGAAATCGGCGAGCAGGGCGCCCATCGACCAAGCCACCAGGGGGAACCGCGGGCTCTTCGGGCCGGTCTCCGGGCTGTCCGGCACCGGGACTCCCGGTAGTGCCTCGAACACGGCCCACGGCGGGTCGGCGTCCAGGTCGGAGCGGCGGATGACCGGGATCGGAATGCCCTTGTCCGCGGCGGGTTCGCGTAAGGCCTCCATGATCCGTACGCGGCGCTCGGCGTCGGCGCGGCGTCTGTAACGCTGCAGGACCACACGGGTTTCGTCGGCGAGGGTCACCAACTCGGTGCGGTTCTGAACACCCCACTCGGCCGGCATTGCTTCGCTGACAGGCTGACCCACTGCCCGCTCCAGCCAGCCGACGTCCGCGCGTTCCACTTGCCTGACGTTAGCGGGCGTACCCCTCCCGACGCTACGAAACTGTGCCGAGCGACAGTCCCGATCCGCGCCGTCCCGGTGCCGGTGGCTGCTGCGGGTGCGCGAAAAAGGTTGGGCACCAATGCAAGAGCCGACCGTTTAGGGAGAGCATCCTCGCGAAATCGTCGTCATCCCGGCATGTTCTTGGCCGGGCTCCACACCCATGCAGATGGATTCCGGCCAAGAACATGCCGGAATGACGGGAAGGGTTCATGCCGGAATGACGGGAAGGGGTCATGCCCGGAGGACGGGAAGGGGTCATGCCGGAATGGCAGGAACGGTTTCGTGCCGGAACCACGAAGGGGTAGCGCTGCAACCCTATCTGGGGCCACTAAGGCGAGATGGGCTGTGCCGCACCGGCAGCGCCGGCCAGCGTCTTGTACGCCTCTTGGTTACCCGCGCCCTTGACCAGCACTCGGACCGCGCCGAAGTCGGAAACCCAGGCGGGCTCGCTGCCCTCGACGTGATACACCGTCCACGACCGATCACCGATCTGCTGGGTGCCGCCACGGGCACGAGTACCCAGCAGGTGGTTGGCGAGCGCGTCGGCGGTGGCGGCGGATTGGGTCAGCTGCATGTACGTGCCCTGCGGTGTGATGTAACCGACCGTGCTGGCAGCTCCCCCACCGTTCCCCGACACCGTGTCACGGCTGCCCGAGTTCGGTTGCCAGCCCTCCGGCAGGGCAGGTTCGCGAATCGGAAACGGCAGCGTGCGCGCATCGTCCCGCAACGCGGCGTGCACGTCGAAGTTCGGGATCTTCCCCGGCGTCGGACCGTCGGCGGAGAAACTGCACTGGCTGGCGATCGCGGCGATCACCAGGCAGATCAGCACCAGCGGAATCAGCGACCAGAACAAGTCCCGATAGTCCTGCATGATCCGCGGCTTCTGATAAGACACAACCCCAAGTATGCAGTGTTGTCGGCCTCCGCTTCGCTCCGGCGGGGGCGCGGCCCCCTCGGCTCGTTTCTTCCCTCCTCCGCTCCTCCGCTTCGCTCCCCCGCTCCGTCAGTCCAGAAACGAGCCGGGCCGCGCCCCTGTGTCGTTACCCGCAAAGAGAGGGATGGGCACTCCGTGGCGACCCGCGTGTCGAGGCATCGGACACTTGGACGCTAGTACCTGAACTCTTGCTCGAGGGGTCTGCGACAATTCAGGGCGCAGGACACAACTCTAGGAGGCATCCCACATGACGGCACCTACGCCCGCATCCAGCCGCCGTGAGGCCCCGGACCGTAACCTCGCGCTGGAATTGGTCCGGGTGACCGAGGCCGGGGCGATGGCGGCGGGGCGCTGGGTCGGCCGCGGTGACAAGGAGGGCGGCGACGGTGCCGCGGTGGACGCGATGCGGCAGCTCGTGGCCACGGTGTCGATGCGCGGCATCGTCGTGATCGGCGAGGGCGAGAAAGACGAGGCGCCCATGCTGTACAACGGCGAGGCGGTCGGCGACGGCACGGGGCCCGAGGTCGACTTCGCCGTGGATCCGATCGACGGCACCACGCTGATGTCGAAGGGCTCGCCCGGGGCTATCGCGGTGCTGGCGGTGGCCGAGCGGGGCTCGATGTTCGACCCGTCGGCCGTGTTCTACATGGAGAAGATCGCGGTCGGGCCGGACGCCGCCGACGTGATCGATCTGTCCGCCCCGATCGCGGAGAACCTGCGCCGGGTGGCCAAGGCCAAGAACTCCTCGGTGTCGGACCTGACCGTGTGCGTGCTGGACCGGCCGCGGCACGCCCGGCACATCCAGGAGGTGCGCGACGCCGGCGCCCGCATCCGACTGATCTCCGACGGTGACGTCGCCGGCGCCATCGCCACCGCGCGCCCGGACTCCGGTACCGACATGCTGATCGGCGTCGGCGGCACGCCCGAGGGCATCATCGCCGCCGCCGCGATGCGCTGCATGGGCGGCGAACTGCAGGCTCAGCTGGCGCCGAAGGACGACGAGGAGCGGCAGAAGGCGCTCGACGCCGGCCACGACCTGGACCGCATCCTGACCACCGAGGACCTGGTCTCGGGCGACAACGTCTTCTTCTGCGCCACCGGCGTCACCGACGGCGACCTGCTGCGCGGCGTGCGCTACTTCAGCGGCGGCGCGTCCACCCAGTCCATCGTGATGCGCTCGAAGTCGGGCACGGTCCGCATGATCGACGCCTACCACCGCCTGACCAAGCTGCGCGAGTACTCCTCGGTCAACTTCAGCGGCGACGAGGACGCCGTCCCGCCGATGCCCTGACCCTCCGCGATGACGACGGGCGACCTGTTCGCCGAACTGATCCGCGTGGCCCGGGAGGCCGGGGCCGAGGGAATACCCGAGGTGCTGTCCGACCGGGCCGACGGCCAGGTGGTCCGCGTGGGCGCGCTGGTCGTCAAGGCGCACCCCGCCGCCACCGACCCGCTCGCCCTGCGCGCCCGGCTCCGAACGGCAAGCGCCGCACCGTTACGCGACATCCTCGTGGCACCGCTGACGATCCACGGCGACCTGCTGTGCTTCGTCCACGAACGCCCGGTCACGGCCTGGCCCCACGGCATCCCCGTCGATCCCGGCGATCCGGATTCCGCTCCCTGGGAGCAGAGCGCGACCCTGCTCGCCCGCCTGCACCGCATCGCACTCGCCCGAACACGAGTAGACGACGAAAACCCACAGAACGCCGGGCATCCAGAGCACCTACCCCACCGTTTCCCGATAGCCGGTGCGCCCGCCCGCGTGCACCGTGCCATCGCCCGGCTGCGCGGCGCTCACACCGCCTCGGCCGCCACCAAAGCCGTGCTTCGCGCCTTCGACACCCTCCCGCCCCTGGACAACGCACCGAAGACGCTGGTACACGGCGACTTCCACCTGGGCCAGCTGGTACGTCTGGACGAAAACCGTTGGCGGCTCATCGATGTCGACGATCTGGGCGTGGGTGACCCGGTGTGGGATCTGGCGCGGCCCGCGGGCTACTTCGCCGCGGGCATTCTCGAACCGCTTGCCTGGCAGCGGTTCCTGAACGCCTATCGGCGTGGCGGCGGTCCGGCGGTGCCGCCGCGCGGAGACGAGTGGGCGGCGCTCGACGTTCCGGCGCGGGCGCTGGTGGTGCAGGCCGCCGCCCTCGCGGTGGCGAAGTCCCCTGCGGGCCTGGACGATCTCGACCTCGCGTTGATCGATGCGTGCGTGCGTATGACGGCGCTCCCGTATGGTGGGTGACGCATATGGCACGGCCCGCATACGTGCCGCGAAGCTTAGGGAGCGAATGGGATGCAATGCCCGAAATGTCACGGTTTCATGCAGACCTACAACCGCAGCGGTGTGCAGATCGAACAGTGCACCAACTGCCGCGGCATCTTCTTGGACTACGGTGAACTCGAGCATCTGACCAGCCTCGGCTCCGGCTTCGGCGCGCCGCCGCCCCCGGGCGCGGGCCCGGCCTGGGGCGCCCAGCATTACGGCCACGGGCACAAGCACCACAAACGCGGTTTCGGCAAGATGCTGTTCTCGTCCTGAACTATTCCCGGACCAGCGGTCGCGCCCGTGTGCGAAAGCACTCAGGCGTGGCAGCCCACCTCGACCGCACGCGGGCTTAGGGTCGAAAGCATGACCGACGACCAGACGCAGTACCGCATCGAACACGACACCATGGGCGAGGTCCGCGTGCCGGTGAACGCACTGTGGCGCGCGCAGACCCAGCGAGCCGTCGAGAACTTCCCGATCAGCGGCCGTGGCTTGGAGCGCGCCCAGATCCGCGCGCTCGGCCTGCTGAAGGCGGCCTGCGCCACGGTGAACAAGGACCTCGGCCTGCTCGACGCCACCAAGGCGGACGCCATCGTCGCCGCGGCCACCGAGATCGCCGAGGGCCGCCACGACGACCAGTTCCCCATCGACGTGTTCCAGACCGGTTCGGGCACCAGCTCCAACATGAACGCCAACGAGGTCATCTCCGGTCTGGCCGCCGGTAGCGGAATCACGGTGCACCCCAACGACGACGTGAACATGTCGCAGTCGTCCAACGACACCTTCCCCACCGCCACTCACCTGGCCGCCACCGAGGCCGTGGTCCGGGATCTGATTCCGGCCCTCGACCATCTGCGGCTGCGGTTGCTGGACAAGTCCACCGAGTGGCGGACCGTGGTGAAGTCGGGCCGTACCCATCTGATGGACGCGGTGCCGGTCACGCTGGGCCAGGAGTTCGGCGGCTACACCCGGCAGGTGCAGGCGGGGATGGAACGCCTGATCGCGACGCTGCCCCGGCTGGGTGAGCTGCCCATCGGCGGCACCGCGGTCGGCACCGGACTGAACGCGCCCGCCGGTTTCGGCGCGAAAGTCGTTGCGGAACTGCGCAAGTCGACCGGCCTCGACGAATTGACCGAGGCACAGGACCATTTCGAGGCGCAGGCCGCCCGCGACGGTCTGGTGGAGGTGTCGGGCGCGCTGCGCACGGTCGCGATCAGCCTCACCAAGATCGCGAACGATATTCGCTGGATGGGCTCGGGCCCGCTGACCGGCCTGGCCGAGATCCAGCTGCCGGATCTGCAGCCGGGTTCCTCGATCATGCCCGGCAAGGTGAATCCGGTACTGCCGGAGGCGGTTACGCAGGTGGCCGCGCAGGTGATCGGCAACGACGCCGCGACCGCCTGGGGCGGCGGCAACGGCGCCTTCGAGCTGAACGTCTACATCCCGATGATGGCGCGCAACGTCCTCGAGTCGATCCGCCTGCTGGCCAACGTGTCCCGGCTGTTCGCCGACAAGTGTGTCGCGGGCCTGACCGCCGACACCGAGCGGCTGCGCCGGCTGGCCGAGTCCTCCCCCTCCATCGTCACACCGCTGAACTCGGCCATCGGTTACGAGGAGGCGGCCGCGGTGGCGAAGGAAGCGCTGAAGGAACACAAGACCATTCGGCAGGCCGTCATCGATCGTGGCCTCATCGGCGACACACTGTCCGAAGCGGAGCTGGACCGCAGGCTCGACGTGCTGTCGATGGCGAAGGTGGACGGCGAGAAGTAACACCGTCTCAGCGGCCGGCCGCGATCGCCTCGTAGTCCCGCAGCTCGATATCGTTGGCCGCGTTGTCGGCGTATTTCAGCATCAGGTCGAACAGCCGGGAACCGAGGAACCAGTTGCGAACCCGGATGCCCCACGCCGTCTTCGGCGCCAGGAAGTGACCTGCGTTGGAGTTTCCGGCGATCTTGGCGTAGCGGCGCATGACCTCGTCGTAGCGGGCGTACGCCGCGACGTGGTCGCCGCCGGCCGCCGCCAGCTCACCGGCCAGTACATAGGCGCCGACGACGGCGAGCCCGGTCCCGAAGCCGCCCAAGGTATTTCCGTAGGCGGAGTCGCCGACCAGCGCCACCCGGCCCTTCGTGTAGCCGTCCTTCATCCGCACCTGACCGATGGAATCCAGGTAGAAGTCGTCGAGTTCGCCGAGCCGGGCGAGCATGCCGGGCACCTCGCCACCCATGCCCGCGAATCGCTCGGTCACGATACGGCGCTGCGCCGCAACGTCTTTGCGGTCGTAGTCGAGTTGGGGCGCGGCGAACATGTACATCTGCGACGCCTTCGATCCACCCTTGACGGCCAGCCGCCCCGGCGCACTCCAGGTATGAGAGATGTTGCGCTGCTTGCTGTCCGGGTCGTGGCCCCAGCCCGGAGCGCCCGCCAGGCAGTAGTAGTAACCGAGGTGACGAACATAGTCGCGCTCCGGCCCGAAGGCCAGCCGCCGCACGACCGAATGGATTCCGTCGCAGCCGACGACCAGGTCGAAGGTGCGGGTTCGCGCGCGCTCGAACCGCACCCGCACGCCCTGCTCGGTCTCGGTTAGTTCGGTGATCGAGTCGCCGAACAGGTACTCACAGCTGCCCGCGGTGCGCTCGTAGAGCAGCTCCGCCAGGTCGCCACGCAGGATCTCGACATCGCCGCCGGTGAATTCGCCCGAGATGACGGCGCGTTCGCGACCTGAGTCGTCCAGATACACCATGTCGGTCTTGCCGGTCTGACGGCGCTGGATCTCCTCCCAGATACCCATCCGCTCCAGCACGGTGCGGTGCGTGGCGCCCTTGAAATCGACGGCCTGACCGCTGCGGCGCAGCGCCGGCGCGCGCTCCACGACGGTGACGTCGAAGCCGTACCGGTCGAGCCAGTAGGCGAGGGACGGACCGGCGATGCTGGCGCCGGAGACGAGGACGGTGGTCTTGCGCATGAGGAGAACTCCTTCATTAACTGCGTCCGGCGGACGCTGTTGATGAAGATTAGCGTATGCTGGACGCAGATTCTCGTCAAGCGGGAACTATCGGGAAGGATGGGGACCATGTCGGCACCGAGCACCCTCGACCTGTTGTGGGGTGCCCCGCAGCGCCCCAAGCGCGGGCCGAAACCCTCGCTCACGCTGGAACGGATCGTCGGCGAGGCGATCACCCTCGCGGATGCCGAGGGTTTGACCAACCTGTCGATGCAACGCCTGGCCGAGCGGCTGGGCTGCGCGAAGATGGCGCTGTACCGCTATGTGCCCGGCAAGACCGAACTCACCGCCCTCATGCTGGACGCGGCCATGGGTACGCCGCCGTCCTCGTCGCCCGCCGCGCCCGCCTGGCGCGACGATTTGCGGATGTGGTCCGAGACCATCTTCGACCGCATGCGCGACCATCCCTGGACGCTGGAGCTGGCCAACGGCGTGCGGCCGATGGGCCCCAACGAGATCGCGTGGCTGGAGAGCGCGCTCTCGGCCCTGTCCGAGTTGCCCCTCACCGGCGCGGAACGCCTCGACACGGTGGTGCTGCTGCTCGGTCACGTCCGCAGCCTCGTGCAGCAGGTCGGCCCGGCCGGCGCCGACGACGATCTCGAGGCGCGGCTCGCCGAACAGATCGGGCAGGTCCTGGGCGCCCACGCCGACCGATATCCACACGTCGTCGCGGCCTTCGCCGACAACGCCGCGGACCCCGCCACCCTGCGCAACAAGGCGCTGTCCTTCGGTATCGACCGCATTCTCGACGGCATCGCCGCCCTGATCGCCGACCGGGCGCGCTGAAAGCCGTTGCGCGAAACAACGGCCGGAACATGGCCCGAGCGACCCCGCGGCGCTTACAGTCGGAACATGTCCGAGCTACCCGAGTTACAGCAGGATGCGATCACCACGGTGCGCGAATTCTTCGCGGCGCTGGAAGTGGGCGCGGTGCACGAGGCCCTCGATCTCGTCGATCCCGACATCGTCTGGAAGAACACCTCGCTGCCCGATGTCCGTGGCGCCGGCCGCGTGGCCGGGCTGCTGCGCGGATTGAACCGGCCGTCGTTCGGTTTTCGCGCCGACATGCACCACATCGCCGCGGAATCCAACGGCTCCCCCGCCGCCGAGGGCAGCACGGTGCTCACCGAGCGCACCGATTACCTGCGCGCCGGGCCCGTCGAGATCGCCTTCTGGGTCTGCGGCACCTTCGAGATCGTGGACGGCCGCATCACCCTGTGGCACGACCACTTCTCCTGGGAGAACTTCCTGCGCGGCACCGCGGTAGGGCTCTGGCGCGCCGTACGCCGCTGAACCCGGCGGGGCGCCGATCGACCGACGCCCCGCGCCTACCTCAGCGGCGCAAGTGCGCCAGTTCGGCGCGCGCCGCCTCACCCACGTCGGTGAAATCGGTGCGGGAGAAGATGTTCCAGCGCTCCAACAGGGGCGCGAAGACCAGCTCGCCCTCGCGGGCCGGATCGTAGATGCCCGCCTCGGCCAGTACCTCGGTGCTGTTGCGGCCGCCGGGCAGCGAGACCTCGGGGACGCGGAACGCGGCGACCTGATCGGCGATGGCCCGCACGGTCTGGTCGGGCGCCAGGTCCAGTCCGGCGGCGACGAGATTGGCGAAGAACACCGCCTGCAGTTCGTCGTCGGCGGCGAGCCGCTCGGCGATCGCGGTCACCAGCGGATTCTCCTGCAGCGCGGCGGTATTGCGATGCCGCACCGCGGCGGCGGTCTCCTCGAAGGCGTTCGCGGCCAGCACATCCAGCAGATGCAGCGACGGACGGCGGAAACCGTCGGTCATATGCGCCATCCGCAGCCGCTCCAGCTCCACCGGGTCCACCGAGCGGGACACCATCAGATAGTTGCGGATCAGGATCTCGTGCCGGTTCTCCTCGGCCGTCCACCGGCCGACCCATCGCCACCACGGGCCGGTGCGCAGATATTTGCCGAGTTCACGGTGATACGAGGGCAGATTGTCGGCGATCAGGACGCTGACGGTGAGCGCCAGTCGCGCCACCTCGCTCAGCTCGGATTGTCCCTGCTCCCAGTCGGTTCCGCCGAGGAAGGCGAAATTCCGGCCGTCGTCCCAGGGCACGTGGTCGTGCGGTTGCCAGCCATCCGCCACGGCCATGTGCCGCCGCAGGTTCTCCTCCACCTCCGCCGCCAGCGATTCCAGCAGTTCACGGTCGGTCAACAGAGTTTGCACCCCGACAACCTACCCAGTCCGCCCGGCGAATGGGAAAGGCTCCGCCGAACACGCAGACAATCCACAGCAACGGCCCCGGAACCGTTGGGACGTTTCCGGGGCCGAGTGCGGGTCGGAGAATCTACTTCTCGGTCACCGTGGTCTTGCGGTCGCCGGCGTTCCAGCTGATACTGCCGCCGGTGAAGTCGCTCTGCTTGCCGCCGCTGATGTCCTTCTCGTCGGTGGTCGGGTAGCCGAGCTTGCTGTTCACCCCGCCGCTGTTCTCCCATTCCTGGCGGATGTCACCCCACACCACATGCGACCCGGTCTGCTCGCTCCAGCAGATGAGACCGGCCGTGAACTCCTGGCAGGAGCCGCCGTCGGGGCCGCTCACGGCCGCCCCGGTGGGCTCGCCCAGCGCGCCGGTCGGCCCGCCCGTCTCGTTGTACTTGGCGAGAACCTGCCCGGCGACGGCGATCTCACCGTTCTGAGTGGCGATCTTGGTTTCGGTCGCCGCGCCGCTCTCGTTGCCCATCTCGTGCTCCGAGGTGGTCGCCGGCGTGGTGGTGGCGGGCATGGTGGTGGCCGAGGCGGAACTACTCGAATCGTTGTTGTCGTCGTCGTTGCTGCAGCCGGTGAACAACAGGGCCGCGGCAGCGATCGTCATGGTGCAAGCCGCCGAACGTCGAGCGAAGTGGTGCATGTCCATCCTCTCGAAAATGGTTGCCGGTGGCGCCACTACGACGCCACCGGCAACTCAGGCCGTTGCCCGGCTATGGTCCGGCGAATTGAAGCTCGTCACCCGAAACCAACGCCGAACAGGTATCCCGTGGAAATATACCCGTCAGCCTGTGAGGTGAAACACATACCAAGGATTTGCTGACCTACGCGTTCGGCCCGTACTCCTCCAGCATCTCGGTGACCAGCGCGGCGATCGGCGATCGCTCGCTTCGGGTGAGCGTCACGTGCGCGAAAAGCGGGTGCCCCTTGAGCTTCTCGATCACCGCCGCCACCCCGTCGTGCCGGCCGACACGCAGGTTGTCACGCTGGGCGACGTCGTGGGTGAGCACCACCCGCGAGCCGCTGCCCAACCGGCTCAGCACCGTCAGCAGCACGTTGCGCTCCAGCGATTGCGCCTCGTCCACGATCACGAACGAGTCGTGCAGCGAGCGGCCCCGAATGTGGGTCAGCGGCAACACCTCCAGCATGCCGCGCGCCAGCACCTCCTCCATGACCTCCGGGCTGGCCAGGCCGTCGAGGGTGTCGAACACCGCCTGCGCCCACGGGCCCATCTTCTCGCTCTCGGAACCCGGTAGATAGCCCAGTTCCTGACCGCCGACCGCGTACAGCGGCCGGAACACCACCACCTTGCGCTGAGATCGCCGCTCCAGCACCGCCTCCAGGCCCGCGGTCAGCGCCAGCGCCGATTTGCCGGTGCCGGCCTTGCCGCCCAGCGACACGATGCCCACGCTCTCGTCGAGCAGCAGATCCAGCGCGATGCGCTGCTCGGCGGAGCGACCGTGCAGTCCGAACGCCTCGCGGTCCCCGCGCACCAACTGCAACCGCTTGTCCGACGTCACCCGGGCCAGTGCGCTGCCGTTGGCGCCCAACAGCCGGATCCCGGTGTGGCAGGGCATGTCCCGGACCTCGTCGAGATCGATGACGCTCTCCGCGTACAGCCGGTCGACGGCCTCGGGAGCGACCTCGAGTTCGGCCATACCGGTCCAGCCCGACGTGACCACGTCCTGCGCGTGGTACTCGTCGGCGTGCAGACCCACCGAGCTGGCCTTCACCCGCATCGGAATGTCCTTGGACACCAGCGTGACCGAGCGGCCCTCGGCGGCCAGATTCAGCGCACAGGCGAGGATGCGGGAATCGTTGCTGTCGGTGCGGAACCCGACCGGCAGCACCTCCGGATCGGTGTGGTTCAGCTCCACCTGGAGCGTGCCACCCTCGGTGCCGATCGGCACCTGCTCGTCCAGCCGCCCGTGCACCACCCGCAGATCGTCCAGCATGCGCAGGGACTCCCGCGCGAACCAGCCGAGTTCGTGATGGTGCCGTTTGCCCTCGAGTTCGCTGATCACCACGAGCGGCAGCACCACGTGATGCTCGCCGAAACGCGTGATGGCCCAGGGATCCGATAACAACACGGAGGTGTCGATGACGAAGGTTTTCAACCCGGATTTCCGGGCAGTCTGCGAGGTGGAAGCTCCCTTTCCGGAGCGTGCGCTCTGGGTCGAGCGGGCTTTCGCCGAGGGAGCGATGACGGAGCGTGCATCAGTCACGGTGGGCTCCTTTGTTGTTCGTACAGCACCCGTACGAACGTTCTCGCTGGGCCGGTCCGCCCTGGGGTCAGTGGACCCGAGGGCCGGGCGCCGGCCCCCTCGCACTGAATTTCTCAGCCACGATCAGGACCTCCCGCACGAGCCACACCGCCGCGGCCCGCACATCCGACGTTACTGCGCATCCGCGATTCCGGCTCCCGAGATCGCAGGCGTGTCGGTGAATATGTCGTTAACGCGGCGCACGTATACCCAATTCAGCGAAAGTTCAAGCTATGACACACATCTCATTTCGGATGGGTCGCCGAGTGGACCGAGTTCGTTAGCGGTCGAGTAGCTCCAACAGTACCGAAACGTGGCTGTGCGCCGGATCCCGAACCGCGGTCACGAGCGTGACGCGACCTCCGGCAACCAACTCGCGCAGTCTCGCCAGACCCCGCTGGGGCTCATACGCAGCAAGTTCCGCCAGGTAACGGTCGCGAAACTCGGCTTCGCGCGACTGCGGGTCGGCATGGAACCAGCGGCGTAGTTCGTTCGACGGTGTCACGTCCTTCGCCCACTCGTCGATGCGTGCCTGATGTTTGCCGATGCCGCGCGGCCACAGCCGGTCGACCAGTACCCTGGCGCCGTCGGAATCCTCGGGCGGGTCGTAGACACGCTGCACGCGGAAACCGCCCGCGGGTTGCTGTGCCATGGCTCCATGGGAGCACAGTCGCGGGCCGCGATAGCGGACCACACGCCGCGGCACCGGATAGAGTCGACTCATGGCCGATGTTGAGCAACTGGAGCAGCTGTCGTCGAAGGAGCTGCACGACCGGGCCGTGAAGTACGCCGTCCGGCACGGCGATATCCGGTTCCTGTGGCGGCTGCTCGAGCAGATTCCCGCCGCCGCGGCCGCCTCCGGCGACATCGGCGAGAGCGAGGCCGACATCAAGTACGTGCTGCCGATGCTCGACGACTATGTGCACGCCGGCGATGGCAAGCTCGCCGAGGTGCTGCGGCCGCTGTACATCGAGTACCTGGCCGAGCACGACTGAGCCACATACACCCACATCACGCCGACAGCAAGGGCAGATCGCTCCCTGTCTCGCAGTCGTGCCGTGCGGGTAGCTTCGCGAAGGTGAGCATGTATCTACTTCCTCAGCGAAAGGTCGTCGGATGAGCATTCGCCTCGGGTACCAGATGCCGAACTTCAGTCATGCGACCTCGCCGCGCGAGCTGTTTCCCTCGGTGATCGCCCAGGCCCGGGCGGCGGAGGCGGCGGGCTTCGACGCCGCGTTCGTAATGGACCACTTCTATCAGCTGCCGGTGCTCGGTGCGCCGGAGGAGCCGATGCTGGAGGCGTACACCGCCCTCGGCGCGCTGGCCACCGCGACAGAGCGGATCCAGCTGTCCACCTTGGTCACCGGCAACACCTACCGCAATCCGGCGATGCTGGCCAAGACCGTCACCACGCTGGACGTGGTCAGCGGCGGGCGCGCGGTGCTCGGCATCGGCGCCGGGTGGTTCGAACTCGAGCACATCGGATACGGCTACGAATTCGGCACGTTCACCGAACGCTTCCAGCGACTGGACGAGGCCCTGCAGATCATCCAGCCGATGCTGCGCGGGCAGCGTCCGACCTTCGAGGGCAAGTGGTACCACACCCGCGAGGCCCTCAACGAGCCGCGCATCCGCGACGACCTGCCGATCATGCTCGGCGGCGGCGGGGAGAAGAAGACCTTCGCCCTGGCCGCCCGCTTCGCCGACCACCTGAACATCATCTGCGACGCTCCCGAACTGCCCGGCAAGATCGAGGCGCTGCGGCAGCGCTGCGCGGAGGCCGGGCGCGATCCGGCGACCTTGGAAACCAGCTTCCTCGCTTTCCTGATCGTCGACGAGGACGGCGACCGCGCCCGCGCACTGCAGGACGACCTGCTCCGGAAGCAGGCCGCCCAGGATCCCTCCGGCCCCTCGGTCGAGGAACTCCGCGAAGCACTCGGCCGCCGCCAGTTCGTCGGCGACCCCGACGATGTGGCCGACCAGATCCAGCGTCGCGTGCTCGACCACGGCGTGGACGGCGTGATCGTCAACATGGTGGCCAACGGCCACGAGCCGGGCGTGCTGGAACTGGCCGGGAAGACGCTCAGCCCCCTGGTGCACTGACCGGCCCGAATAGCCTTGGGCGGCAGCGAGACTGCTCTGGCGCGGGTAGTCGTCGTGCGCGCCTTACACTTCGGCTATGTCCGCCGACTCCGCACCCGAACTCGTCGTCTACCGCCGCGACGGCTGCCCGTACTGCGCGCGGATGCGACGAGTGCTCGATCGGCACGGCATCGTGCACCGTGAGGTCGACATCTGGAACGACCCGCAAGCGGCCGACTTCGTCCGCTCGGTCGCCTACGGCAACGAGGCCGTGCCGACCGTAGTCCTACGCGACGGGTCCGGCGAACGGCACTGGGTGAACCCACACCCGAAGGACCTGATAGCGACAGTGACCGCCGATGCGCCCACGCTCACCGGCGGCCCACGTCATTTCCGTTTCCGGCTCTGGTAGGGGCTCAGCGGGCAGGCGCTATCCCTGATCGTCCGGACTCCGTCGAATTTCCAACGCAGTCCGGATCAGCGCTCGCGCCTTCTCCCCTGTCACGGACTGACCCGCCAAGACATCGAATGCGCGGCCGTAGAGTGCGACCTCTCTCGGTTGGGTTACGGTCAATTCGGCCGTATGCCCCTCGATCTTTACCATGCGATTGTCGAACATCATGAAATTTTCGACGGATACAACGGTCTCGGCGGTGAGCGGTACGATGCCCAGCGCAACTCTCGGCATTCCGATTATCGAAAGCAGACGATCGAGTTGCCCGATCATCACGTTGTCGCCTCCCACGGTGCCGTACAAGGATTTCTCGCCGATCAGAAAATGAAATCGGCGCCCGCGTTTGTATAGAACCTGCTGACGTTCCATGCGCTTCGATACGCCACTGTCCAGGCCATTGGGAAGATTGTAGAACTGAATGACACTCCGAAGCTTGGCTTCCGCATATTCGGCGGTCTGAAGCAGCCCAGGAATCACCTGGGGCTCATAATTTCTTATGAATTGAGCTGCGGCCTCGTTCTTCATTACGAGCTGTTGCGCCCGTTTGATCCCGCCGCCCAGCACACGCCGCCACTCCAGATACGCCGAGTCGACCGCGTGAAGTGTAGCCAGCAACTCCGGTAGCTCGTCACCAGCCCCGCAATGTCGGCAGTACGCACGAATATCATCGCTCGACGGGCGCGCTTTTCCGTGTTCTATACGCGAAACCTTGGATTCGTGCCATCCTTCGCGAGCAGCGAGGTCTCGGCCTGTGACACCGGCGTCTCGCCGTATCTCCCGGAGCCGCAGGCCGAGGGCCTCCCTGCCTTCCTGAGCCGAGTTCGTCACTATCGAGCGGTCACCGGACGTTCGTAGTAGTCGCGGTAAGGTATAGCAAAGGGCCAGAGCTTCGCCTTGACCTCTCGGCAATACGTGACAATTCCGGGATCGGTCGTCGTTCCCGTACCCGCCGGTCTACCGTCGGCATCTGACAGATTGAATACCACTATTCTCTCATCGAATAGCCACCAATCGTCGGATGGCACGATTTCCGGCGGGACCGTATGCCGTGGGATATATCGAATGTCTTCGCCTGCCTCCACGTTCTCGCCCGTAACCGACAATAGCCAGCGCTGATAGCCGCTGTGCGGCACAGTGACTACCCGGATACGACCGACTCCGACACCTCGATCGGTCATATCCTGGATCAGCTGGATCCAATCGCTCTTGTCGTACTCCGGCGGCGGCTCGTCATTCAGGAATCGTCGCAGCGCCTCCGACTCGGACGGCTCCAGGTAGGAATCGCGGACTTCCATATGGAAAGCCGAGTGTCGACACTCGAGGAAGGGCCGAATCCAATCATCGAGTCCGCGAAACTCCACCGTAGTAGGTCCTCTCAGCCTTCGGTACTTCGACAGCCGTTTCGTGCAGATGCGGAAGCTCGACAGTGCCCACTCGATCCGTCCGCCATGCCTGGACGACGTACCCCTCGCCCTTGGCATACAAGGTAGGGCACCCGTTCCTGTCGGATCCTCCACTGCCGAGGAACTTCAGATTCATGACGACTTCCCCTCATCGAATACTTGCGAGTTCTTGCGATGACAAGAGACATTGTCTCGCGGAGTAATGAGCGCTGTACTCGGTTCTGTCAATATCTGCAAGTATCTGCAAGTATGTCGACCTGGTGGTATCCAGCTTCCTAGCGTCGTAGGCGGCATTTGGAGCCGGCGGAATGGGACCGGTTCGGGGTTGCCATACCGACGGCTATGAGGGGACGAGATGGAGTGGCGCACACGGATGTTCGATGGTGATGCTGAGGATGGCGGGCTCGTGGAATGCGAGGCGTCATGAATGTGCTCGGATGGCAGGTTGGCCTCGTTATCGTGATCGGAATTCCGTTGGTGGTCTTCGCGATCGCGGTTTTATGGCCGCAGCGGACGCCGGAGGACAAGTCGGTGCGGGGAATCCGTGATCGGCTCGAAGGAGAAGACGGGCGGTAAAAACGCGTCCACACTCGACAATACGACCGTGGGCCCTGGGTGGGAGGAGGGATAGACGGGGCCCGGCGGGTTGGGGACCCATGGGGGGGAGCCCCATAAGGGGGCACGCCCGCGTCGACGCGCATCGCGGAATCCACCGGCGTCGGATACACGACCGTGAGCCGCCCGCCCGCCGGGTTCAGCGGCCGCACCGAGCGCAGGTCCAGCGCGCCGTGCCCCTGCCCGACGTCG
>NZ_JARWOP010000162.1 GCF_029868745.1 Nocardia wallacei | reverse complement strand
CCCCCCCCCCCCCCCCCCCCCCCCCCCCCCCCCCCCCCCCCCCCCCCCCCCCCCCCCCCCCCCCCCCCCCCCCCCCCCCCCCCCACGTGCTTGCGCCGCAATGGGCATTTCGATCACCAATTCGAAATCGGTGTCGAAGTCACCAGGTCAGGTCACTCGGATGGTGACGTTCGGGTAGCCGGTGGCGCCGTCGGGGATGACGTCGCGGAGTTCGGAGGTTTGGAGCTCGCCGGTGCCGTCGGTGGCTCGGGCTCGGAGGGTGTGGGGGCCGGGGGTGGCGTCCCAGTCGTAGACCCACTGGCGCCAGGTGTCGAGGGAGGGTTCGGCGGCGAGGCGGGCGGGTTGCCATGGGCCGTCGTCTATTCGGACCTCGACGGCGGTGATGCCGCGGTGCTGGGCCCAGGCGACACCGGCGACGGGGATGCGGCCCGCGCTCACCCGGGCGCCCACGCGGGGGGTGTCGATACGAGTGCCGGTTTTGATCGGGCCGAGGGCCGACCAGCCCCGTTTGGTCCAATATGCCTGTGCCCGGTCGAATCTCGTGATCTCCAGCTCGGTGACCCACTTGGTGGCGGACACGTATCCGTACAGGCCCGGGACCACCAGCCGGGCCGGGTAGCCGTGCCGGACCGGGAGCGGTTCGCCGTTCATGCCGACGGCGAGCAGGGCATCGCGGCCGTCGGTGAGGGCGGCGAGCGGGCTGCCCGCGGTGAAGCCGTCGGCGCTGCGGGAGAGCACCATGTCCGCGTCGGGGTGCGGCCGCGCTTCGGCGAGTAGTTCGTCCAGGCGGTAGCCGAGCCAGCGGGCGTTGCCGATCAGGTCGCCGCCCACCGGATTCGACACGCAGGCGAGCGTCACCAGCCGCTCGACCGGCGTGCGCCGCGCGAGATCGGCGTAACCGAGCCGGATTTCGCGTTCGACCATGCCGTGGATCCGCAGCGACCAGGTCTCGGTGCTGACCTGCGGCACCACCAGCGCGGTATCGATCCGGTAGAAGTCGCTGTTGGGCGTGAGATACGGCGTGATCCCCGGGATCCTGAGGTCCGCGGCGGGATCGACCGGCGGCCCGGCGACCGGCGGCGCGGGCAACTCCACCGCCGCCCGTTCACCCGAAACACTATGCGCCCGAACCCCCAACAGCCGTCCCGCCACCCCCGCCGCACCCGCGAGCACCGCCACACCGACTATCCCGCGCACCACCTGCCGACGTCCCATCTCCCGACCGCTCCCGCCGGAACCCGTTGTCGCCGTAGCACTTTCCATGCCTCGAGCAGCGCGTGCCCGCTCCTCGTCCCGCCCTGACGCAATACCCGCCGCCCTCGCTACCCCACCCGCCTCACCAACGGCGCCGGAAAATGCACCGTCGTCCCGCCCGGCACCGGCAACACTCCCGCCCTCCGCCGACGAGGCACCCGCCTCCGCATCAGCCGAAGTAACGCTCTCCGCAGACTCACCGACACCCGAGGCCCCCGGCTCATCGTGGCCACCTGCCGCTGACGCCGCCGGGGTGCCCTCCAGAGCCTCGCTGCGTCGAATTGTCCAGCGCAGCATGGCTATTCCAAGTGCGACACCGATCATTGTGGGCAGGGACCAGGTCCAGGACGCAGGCGGCCGATTTATCGCCGCGACCGCGGCGACTACGCCGAAGAGTGCGAACAGGACGGATCCGATCGGGCGATCGGTCCGCTCCAGTCGACCGGCGAGTGCCGCGACGCCGAGCGCGACAAGACCCATCGACACGAACAGCACCAGCTTGTCGTTGGTGCCGAAGGTGTCGATGGCCCATTCGCGGACCCGGTCCGGCGTGCGGTCCACGACCGTCGAGCCGAGCGCCGCCAAGGGCGCGCTGCCCGGATCGATCGCCGCCGACACCAGTTCGGCGACGCCCAGCGCCAGCCCGGCGGCCACCACGCCACCGGCCGCCCGCAGCCCAGATCCGGTCATAGCGCGAGCGTACTGCGGTTTCCCGCGACCGAGCGGGCGGAAAGCGGGCAGCGGACCGCGACGTCACACATTCGTCAGAACCTCGGGGAACCGGGTACCCCGAACGTGAGGTCGCGCACGTTGCCAGTTCCACGGCCACAACCCAGCGGGCTCTCAGGAATCGCGCGCTTAATGGATACAGAGGCATTGACCATACGAGGACGTGATGACCTTGCATCCCTATGAACCGCCGCGGCCACCCCGCAGGCACGGCCTGAACTTCACCGTCGTGGCCGCCATCGTGCTGGCTCTGGCCGTCGCCATCGGGTTCGTCGCCGCGCGCTTCGAGACGTCGCAGCACGTCCCGGCCGCGCCACCGGCCCAGTCGGGCGATGTGATGCAGGCCTTCGACGCGCAGAGCAAGGCCGATCTCGGCGAGGCGGCGCAAAAGGTCGTCCCGGGCATCGTCACGGTGAATACCCAGCTCGGTCTGCAGGGCGGGGGCGGCGCGGGCACCGGGATCGTGCTCACCTCCGACGGCACCGTGCTGACCAACAACCACGTGGTCGAGGGCGCCACCGCCATCGAGGTGACCAGCCTGGCCAACGGCCGGACCTACGACGCCGCGGTGCTCGGCTACGACCGCACGAACGATCTGGCGGTACTGCGACTGTCCGGCGCGTCCGGCCTGCCGACGGCCCCACTCGGTGATTCCGACAAGGTCGCGGTGGGCGACGAGATCGTCGGCGTCGGCAATGCCGGTGGCACGGGCAGCCCGACCGCGGCGGGCGGCAAGGTGACCGCGCTGAACCGCTCCATCACCGCGAGCGACGAATCCTCCGGCAGCTCAGAACAATTGACCGGCCTGATCCAGGTCGCGGCGAATATCCAGCCCGGCGATTCCGGCGGGCCGCTGGTGAACGACTCGGGCCAGGTCATCGGCGTCAATACCGCGGCCTCGCAGGGATTCCGGCTCGGCGCGGGCGGTGGTCAGGGCTTCGCCATCCCGATCAACAAGGCGCTCACCATCGCCGAGCAGATTCAGGCCGGGACGGCTTCCGGCACCGTGCACATCGGCCCGACGGCCTTCCTCGGCCTCACGGTCAGCGATGCGAACGGCGCCGGCGCACTGGTCCGCAATATCGTCCGCGGCGGTCCCGCCGACCAGCTCGGACTGGCCCCCGGCACGGTGATCACCGGAATCGACGGCGACCGCATCGACTCGGCCAACGCCCTGATCGCGACGATGGACAAGCACCATCCCGGCGACAACGTGAACGTCACCTGGATCGACCGCACCGGACAAACCCAGAACGCCAAGGTCGAACTGGCCGAAGGCCCGGTAGGATGAAATCGGATTCAGGTTATCTTGCAAAAGCTCGGTTGCTTCCTACCAGCCTAAACTTCGCCAATCTGATTCGAGATGGGTACGCCGTCGTGAAGGTACGCGACGCGGTTCCCTTCCGCAGCTCTTAAAGCGGCGCTCACGCGCGACCAAATATAGGGCCGTAGCCGCCGTCGCGCTTGTTCCGGCGTGCAGAATTCGAACGCTGCAAGCTCGGAATCCGCGAGGTACAGCCCCTCTATCTGGTCACCGGTAAGCGTTCCGGCATCGAATACGAACATCAACGAGTCGTCCCACACCCCGTGTGGCGAGACCCAGTCCAGGCACAACAGCGCCATTCCGGTAGTCGGCAGATGCAGTCCAAGTTCCTCGTTCAATTCTCGTCGCACGGCGTCGATCGGTGGTTCGTTTGCCTCCGCCATACCACCGGGGATATCCCAATCAGGCTTGTACTTCGGGTCGACCAACAGGAAACGGCCGCGTCCATCCCGAATAATTGCGTCCGCTCCTACACGCTTACGCGGCTGCTTCGCATTGCCCTCTGCGAGATATTCCCGCCATGCTTGGGGGTCACGTTTATATAGCGGCGTGTCGGAATTCATGTCACCCTTTGGTAGAGGACAATGGAAATTCGGGCACATCTCTTCCCAGCCTCCGCGACAACCACAGTCGCTGACGCAACGCATCGTCCAGACATTCGAGAAATTCACGGACGAGTGCTACAGAACTATACGGCTCCATCAGCAGTTCGGCAGCATACGTTCTTGGCTACAACCCCGGCCGCATGGTGGTGAGTGCGCCGTGTCCGCCGACGTGCATCACACCGAATGCAATGGGTTGCGGGTGACCTGGCGGCGCGACCCGGCCCGCCAGCAGATCCTCGTAGTCGGCATAGACGCCATCAGCGATCGTTCGGAGGTGGTGACTCTCGCGCCGGGTGACCACCTGGACTTGGTGCAAGCGCGGCAGCGGTGGCCGCAGCTCGCGCCGTTGTGGAATGCGATACGGCACGACTTCTGGACCGGAGCGGGGGTCGCGCCACCCCGCCGGAGGGCCGCCCCGCAGATCGGTGCGCAGCACCACGGTGACGGTGGCGCTCGCGGCCCGGACGGCGCGACCGTCGCGCCCGTGCCGTAGCCCGACGGCGAACCGCAGCTCGTCCGGCGC
>NZ_JARWOP010000161.1 GCF_029868745.1 Nocardia wallacei | reverse complement strand
GCCGCCAGTTCCGGGCTGGCGGCCAGAATGGCACCCAGACTTGTTTGGTCGGCGGGAGCGATGGTGTCGGGGTTGGTCAGGCGTTGCGTACGGCGGTGACGGCGGCGCGGGCGATGGTGGCGGCGGTGGCGGCGGGGTCGGTGAGGGTGTGCACGGTCGCACCGTCCATCGGGTCGGCCCACATGGAGTCGGGGGCCAGCCACAGCACCGCGCAGCCGCTGGCGCGCAACCGGTCGAGCCGCTGCTGCCCGGCGGCGCGTGGTTCGGTGCGGAACCGGCCGTCGGAGATGATCACCAGCAGCCGGGTGTTTTCCGGCCGGGACAGCCCGAGCGCGCCGTCGAGGGCATCGATCGCGATCTCGACGGCCTCCCAGTTGGCGGCGGCGGCGAAGTCGGTCACCTTGGCCGGGGCCGACGCGCCCGGATAGGTGACCGGCAGCACGTCACGCCCGAAGGTCACGGTGGCGGTATCGGCGGGCATGGTGGCCTTGTCGGCAGCGGCGGCGATGATCCACGCGGCCGAGGCCACAGCGTCGGTGTAGGAGCCCATCGATCCGGACACGTCGCAGGCGATCCCGACCCGCAGCGGCGGCACCGGCACCGGGCGGGTGACGCGGCGGGTGAACGGTTGCGCGGTCGGCATCGCCCCCGCCGCGCGCTGGGCTTCGCGCGCGAGCACGCCGCGCATCCGCAACCGCCCCGGCGGCACCGCCGAGGTGACCGAGGTGACCGCGCGCTCGCGCTGGCTGGCGGTATTCAGCGCCCGCGCCAGCACCCGCGCGGCGGCACGTTCGCGGTCGTGGGGCGCGCGGAGGCTGCGGCCGGTACGCCCGCCGGTACGCGGGCGTTTGCCGAACACGTCCGCCGCTACGTTGGTGGCGCGGTCGCTGTGGCGGGTCTCCTCTCGGTCCCGTTGATCGGCCTCGTCGGCCGGGTCGGGCGGAGGCTCGTAGGCGGCCACGGCAGCGGCGATGTCGCCGAGGGTGCCGGTGATCGCTGTCCCCAGCGGTGAGTCAGGCTGCGGGGTGGTGTGGGGTTCCGGGCCGATCACGGCGTGCCAGCGCCGCCCGAGTTCGAGCATGCCCGTGGTGTTGGTATCCGACAGGCGATGCGCGATCCGCCACAGGGTCCGCAACTGCCGCAACAGGTCTCGGCCGAGGACGTCCTCGATCGCGGCGGCAGCGTGCGCGCATTCGGCGGCGTCGAGCACGCCCGCATCGACGCGCGCCAGCATCAGCGCGGCGGCCTGCGCGGCAGCGTGGCGGGTGGGCGCGAGCTGTGCGGCGGCCTGCTCGCCGCCGATGTCGCCGAGCACCAGCTCACGGGTGCAGGCACGCAGCCAGTGCCGGTCCTCGGGGCGGCGGCGCACCTGGGCGGCCTCGATCCGGGACTCTTCCAAAATGGTTGCTGCCCTGGCGGTGCCCGGATCGGTTCCCTCCGGCGGGTTCCAGCGGGTGTGGGCGGCGTGGGCGCATTCGTGGGTCAGCGCGCCCCA
>NZ_JARWOP010000160.1 GCF_029868745.1 Nocardia wallacei | reverse complement strand
GTGTGGCAACGTGATTCGCTCGGCGACGAGTCCGTGCCCGGCAGCCGCGCGGCGGTGCAGCTGGCCTACTGGACCGAGCAGCTGGCCGATCTCCCGGACGAGCTGACCCTGCCCTACGACCGCCCGCGCCGCGCCGGGACTCAACACCCCCCGCCCCGCGCGCCCCCGCGCCCACACCATGCCGCGCGGGGGGGGGGGGGGGGGGGGGGCGCCCCCCCCCCGGCGGCCGGTCACCGGGCGGGCCAGGATCTGCACGCACGCGGCCTGGCCGGGCCCGAGGTCATCGGCGGCGGTCACGAGATCGCGCACGAGGTCCCCGCTGTGATCGGTGCGGATCGGGAACGCTTCACGGCGGCCCAGCCGCAACTGCCCACCCGCCAGCACCCGCCGGGTCGCGGCGGCCGGGCCGGACAGCGGCGACCCGGGAGCGTCGTCGGTGTCGGTATGCGCGCCGGGCCACGCCGAGGCGATCGCCCGCTCCACCAGACCCGGCGGAATGCTGCCCGGCACCCACATCCGGATCGCGGCCCCGTCCTCGGGAGTGACGGTGTACTCGAACCCCAGATGCGGCTGCCCGCACAGGATCCGCCGCCATGCGGGGCGCAGCTGCCCGTACAGGTGCGACCACAACGCGACCGCGGCCTTGGCATCGACCTCGGGCGGCGTCATCACGGTGATGCGACGAGCCCGTGCACTCAGCCGGCGCCGCCGCACTCCCGTGAGTACCCGCGCCGTCGCGAGTAGTCCTGCTACCGCCAGGGTCATCGGGATCATGGCGGGCGACACGACGGCGTGCCCGATCTCGCGGGCGAGGTCACCCACCACCTGGCCCGGCGACAGCACGAACCTGCCCAGCGGTCCGGTCGCGGGCTCCGGGGCGCTCATGCCGCGTCCCGGTGCGACTCGAACGCTGCGGTTCCCACGGCCCGCAGCGGTGCGGCAGGATCGTTCTGCACGTGAGAGCTGTTGGGGGACAAGGTCTTCCCGGCGTCTTCACGCTTCTGCAGGATGATCACGTCCTCGTGCGCGATCAAATGGACCGGCAGGCCCGCGTCGCGGCGTTTGACGATGAAGTCGCGCTGGAAGAAGCTGCTGCGGGCGACGAGATCTCCGTCGGCGAGCCGCCCGAGCAGGGCGACGCAGCGCTCGACGGGGGTGAGTCCGGCCAGGGTGCCGCAGGTGATCAGATGACCTGGCAGAGGGACGAGTTCGGCGTGCTGTCGCCACGGCCGTGCGGTGATCACCACATGCCCGCCCGGAGCGAGGAACTCGGCCGCGCCGGTGAGGATGCGCGTGAATCCCGACAGTAGCCGGCCGAGTCCGACGTTGGCGAGGTTGCCGCGGTCGAGCACCGACCCGTAGCGGTGGTCGTATTTGTTGACGCCGCCGGGCTTGGTGCGGACGTGGCCGTGGGTGGAGTCGCCGTAGGGCGGGGAGGTGATCACCAAATCCACACGGCCCCGCAAGTTCTCGGGCAGTAGTGCGGTCAGCTTGCGGGCGTCACCGGTGTAGACCTCGCCGTCCAGGACGATACCCGCGTCGCGGGCCAGTGCCAGGTTGGCGCGGGCCAGGTCCGCCCAGCGGGCTTCGTATTCGACGCCGACCGCGCGGCGGCCCAGATGCAGGGCCTCGACCAGGGTGGTGCCGATCCCGCACATCGGATCCAGCACCAGGTCTCCGGGACGGGTGTATGCCTGCACCGCGTGTTGCACGATCGCGGGCAGCATCTTGGCCGGGTGTTTCACGCTGTCGGGGTGATATCGGCCGTGCCGCTGGGCGGCGGGCGCGGTCTGGCCGGTCGTCCACACCGACACCGCCGGTGCGTGGCCGGTCGCGACGGTCGGTGTGGAGGTGGTGGGGTCCAGAGTCATCGGGTCTCCTGCGTGCGTGTGGTCGGGAAGGAGTGGACGGTCCCTGCCGTGTAGCTGCGCGGGCAGTGGTGGCGGGTCACTGCTGTGGGGCCGGGGCGGACGCGGGGCGCAGGAACACGAGAACGTCGGTATGCGCGACCGCGTGGCGGGCGAGGCCGGTGGGAACGGGTGGCGTAGCGGTGGTGATGGTGTCGCCGTGCAGGGGTGTGGCGATGATGTGCTGGAGGTAGAGCAGATCTGCGGCTTGGGCGGCGGCCACGACCGCAACGGCCGGATCGTCGAGGACACCGGTGCGGCTGTGGCGGCAGCGGCTGAGCACGACCAGCAGCCCGCCCTCGGCCACGCGCGGCGCCGCCAGATCGGCGACCGGACCAGGCTGTAGCCCATCCTCGTGGTCGGCGAGCAGGCTCACCAGAACGAGGGGCGCGGTGGCGTGCGAGTCCTGCGGGCCCTCGCCGGCGGTGGGCTCGATGCGAGGGCGGCGGTCCAGGGCCTCGACGGCGGCGAGCGCGCCGCCCGTGCCCGCCGGGATCACTTGCAGCGGGCCGCGCCTTGCCGCGGCGGGCCATCCGATCAGCAGGACCCGGGAGGCGGGAGCGGAGAACTCGGTCACCGCCCGCGACAGGATCGGGATCGGCCAGCGATCGCCTGGGTCGAGCGGTTCGATGCCCGCCGCCCATACCGTCGACGGGATCGTTCTCGTCGCGGTGCTGCGCGGGGTCCAGGTGCGGCGGAACTGTTGCGGGGAGGACGCGGTCATAGGGGATGCTCCTGACATAGGCGGAGTGAAAGGTGTCTACCTAATCAATTCCACGCGGACCCTCGATATTGGACATATACCGGCCAGGAAATTTCCGGCAATCATGCCGGTGTGGTCGACTCAGGAGCAGTGAAGATGGAAATCGCTCGGCGTGTGACAACCCGTGCCGAGAAGTTTTCGAAAAAGTTCTTTCCGGTCGATTATGCGGGTCGGCTCGGAACCCTTCAGAGCACCTACTCCCGAGCGCCTCCGGCGAATCACAACACCAGGTAGATGCGCCTGCTATTCGGCAGGGTCGCTGCGCCGCAGAATGGTTCGAGGGGAGTGCGCGTGACGTTTTGCGGGTTTTCCGGAGGGTGCGCGGAGGTTCCGTGGGGGTTTTCTGGAGGGTGCGCGGAGGTGGTCCGGAGGTTCGGCTGTGCTGTCCTTGTCGGGACGAAATTGTTCGTCATTCCTTGAGCAAGGGAGTACTGGTTATGCATTCGGAATACACCGATTTCCGGCCTGCGCGAGGGGGTGGTGAAAGAACCCTGCTGAACGAGATTTCCGCGGCGTTCGACCACCTCGCCGGGGAGCCGGTCCCGGCCGGCTCCCCCCTGGCGCCGGGAAGCTCGGCGGTGTCGTCCTGGGGGGATCTGCGCGAGCACTTATGGTCCCCGTCGCTCGCGGCTGGGGAGATCGACGTCGTGTGGGGTTGGCTGATCGAGCGCGCACGTCAGGCGTGGGATTGGCGGGGTGGCCAGGTGGTGCTGGCGTGCACCGGACTGGCGCTGCCGATGCTGGCCGGAGTCACCGGCCGGTTCACCGAGTTCGGCAGCGTCGACCGCGCCGACGCCGAAGCCGAAATCGTGGCGGGGTTCGTGCGGCAGTTACGCGAGATCGACCTGGATCTGCTGAAGCTGTGGTCGCGGCTGTGGTCGGCGACCATGCACGCGGGCCGGTCCTGGTCCCGGCAGCAGGCGGCGGCACCAGCGGTCCTCGGCGTCGACCACGATCCAGCCGACGTCTACCCGCCCCTCGCCCGGACACCACACGGCCACCCGGAGCTGCTGCTGGCCGACGCGGTCGCCGAGGGAGTGATCACCGCCGACGCGGCGGAACTGATCGCACTGACCCGATGGGAGGCGCGGTCGATGAACGAGGTGGCCGACCAACGGCGCGGTGTGCACTCGCACTGGAAGGTCCGCAAACAACGCCAGCGCGCCGAAATCACCCTCGTGCCGTGGCTGGCCGCGCGGATCGCCGACCCGCACCCGGACAGCCTCCGCGACGCTGCGCCACCCAGCGACGCCCCTGTCGCCGGGCCACCGGCCGACGACCCTGAAGCACTGGCGACCACCACAGAACCGACCGCGAGCATCAACGGCTGCGCGCAGCACACATCCGCCCCGCCTGCCCCGGCATCCGGCGAAGAGGAGGCACGGCGATGCGCATAACCCGAATCTTCAAAACCTTCACCACCCGGCGGGCACGAAACCGGCGGCGGGCGGGTGCGGCAGCGTGTGCCGTCCTCGGGCTGACGGTACTGATGATTGTGTCGGCGGGTCCGGCGTCGGCGCAGCCGGTGCTGGCGATCGTGTCTTCGCTCGATCAGGTACTCGACAATGCCCGCAACTGGCTGGTCGGGATCCTGGCCGGGCTGGCCACGGTGTGCCTGACCATCGCGGGCGCGCGGTACGTGCTGGGCGGGAATGATCCGGCCGAGATCGAGAAAGCCAAGACCGCGCTCCGTGCCGCGTGCATGGGCTATGTGCTGGCGATGCTGGCCCCGGTCGTGGTCGAGGTTCTCAAGTCCCTCGTGGGGGCCTGACCATGCCCGCACTCACGATTCCCCGCTCCTCGCCCGCGATCTACCCGGGGATGGTGCGGGCCGCAGTAACGGCGCTGGTGGTAGTCGCGGCGACCCTGCTCGCCGCCCTCGCCGCGGCCCCCGCGCTCGCGCAACCACCGACCACACCGACCCCGGCTCCGGTTCCAGTCCCCTCGGCACCGCCCACGCCGACGCCCGCGCCGCGCTGGCACGTCGAACCCCCCGCCCCGGCAACACCCGCCACCCCGGCTCCGGTCACACCGACCCCGCAGTACCCGGTCGACCCGGGCACAGGGACCCCGGACGACTCGTCTGGAGGCGGGCACGGTGGCTGCGGGGTTAGCAATATCTCCGGCTGTGTCGCCGACGCGATCAACGGAGTTTTCGAGCGGCTGGTCGATTCCGGGTTGAATCCGCTGCTCGACCTGCTGTCACGCACCCTGCTCACCACTCCCGAACCGGGCGAGTTGCCGCGGGTCGGTGAGTTGTGGTCCTCGTCGTGGCAGCTGGTCCTGGCCATGTATGGGCTGTTGGTGATGGTCGCGGGCATCGTGCTGATGGTTCGCGAGACCTTGCAGGATCGGTGGTCGCTGCGCGAGCTGCTGCCCCGGCTCGTGGTCGGATTCGTCGCGGGCGCGATGAGCCTGGTCGTCGCGACGCAGGCGATCCGCTTCGCCAACGCCCTCGCCTACGCCCTGGCCGGAGACGGTGTCGAGCCCGACTCCGCTGCCACCGCGATCCGCGAGCTGACCGCCACCGGCCCCGGCGCGAGCTTCTTCCTCATCCTGCTGCAGGTCGCTCTCACCGTGATGGTGCTGGTGTTGCTCATCGCCTATGTCGTCCGGGTCGCGGTCACCGTGATCCTGGTGGTCGCCGCCCCGCTGGCGCTGATGTGCCATGCCCTGCCCGGCCTGGATCAGGTGGCGCGCTGGTGGTGGCGGTCGTTCGCGGCCTGTCTGGCGATCCAAGTCGTGCAGTCGCTGGTGCTGGTCACCAGTCTGCGGGTGTTCCTGACCCCGGGCGGCTGGAACTTCTTCGGCCCGAACGCCGATGGCATCGTCGGCCTGATCGTCGGGTTGGCGTTGATGGGGGTGTTGGTCAAGACCCCGTTCTGGCTGCTGTCGGTGCTGAAGATCGGCCAAGGCCGCACCCTGGCCGGGTCGATCGCCCGCGGCTACCTCACCTACAAGACCCTCGGCCTGCTCAAAGGCGCGACCTCCACCGCCTCCTCCCGCGCCGCCTCCTCCCGCAAACCCAGGCCCGTAGCTCGGCCCAGGGCTCGCTCGTCGGACCCGTATGCGCGGGTGCGCGCCACCCGCGACGGGCAGCTGATGCTGCCTTTGGAAGGCGTCTACCGGGTGAAGCGGAAAGCCAGCCCCGCGGCCCAGCCCTCCACCGCCCCAGCATCCAAGCCCGCGGCCGGTCGAGCGCCGCGCGGTAAACAGCTCGCTTTCGACTTCAGCCCGCCGGACCCGTATCGCGGAATCCGGCCCGGCCGGGGAGGCCAGTACCCGCTTCCGATCCCGGTCACACGGATTCGGCCCGCCCCGACACCACCCGAACCGACACCGGCGAAGCGAGCATCGGCGCGGGGCTCGCAAGGCACGCAGCTGGCGTTCGACTTCGACACACCCCCGTCTCAGGACCCTTACGCCCGTGTCCGGCCGCTGCGTAGCGGCCAGTACCCGTTGCCGATCCCGATCACCCGGACTCGGCCCGCGCCACCCCCGCGCGTCGTGCCACAACCCCCGGCCCCGAAACGGCCCTCGGGGCGGCAATTGCACCTGCCGCTGCCGGATCTGCCGGTCCGCCGCCGCGCACCCCGCACTCCCCGAGGAGGGCAACCATGACCACGCCCGTGCGTATCCCGGCCGATGTCGAGCGCAGTGACCGGCTGATCGGCCCGTTCACCGCGCGTCAGCTCGCCATCCTCGCCACCACCGGCCTGCTGCTCTACGCGGTGTGGATGGGCACGCGCACCGTGCTTGCGCCGCTGGTGTTCCTGGCCGGTGCGGTCTCGATCGCCACGATCGTCACCGTCGCGATACTCACCACCCGCGACGGGCTGTCGGCCGACCAGCTGCTCGTGGCCGCGATCGGTCACCGGCTGCGCCCCCGCCACCTCCTGCGCGATCCCGGCCGCACGGGGCCGGTGCCGCGCTGGATCACCGACCGGGCAGTGCAGGGACCGCATGCGCCGATTCCGGCCGCGTTGTCGGCCGAGGCCGTACGGTTACCGCACACGGTCACCGGCAGCACCGGCGGGGTCGGCGTGGTGGACCTCGGCGCCGACGGGCTCGCGGTCCTCGCCGCAGCCGGCACCGTGAACCTCGCGCTACGCACCCCGGCCGAGCAAGACAGCCTGGTCGCGCAGCTGGGCGGCTGGCTGCACACACTGCGCCAGCCCGTGCAGATCCTGATCCGCTCCGCGCGCCTGGACCTGACCGCCCACCTGTCGGCCCTGGACACCGCCACCAGAGACATGTCCCCGGAACTGGCCGACGCGGCGCGGGGCCACGCCGACCACCTTACCGACCTGGCCGCCAGGGAAGACCCGATCCACCGCCAAGTGCTGCTGGTCTGGCGCGAACCACTCCAGACCCCAGCCGCGTCCGGCCCATCTTCGGCGATTTCGAGGCTGTTGACGAGACACCGGCCGTCTCAGGCGCGGGTCTCCGGTGCTGCACGCCGGGCGGCCGAGTCGCGGCTGGTGCGCCGCCTCGGGGAAGCCACCGAGCTACTGGCCCCGCTCGGAGTCCGCGTGACCGCCCTCGACGAACAGCAAGCGGCAGCCGTGCTTGCCGACTGTTGTAACCCGGGCAGCCTCGTGCCGTCCTCAGCCGAAACTGCCGGCCCCGGCGAGGTCATCACCGCTGCCGGCGCCGAGCACACCGTGGGCCTCGCCATCGAGGACGACGCGCCGCGCAGTTTCGGGCCCGAGTCGCTGTCGATCCGGACCCGGCACCTGGAAGTCGGTGCGGAGTGGGTGGCGACGTTGGCGGTGACCGGCTTCCCGCGCGAAGTCGCCGCGGGCTGGCTGACCCCGCTGCTGTCGCACCCCGGGCGGCTCGATGTCGCCGTGCACGTGGACCCGATCGACCCGGTCACCGCGGCCGGGCGGTTGCGCCGACAGCTCGCCCGGCTGGAGTCCTCCCGCGCGCACGACACCGGCCGGGGCCGGTTCGCTGATCCCCAGGTCGATGTCGCTGTCGAAGACGCCGCTGAGTTGTCGGCGCGGGTGGCGCGCGCCGAGGCCCGCCTGTTCCGGGTCGGCGTCTACCTCACCGTGCACGCCGACTCCGAGACCGAGCTGGCCGACGAGGTCGCCGCGGTCCGGGCCCTGGCGGCGAGCCTGCTCATCGACACCTGCCCCACGAGCTTCCGCACCGCCCAGGCTTGGGTCACCACTCTGCCGCTCGGCCTGGACCTGATCCGGATCGGGCGCACCTTCGACACCACCGCCCTGGCCGCCGCCTTCCCCTTCGACTCCCCGCAGCTCCCGGTCACCGATCCGATCGCCGCCACCCGCCCGCGCGGGGTGCTCTACGGGCGTGACGCCGCCGCCGGGCTGGTGTTCGTCGACCGGTTCGCGGCCGAGGCCCACAACCACAACATGGTCGTGCTGGGCCGCAGCGGTGCGGGCAAGTCGTATCTGGCCAAAACCGAGATCCTGCGGTCGCTGTATCGCGGCATCGAACAGGTGATCATCGATCCCGAGGACGAGTACCGGCGCCTGGCCGAGGCCGTCGGCGGCGCGCACCTGCGCCTCGGTGCACCCGGCGTGCGACTCAACCCGTTCGATTTGGAGATCCGCACCCGCCCCGACGGTCGCTACACCGCCCCTTCCGACGCGCTCACCCGCCGGAAACTGTTCCTGCACACCCTCATCCGGGTGCTGCTCGGCGACCAGGACCCCACCCGGCGCGCGGTCCTCGACACCGCACTCACCGCCACCTATGCCGCTGCCGGGATCACCGACGAGCCTGTCACCTGGACCCGGCCCGCCCCCACCCTCACCACGCTGCGCGAGCAACTGGACCGCCTCGACACCCCCGCCGCCCACGAACTGGCCGCGGGCCTGCACCCCTTCGTCGCCGGAGGCGCATACGCCGGACTGCTCGACGGCCCCACCACCACCGAACCGGATGGCGGATTGATCGTGTTCTCCCTGCGGGAGTTGCCCGACGAACTCAAAACGATCGGCACCCTGCTCGCCTTGGACGCGACCTGGCGGCGCGTGTCGGACCCGGCCACCCGGCGGCCCCGCATGGTCACCGTCGACGAAGCCTGGCTGATCATGCGCCAACCCGCCGGAGCCGAATTCCTGTACAAAGCGGCCAAGAGTTTCCGTAAACACTGGGCCGGACTGACCGTCGCTACCCAGGACTCTGCCGACGTGTTGTCCACCGAACTCGGACGCGCGATCGTCGCCAACGCCGCCACCCAAATTCTGCTCCGCCAGGCACCCCAAGTTATCGACGAGGTCGCTACCGCGTTCAAACTCTCCGACGGCGAACAACAATTCCTGCTCACCGCCACACGAGGCAGCGGCTTACTCGCCCTCGGTGGCACCGACCGGGCGGTCTTCGGCTCCGTGGCCTCACCGGCCGAACACGATCTGATTACGACCGACCCGAGCGAAATCACCGCCCTCGCCGACGGCGTAGTTGACCTTGCGACCGATATCAGCGTGCTGCCGTTGCGGCGGCCACGCGCGTACCTGGCCGACGAGGACGGTACCGACTTCGGTGACGATGGGATCGATATCCGCCGGGTCGTAAACGACGTGCCCATTGACGGCCGAAATACAGGGTGAATTTCGGAGAATCACCTCTTATGCCGGTTGCTTGAACCTTAGGAGCCGTGCTTTCCGCTCGTATGTCTGCGCACGAAAGGGCTATAGCCATGGCAAGAAGAACGCTAACCTCCGCTACGGATGTTTCAACGCAGTCGGGCACATTGCCGGACAAATGTCCGCAACCCGAGAATCCTACGTGTCAGTCGCGCCGACTCGGCAATGCAGACATTGATGGAGACAGCTGCGCGGGAAAATCTCCGAACGCCCGAACATTAATCAGTCACACGGCTTGACCAACGGGGGTGTACGGAGCGTGAATAGTAGTGCATCGCCGAAAATTGGTAACAATGACGGAAACCATGTACCGGAGACAGGTTACTGGTTGAGTACGAAAGAGGTATCTAGAAGGCTGAAGATTCCCGAGAAGACTCTCGCCAACTGGGCGTCCCTCGGCAAAGGGCCACGCTTCGCTCGGATGGGCAGATATCGTCGGTACCGACTCAGCGATTTGATCGCCTGGGAAGAAGCTCAGCTCGAAAACGGGGGAGGGTCTTAAAACGGCATTATCCAGGGTGAACATCGTACATGAAAGGTGACGCATCAATGCCCCGACAGCCACTGGCGATCGGTACGTACGGAGCAATCAGCTGTAAAAAGATAGGATCCCGTCAATTTCGTGCGCGGGCGCGATATCGAGCCTACAACGGGGATACGATCCCCGTGGAAGGTTGGGGAACCAGTAAGAGCAGCGCCGAAGCCCGCCTCAAGCAAGTCATTCAGGAGCGTATAAAATCGGAAGGACACCGACGAGACAGTGCAATCACGCGTTATACATTGATGCCCCAACTGGCCGACCTCTGGCTCGCGGAGATGGAGTTGGATGAGACGATCACTCCGCAGACCCTCCAGTGGTATCGCGAAGAAATTGAGACATCGCATGACCGCCGCGCCAGTAAGGACACCATCAAGATAAAATCCGCAATGAGTGGAGTGCGAATATTCGAGGCGGATACCTCGTTTCTTGACAGTTATCTCAAAAGAATTCAATCGAATGGACACAAGCGGAAAGCGCAGATTCACAAGATAATCCTGACCGGGATGATGGGTCTTGCTGTCCGCCACGGAGCTATACGTGAAAACCCGGTACGTGAAGTCGGCAAAATCAGACGGAAGAAAGCGAAGCCGACCGCAATGAACGAACAGACCCGCAACGGCCTACGCACTCAGCTAGAGATTTGGCTCTCTGGGCAAGAGATACCGGGGACACCCGCCTATACTCATGGCCCGGCCCGCGACCCCGATATATTGAATATCGCCGACGTACTACTGGGCACGGGGGCTCGGCCGGGAGAGTGCCTGGCATTCCGGCGCTGTGACCTCAGTAGAGAATCCATGCCCTGGCAGATGACTATCTGCGGGACCATCGTGCGAGTGACAGGCACAGGGCTGTACCGCCAGGAATGGCCCAAAACAGATGCTGGGTACCGCGTCGTAGTACTTCCGCAATTCACAATCGACACGCTGAAGCAGTTGGGTGCCGACAAATGGGATCCTGACGACGAATCTCCAATCTTCCCGTCGCGACGGGGAAACTGGAGAGATCCTCACAACTTCGGACGCACGTGGCGTGCTGCGCGCGGAACCACGTACGCATGGGTCACGCCGAAGACCTACCGAAAGACCGCCCTGACGACAGTGGCAGAACTGTTCGGACCTGAGCAAGCCAAACGACAGGCCGGACACCGAAGCAGCTCCACCACCGAAGAACACTACATCGACAGACCGGCGCTAGCGCCGGACTCGACCGCAGCACTCAACAGCCTAGCTCCGACGTTTTCCGACCGCGCTGCGCGCCAATGATGACCCGCCAACCGGAACGATCCAACTTGACCCTCCCCGCGCTTACCCCACGCTTTGAACGGGAAATGTCGGGGATGTATCCGGAACTGACGGGACGAACGGACATCCTGTTGTCGCAGGTAGCGGGATGTTTTGGGGCCTGCCGGGAAGCGGCAGGCATTCTTGAACCCCTGAGTGGGGGTCAGGGGTTCGAGTCCCCTTAGCTCCACCCATTAAAATGGCAGCTCAGGGCATGGAAACGTACTCTGAGCTGTTTCTGTGTCAGCACCTTCTGTCAACAGTCGCCACCAAGGGTTGGTAACACCGCGCACCGTTCAGGTGAGCTCGCCGCGGGTGCGGCAGGCGATGCTGCACGCCGTTGCCTAGGCGTGGCGCCCCTCGGTCCACTCGCATGCCGCGATTCATTTCATTGCGTGCGTAATGAAATGTCCTGTCGTGTAAGAGTTTCGACGGTCGACCGGTTCGCGAGGGAAATACCGGGTGAACCAGGCCAGCGCCTCGAGTTCGGGTGAGCGGCCAGGGTGGGCTCTGTCAGCGGTTGACGTATCCCATGTGCTGGGCGTTGTATCGGTCGCCCTGGACTCCGACTCGTTGGGCAAGGGAATCCAGGTCGGCGCGTTCGTCCGCGGACAGGGCGACCTGCGCGGCGGCGGCGTTCTCTCGGATGCGGGCGGTGCGGCGGGTGCCCGGGATCGGCACGATCCATGGTTGCTGTGCGAGCAGCCACGCCAGGGCGATTTGCCCCGGGGTCGCGCCCTTCGCCTCGGCGAGGACCTTGACGTGGTCGACGAGGGCCTGGTTCGCCGCGAGGTTGTCGGCTTCGAAGCGCGGGACCCGGCGACGGATGTCGTTGTCGGTGAAGCTGGTGGTGGTGTCCACGGTTCCGGTGAGGAATCCCTTGCCGAGCGGGCTGAACGGTACGAACCCGATGCCGAGGTCGGCGAGGGTGGGCAGTATCTCGGCCTCGGGGTCGCGGGTCCACAGGGAGTACTCGCTCTGCAGCGCGGTCACCGGATGGACGGCGTGCGCGGCGCGGACCGTGGCGGCTGACGCCTCGGAGAGCCCGAAGTGCTTGACCTTGCCCTCGGCGACGAGTTCCCCGACCGTGCCGGCGACATCCTCGATGGGCACGTCGGGGTCGACGCGGTGCTGGTAGAACAGGTCGATCACGTCGGTGCGCAGCCGTTCGAGTGACGCCTCGGCGACGCGGCGGATCTGTTCGGGACGGCTGTCCAGCCCGACTCTGTGCCCGTCCTGGATGTCCCAGCCGAACTTGGTGGCGATGACGACCTGGTCGCGGATCGGCTCGAGCGCCTCGCCGACGAGCTCCTCGTTGTCGTAGGGGCCGTAGACCTCGGCGGTGTCGTAGAAGGTGACGCCGTGCTCGACAGCGGAGCGCAGCACGGCGATCATGTCGTCGCGGTTACCAGGGTTGGGGCCGTAGCTCTGGGACATGCCCATCGCGCCGAGGCCGATCGCGGAAACCTGAGTGTCCTGGTGTGCACGTGTCAGTCCTCCGTGACCGGGTCGACCCACACGTCGCCGGTGAACTCCTCCGGCGGGCTCTTCGCGGTGGGGGTGTGGGAAAGCCGTTTCACCTCGTGGTCGCGGCGCGCGGTGGCGGTCAGGCTCGCCAGCAGCTTCAGGCGCTCGTCGCTGGGCGAGCCGGGTTCGGCGGTGTAGATGAGGAACGACAGGCCGGGTTCGGCGGTCAGTTCCATACCCTCGTAGGTCAGGGTGATCTCGCCGACGTCGTGGTGGACGAAGACCTTGGTGCCCGATCCGTGGCGGCGCACGTTGTGCGCGCCCCACCGCGTGCGGAACGCGTCGCTGCGGGTGGACAGTTCACCGATGAGGTCGTGCAGCTGTTTGTCGCGGGGATCGCGGCCGGCCTCGGTCCGCAGGATCGACACGGTGATGTCGGCGGCGCCCTCCCATTCCGGGTAGAAGGCCTTCGCCCGATCGTCCAGGAAGCAGAATCGCGCCAGGTTGCCCTGGCCGGGCCCGTCGAATACCTCGTCGTAGAACGCCCGCCCCAGGGCGTTGGTTGCGAGGATGTCCATCCGGCCGTTGCGCACGAACGCGGGCCCGCGGTCGATGACGTCCAGCGCCCGGATGAGGCTCTGCCGGGCCGTCCAAGTCTTCGGCCGGCGTTTGCGCACCGGCTGGGCAGCGCCGTTGGCGACGCGGGCGAGGTCGAACAGGTGCTCGCGCTCGGCGTCGTCGAGCTGCAGGGCGCGGGCGACCGCCTCGAGAACGGCGTCGGAGACGCCGGCGAGGTGACCGCGCTCGATCTTGGCGTAGTACTCCGGGCTCACGTCCGCGAGCATCGCGACCTCGCCGCGGCGCAGGCCCGCGACCCGCCGGTGCCCGGAGACGGTCAGGCCCGCTTGTTCGGGGCCGAGGTTTGCCCGGCGGGACATGAGGAACTCCCGTGCTTCGGTCCTGTTGTCCACGATCTCAACGGTACGACGCGAGCCTCACGCGAGGGATGCCCTGCCGGTACATCCCTCACCAGGGCCTCCCTCACCCGGCATACCTGCCGCTGTCATCGACATTGAACCTCGGGAGACCCATGAAACCGATGCCGAACAAGACAGGAAGCGATCATGGCTGACGATACGAGAACCGGCTGGACCGGCGGGCAGAACGCCTTCGGCGACTTCGCTCCCGGGATGGTCCATTACACCGACAAGGTCCTCTTCGACGAAGTCTGGGAGCGGGAGGGCCTGTCCAAGCGCGACCGTTCCCTGGTCACCATCGCGGCGCTCAACGTGCTGGGCAAGACCGACCAGCTCCAGTTCCACCTCGCCTTCGCCCGCCGCAACGGCGTCACCGACGAGGAGCTGAAGGAGTCCCTGCTGCATCTGGCCTTCTACACCGGATGGCCCAACGGCATGGGCGCGACCACGGTCCTGAAGAACATCATCGAGAAGGAGAACTGACCATGCACGGAGCCGTCATCCACGCCCCCGGCGACATCCGCTACGAGCAGCGCGACGACCCGCGGATCGAGCAGCCCACCGACGCGATCATCCGGCTGGCCGCGACCTGCGTGTGCGGTTCGGACCTGTGGGACTACCGCGGTGTCAATCAGGTCCACCGGCCCACCCCGATAGGCCACGAGTACGTGGGTGTCGTCGAACAGATCGGTGACGCCGTGACCAACGTGAACGTCGGCGACTTCGTCGTCGGGTCGTTCATGGCCTCCGACAACACCTGCGAGATCTGCCAGGCCGGCTACCAATCCCGCTGCGCCCATGTCGAGTTCGCCGGAGCCGGCGGAGCACAGTCCGAGCTGCTGCGCGTCCCGCTGGCCGACGGCACTCTCGTCGCCACGCCAGGCATGCCCGAACCGGAGCTGATCCCGTCGCTGCTCGCCGCCTCCGACGTACTCGGCACCGGCTGGTTCGGCGCGGTCGCCGCCGAGGCCGGGCCGGGCAAGACCGTCGCGGTCGTCGGCGACGGCGCGGTCGGCCTGCTCGCCGTCCTCGCCGCCGAGCAGCTCGGTGCAGACCGGATCATCGCCATGTCCCGCCACGAACCCCGCCAGAAGCTGGCGCGGGAGTTCGGCGCCACCGACATCGTCACCGAGCGCGGCGACGCGGGCGTCGCGAAGATCAAGGAACTCACCGGCGGGTACGGCGCGCACTCGGTCATCGAGGCCGTCGGCACCCAGGAGGCCATGATGCAGGCCATCCGCTCCACCCGCGCCGGCGGGCACGTCGGCTACGTCGGAGTTTCCCACGGCGTCTCCCTCGACGGTCAGGAGCTGTTCTACTCCGGCGTCCATCTGCACGGCGGACCCGCACCGGTGCGCCGGTTCCTGCCCGACCTCATCGACCGGATCTGGCGGCGCGACATCGACCCCGGCAAGGTCTTCGACCTCACCCTCCCGCTGAGCCGAGTCGCCGACGCCTACCAGGCCATGGACGAGCGCCGCGCCATCAAGGCGCTGCTCCAGCCCTGACATCGGGGCCTCCCGTTCGCCGCATCACCGACTGGAAGGTCAACTCGGATGGCCACTTGGCCCACCGACATCATCGAGAAGATCGCCGCGACCGACGACCTGCACATCGCCCCGTACCGCGCCGACGGAAAGACCACTACTACTAGGTGACGGCCCTGTACTGGATGAGGCGGGCCTGCCCACACCGCTGAGCCTCGTCGAGGGGCGAAGTCCGGACGTAGCTGCGTTTGCTCAGGTGACCCGTGCGGCCACCAGGGTCTCGAAGGTATAGGGCCGCAGGCCATCGCTGCGGCCGGCGAAGTACCGCTGCTGGAGGTCTGCCCGTGCGGGATGGTCGACGACCTCGAGCCCGCACCGGCTGATCAGCCTCTCGATCTCGGATACCGGCCAGCCAGGCTGAAGAGGTTCGCCGACAGAAGCCGCGATCGGCGTGTAGATACGGGCGAATTCCGTCCCCACGTCATCGAGCGCACAGTCCTCGGCCCGGTAGGAGAACACCACCTCGGACCCGGGAGCAGCCGTCGCGATCGTGCGCAACCCCGACTCGATCGCCTGCGCCGTCAGATAGGGGGCGACGCCCGTCCAACAGAACAACGCCGGCCGCGCCCAGTCGAACCCGGCCGGGCCCAGAGCATCCTGAACCGGTCCGGCCTCGAAATCAGCCGGCACGAATATCTGCGAGGCGCTGAGCGGCAGGCCGAGCTCCCCGGCACGTTCGAGCTTCCAGGCCTGGGAGGCAGGGTGATCAACCTCGAACACCGTCAGCGAGCCGAGCAGATCCGGCCGCCGCCAGGCGAACGAGTCCAGCCCCGCGCCGAGAATCACGTACTGCGTGAAGGTGCCGGCAGCCAGCCGGTCCTCGGCGTACCGGCTGCGGGTGCAGACAGCCGCGCGGGATTCGCGTAGGACCGGGCCGGGGAACAGCGGATTGTACTGATTTCGTAGCTGCTGCCATACCGGGCCGACGAGCACCAGGGCCAGCGCATCGTCCAGTACCCACGGCGACGCATTTTCCAGGCGAAACAATCCACGCGACACGGCCGCAAACATCGCCGTTCTGCTCGGCGCGCTTTCCATGCATTCCTCCTCACCGGCCAGAACCCCCGAATGCCAACCGCGCTCATCCACTCTGCGCACTTCACAGGATGCGCGTGAATTGCTCTGACGGCCATAGTCAGTCAGCAATTTGCAGGGTGAAGCCGATCCGGCGGCCGGAGTCCTCGGCTTGGAGACCGTTCCTGCCTAGGAGCCACAGCGTGCCGGTTCGATGATCGTCCGCGGCGAGCACGTTGATCGCCCAGTCGGCGAGCGGGTCCGGCACCCGGCCTGTGCACGTGTTCCGGAGAAGATATCGGGCTTCGGGACGGATCCGGGCGGGCTCTGACCCCTGGATGGCTGCTGCCGCAAGGAGATTGGCGATGGTGGTTACCGGTAGAGATATTCGGCGCTGGTGGATGAACTACAGGCCGGGCCCGCGGCGTACGTGTGACAGGTATCGCCAGTAGACGGTCATGAACTGGACGAGGTTTTCGATCAATGCGTCGGCGTCGCTGATAGTGGTGCCATTGATCCAGGACGCCAGTATCTGTCCTACCCCGCCGATCATGAACTGGGCGGCGAACGGAACTGCGCTATGTTTGTCGGCCGGTGATGCCTCGCGAATGTGTGCGGTCAGGAGGTCGACGAACATTTGGGTCGATCGATACCGCTTGTGCAGTAGCCCGGGATTGAATTGGTTGGGGCTGAACAACAGCCGTCCCAGTCGACTGTCGGCTTCAATTGCGTGTACGAGTTCGCCGATGCCGGCGCGCAGCTTCTCATCGCGTGGGGCGTTCGCGACCGCTAGTTGAATCGACGCCGCCAGTTCCTGCACTGCCCAATCGTAGATCTCGGCAGCGAATTCGTCCTTGTCGGCGAAACTTTCGTAAAAGTAACGTTGCGAGAGACCGGCCTGCCGACAGACGTTACGCAAGGTGAGCTCGCCGGGGCTGTCGTGCACCCCGAGGATATTCAGGCCCGCCTGAAGTAGCTGCTCGCGTCTCTTGGCCACCCGCTCTGCCGCAGGAAGGCCATTGTACGGATGGCTCGTTTTGGACGTCACCTTACAATTTTGACAGATGGCGGTCCGCCGTATGGGAAGGCCCCTGAATTGGTTCGAGTAAGAGCCATCCAGCGATAGCGGCAACGGCCGCAACGCCTCCGGCGACAAGGGACGCCATGTGGAAGCCATCGAGGAAGGCCCCTTTGACAAGCCCACTCAGTTGGGCACCGAGGGGGCCCGGATCCGATCGAGCGGCCTGAACCCCGGTCAACATGGAATTCTCCGCCGCGTCGCGTGCCGCCTGAGGCAACGGGATACCTGCCAAGCCGGTATCTATCTTTCCGGAGTACACCGACGCGAGAATCGAGCCGAGTACGGCGACTCCCAGCGTTCCGCCGAGTTCGCGGCTCGTGTCGTTGACCGCGGAGCCCGCACCGACCTGCCCGGTGGACAGCTCGTTGAGTACCAGAAAGGTCGCCGGGCCCGAAACAAGGGCCACGCCTGCGGCCAACGTGACCATTACGGGCACAATTACGCCCCAGTAGGACGTGTCTGCGTCATACCGTACGGTGAGCCAGAAGGCCAGGGCCATGACGAGTGATCCGAACGCGGCGGTTCGCCCCGCTCCGATCTTCGAGGCCAACCACATACTCGGTCCGGCGAAAACCGCCATCGCGATGGCGAAAGGCAGTGTGCGGGTGCCGGTCTCCAATGGCGAAAATTCTTTGACACCTTGGAAATATTGAGTCATCAGGAATACGAATCCCATGAGTGCGAACATGCCGAATGTCAGCAGCAGCGCCGCCGCAGCGAAGGTGCGGTCTTGGAACAGGCGGATGTCGAACAATGGCGATGAGAATCTTCTCTCCCATGCAATGTAAGCTGCGATGACCGCCGCGCCGACCACGAGCCCACCGATCGTGCGGATGGTCAGCCAGCCGTGGTTCGGGGCCTCGATCACGCTGTAGACGACGATCGAGATGCCGGCCATCGACAGCACTACGCCACCGAGATCGAAGCGTCCGATGTCGGGATTCCTATTGGGCGGAATAAGCGCTGCGACTCCGAACAGGGCAACGACGCCGGCGGGAACATTGATCCAGAAGATCGAACCCCACGAGTAATGGTTGAGCAGCCAACCGCCCACGACCGGGCCGATTGCGGCGGCGATTCCGGCGACCGCGGCCCAAATCGCCACCGCGATCGCGCGTTCCCTGAGGTTGTCGAACAGTATCACCACGATGGCGAGGGTGGCCGGAAAGACAAGCGCGGCAAAGAGTCCGAGGCCTGCTCGGGCGGCGATCAATTGCCCCAAGTCGTTCGATATCGCCGCAAGTGCGGATACCACCGCGAATCCCGTGATTCCGATCAGGAGCACGTTCTTGCGGCCGAAGCGATCACCCAGGTACCCGCCGGTCAGGAGTAGGCCGGCGAACACGAGTGTGTACATGTCCACCACCAACTGCAAGCCAGATGTGCTGGCCCCCAAATCCATTGAAATCTTCGGTAACGCAACATTGACGATGGTGTTGTCCAGGAACACCAGCAACTCGGCAAAGCACAAGGCCGCCAGGCCCAGCCATCGAATTACCACGGATCGCATCGGTTATGGACCTTCTCGTCTCTGGCGGACGGCACCGCGTCGGAACCGGGAGCGATAGCCACCGTATGTGCGCGCCCCCAGTGCATTCGCCGACTTCTGGCCGGCCTTATGCCACTGTAGGAGTCGCGCGAGTACGCCGGAATGCCCCGATGGGACAGAACCTTGATACTTTCGGCACGGTGGAGCAACAGTCATGGGACTTCAGACGCGGCGTCATCGGAATCCGGCACATGGTCCAGGTCGGAATCGATCACGGGATCGCAGAGCGTCGTCTGCTCGCCTCGACAGGGCTTCGTTTCGCCGATCTCGACGCCGACGACCTGGAAGTCGAAGGCGTACAAGAACTATCCGTCGCGCGAAACCTGGTGCAGACCCTCGGAGATCGACCGGGTCTCGGCACCGAGGTCGCGATGCGCTTCTCGCTGGCAAACTTCGGCTTGCTGGGATTCGCTATGCTCAGCAGCCCCACCGCCGGCGACGCTCTTCGAGTCGCACTGCAAACTTTGCGGATCGGCAACCGATTCATCGACATCACGGTCAGCCTCAGCCAGACGACAGGGCGGATAACGTTCCGGCACGAGGTCCTGCCGGCTGACGTCCGTGCCTTCCTGCTCGAACGTGACATCGTCATCATCTTCGGAGCGATCGTGTTGCGGTGTCTCAGCCCACGACTCGTAGATCGTCTCGGCGATACTCGCTTCGAGCTGGCGCTTCCCGACCACCGTGCGGAGAAAATGACCGAGGGCATGACTCGGATGCTTGCCGACCTCGCACACGATCCGATCCGACGATTCCGGATCATCGCCGACCGCCCGACCACAGAACTGACGTTTCCACTCGATCTTCTCGCGGAACCGATGTCGATGCCGGATCCGGCGACCGCTGCGCTGTGTGAGCAGCACTGCTTGGATCTCTTGCAGAGTCGACATGAGCGCGGCCGGCTCGCCGGCAGAATCCGCGCCATGCTCCTGCACCAGATCCAGGCCGCTCCTACGGCAAGCGAGATTGCGGCCGGACTGAACATGGACCGTCGCACTCTGCATCGACGACTCGCCGAGGAGGGCACCAGCTTCCGTATCCTCCGCGAGGAGGTTCGCTGTGCGCTCGCCATCGATATGCTCGGGCTCCTCGACCTCACCGTCAAAGAGACCGCGGCGCGCCTCGGCTACGCCAGCACCGCGGCATTCAGCAGATCGTTCACTCGATGGACCGGCAATTCACCGAGTGCCTACCGGCCTCTTCCGCAGCCCGCGCGGCGCGACATCGGCGGCGCCGGAGCTCCGACGCCTTCGGGCTGAATCACACGTGTTATCGAGCCTTGGGCCACGTCAGGGGCTACGGAGACGCCCACGCGCCCCGGACCACCGGATGGTCAGCCCAGCGTAACTCTCAGTTAATTTGACTGCGCTTGCATCCAGATGTAGGTTGATAACGAGATGGCAACTGTATTGGCGAGGGTGCTAACCGCAGGCAGTCATCAACCGAACCCCGAGTATCGGGGTGTCTGTGACGGGGGGAAGGGTGGAATTTTCGTCACTGGCAACGTCATCGGTGCAAAGCGGCCTACCGAGCCTGACAGCGCAGTCTGTGGGCGTGGTCAGGGTCAGCGATCTGCTGGCTGAAGACTCGCCGCGGTTGAGTGGTCTCAATAGCGCCCATGTCGAGCGGATGGTCGCGGCCGAGTGGCCTTTGCCGCCGATTATTGTTCATCGGCCGACAATGCGAATTCTCGACGGCCTGCACCGTGTGGCTGCGGCGATCTACAAGGGTATGGACCAACTGGACGCCTATCTTATTACCGGTCCGATCGATATGGCTTTTATCGTCGGGGTTCAAGCGAATATCCGTAACGGATTGCCACTCACATTCGCGGAACGACGCGCGGCTGCCGCCAAAATACTCGCGACCCATCCCGAATGGTCCGACCGCGCGATCGGATCTACGACGGGGTTGTCCGCAAAAGTGGTCAGTGGCCTACGGTGTTCAACCGACGCTGATACGCAGTCGAACACTCGACTGGGCAAAGATGGCCGCTTTCGGCCTGTCGACCCCTCCGACGGACGCAGACGCGTGGCAGAACTGCTCGAGCAAATGCCCAGCGCCTCGCTGCGCACTATCGCGCGAGCGGCCGGAGTCTCGCCCGGGACGGTGCGGAACGTTCGTGATCGCCTGAGCCGTGGTGAATTGCCCGGACCGCCACCTGCCGGCGACGCGGCCGTTGCTGTGCCTGGCAGCGATAAGCCAGTCGATGCATCGGCGCTACTGGCGATCCTTTCGCGTGACCCCGCGCTGAGGATGAGCGAATCCGGACGCGAGCTGCTCCGCTGGCTACATGCGCGCACCGTCAGATTCGAGGATAGCACCATGATTGCGGCATCGGTCCCCGATCATTGTCTTTCGCACTTCATCGAGTTGGCGAGACATTGCTCGGTCAGCTGGGCCTCCATTGCGCGTGAGCTGCAACGGCGCAACGAAACATCGTAATTCTTTCCGGAGCACTCCGGTGGACCCGGTTGATACAAACATGCTTCGGTTCTGCCCGATAGACCCCCGGTGGCCGAATTGTGCGTGGCTCCTACGTAACTGGAGTTGCAGACGGACGCGTTGACGCGAATACCTCTCTGTCGTAGCTTTTGCTCAGAGCACAGGCGCTCGGAGTGATTCGTCTAAAGAATGCCGGTTAACGCTGGACGGCAACGCATTCGAGAGGACACGCCCGCTATGAAGAGCTACCCGTCGTTGATCGACGGTCGGGATGCGGATCACCACAAGTGGCTGCATGTCATCCGCGCAAGCGCATTGTTACGTGACGAGATATCGGCGTTGAAATTGAAACGCGGCCTGGATCGCGGCATCATTGTCGATTGCGATGACGAGCGCGTTGTGGGTCGCGTGGGTTTGAGTTCCATGGACCAAGTGCGCGATGCCGCCGCAGCAGCGAAGGCGGCGTTCGCCGAGTGGTCGAATTGGGCGCCCGAGGAACGTCTCGCGGTGGCGTCGGCGATCGGCAAGCGGATTTGTGCGCATTCCGACGAGTTCACGGAAATGCTTGTCGCAGAAGGCCACCCCAGACAGCTGGCTGTGTGGGAGGTGAGCAGCGCCGTCGAGATGACGTCGGAAGCGAATCTGTCGCGCGCCCGCAAGCAACTGTCCGAAATCACCACCGAGGGCGGCCGGGAGCTCAGGCTGGTACGTAAACCGGATGGGGTCGTAGCGGTACACCCACCGCACAACGCGCCCGCGGCGAACTCCATGATCGCGCTCGGCGCACTGATCGCCGGCAATACCGTCGTCGTGAAGGCGCCGCGTAGCGCACCTCTGGCGACGGCGTGGTTCTGGCGTGAGATCGTCGATCCGGTCCTTTCCGAGATGAAGGCGCCGACGGGCACTGCCAATGTGATTTGCGCATCTCCCAACGAGGTGCTCGAAAGTTGGCTCGAGTCCGACGATGTCGACGATCTGATGTACTTCGGCGAATCCGGACGCGGCATCGAGATCGGCAATCGCTGGCATTCGCGGGGCAAGAAGGCGATCTTGGAACTCGCCGGAAATGACGGCGTCCTCGTCTGGTCGGATGCCGAGATCGACCTCGCCGTCACCGCACTGTCGGAGTGCTTCTACGGCTCGACCCAGATCTGCATGGTGCCCAAGTACGCGATCGTGCACAGAGCGGTAGCGGAAACTGTGCTGGACAGACTGATTCAGGTGGTCCGCCGAATCCGTCCGGGCTACCCCGAGGACGAGGGTTCGCTGCTGTCGCCGGTAATGAAGTCGGTCGAGTTCGACGCGATGCTCGCCGCCGCCACCGAAGCGGGTGCGCAGGTGCTGTGCGGAGGTGACCGCATAGAAATCGACGGCACCCCCAGCGAGACCGGATATTTCATCGATCCGACGCTGTTACGGATCGATGGACTGAAATTGGCGGAGACGCTGGATGTCGTGCGCGAAGAGACCTTCTTCCCGCTGCTCCCTCTGGTCGTTGTCGACGCGGACACCGATGCCGACGGTACGCAGGAAGGCTTGTTCGAAGCGTGCATCGACTTCATGAATGCGAACCGATACGGGCTCAGAAACTCCGCCTGGATCCAGGACCCGGATCTCATCGAGGTTTTTTGTCGACGACTGAACAACGGCGGTTTCTTGAAGATCAACGACAGCCACATCTCACAGGCACCCGGACTGCCCACCCACGGAGGCACCGGGCTGACCGGCGGACCGTTCGGCGAGGCCCATTTTCCTATCTTGCGGACCAGTCGTTTGCAGGCGATCAGCATCGCGTCAGCGGTGGAACCCCGGGAATCGGTGTTCGTCCGGGTAACCGACTCGAAAAGCGCGCCGGACAATCACCCGTCGGTTCCGGAAAGATAAGAAGGAGCGCTGACGATGGGAAGCACTCGTGAGTCACGCACGATTCTCGACGATGTGGTGCCCGGTCTGGGCGAGAGACTGGCACAGATCGATTTCAGCAGGTTGGAGGCCGACAGTTCGATAGGACTCGGGATCTATCGGGAGTCCAAGGCGACCGGGATGCTGGTTGACCGGCGCCACGGCGGTTTGGGGGCCTCCGCCTATCAAGCGCTGCACTGCACCCGGGCGCTGGGATCGATCGCCCCGTCTCTGGCGGTCGCGGTCACGATGCACAACTTTTCGGTAGCGGCATTGAACTCCATCGAAGAGCACTTCGACGGTGTGGAATGGATGGTCCTCGATGCTGTGGCCAACGACGGCCTCTTCATGTCGTCGGGGTTTGCCGAGGGGCGGTCCGGTCAGGGTTTTCTGTCTCCGACGATGACTGCTCGTCGCAAGGGCGCACACTGGATCGTCAACGGGTCGAAGCGGCCGTGCAGTCTTTCGCGATCGATGGATCTCATGTCGGCGAGCGTGTCGTTGATCGGCGACGACGGCGAATCGCAGATCGGCGTGCTGGTCATCCCGTCGACTATCGACGGGCTCACGGTGCGCCCATTCTGGAATGCATCGGTGCTGCGCGCTGCCGAGAGCGACGAGGTGATCCTCACCGACGTCGAGGTGCCGGACGAACTCGTCATGAAACCGACCGAAGGTATGGGCATCACCCTCGAAGAGCTCGAGGCCAAGGGCTTGACGTGGTTCACACTGCTGATCACCGCCGCCTATGTGGGCATGGCAGGCGCATTGGTGGATCGTCTCCTGGAAAGCGGGAAAGGAACCGCGCACGCCCGGACGGCGGCCGCCTGCGCGATCCAGGCGACCATGCTGTCGCTGGAAAGCGTCGCGCGATCGATCGACGATCCCGACGATCGGTCTGATCGGCTCGGCGGCGCGCTCATCGCGCGGTATGCCGCTCAAGACGCGATCGTCCGCACCGTCGGTGTCGTTGTGGAAACTCTCGGCGGCATCGAATTCATCACCAATCCCGCCATCAGCTACCTGGCCTCTGCGACACACGCCCTGGCATTGCACCCGCCCTCCCGGAACTCGATGGTGGGCGAACTCGAGGGTTCGTTCCTGGGTCGGCCCATTTCAATTGCGTAAGCAGTAACGGGGAATTCGCATGCAGCGCAACACCGATAGCACGACATCTGCCATCGCCGGAGGAGTACGCGAGTCCTACGCGCGCCACCTCGGGAGCAAACTCGTCGCACTGTCACGAATCTTCGGCGGGCAGGTGGAGCAGCGCTCGCACGGAGCGTTGGTCTTCGACGAGTCCGGCACCCCGTACGTGAACTGCTCCGGTTACGGGGTATTTCTGCTGGGGGCCACCAATCCACACGTCGTCGCGGCCGTCGTTGAGCAGGTGCAGCGTCATCCGCTTTCCGCTCGACTGTTCATCGAAGGCCGGGTGGCCCAGGCCGCCGAGGCACTCGTCGGCATCGCCCCACCGGGGCTGAATAAGGTCTACTTCACGTGTTCCGGCGCCGAAGCAACGGAAACAGCCCTCAAACTCGCACGCATACACGGCTACCGCCGGATCGTCACGATGTCCAATGGGTACCACGGGCGCACGATCGGCGCACTCAGCGTCAGTGCCAGACCGGTGTATCAGGAGCCGTTCACTCCGCTGCTTCCGGATGTCGACGAGGTTCCGTTCAATGACATCGGGGCGCTGCGTCGTGCGTTGCGTGCGGGCCCGCCCGCCTGCGTCATCCTCGAACCCATTCAGGGCGAAGCCGGTGTGAACATTCCGGATGACGACTATCTCGACGGCGTCCAGGACGCGTGCACCGAGTTCGATGCCTTTCTTGTGGTCGACGAAATCCTCACCGGGATGGGCAGAGTGGGCAAGTTGTGGGCGATCGGCGGCACGTCCGTGCGACCTGACGTGATGTTGGTCGGCAAGACGCTGTCCGGTGGCGTGGTCCCGGTGGCGGCCGTCGTGGCGACGGAGAGCGCCTACGCACCCTTCGAAAAGGATCCGTTTCTGCATCAGTCGACTTTCAGTGGTGCGCCGATCACCGCGGCGGCAGCACTGGCCGCGATCGAGGCCTTGGCCATCTACGACGTGGTCGACGAATCCGCCCGGATCGGCAGCCGACTGCTGGAGAGCTTCAAAGCATCGGCTCGATATGCACCGGATGGCGTAGTAAAAGAGATCCGAGGCGCCGGCCTGCTCATCGGTATCGAGTTCGCCGATGGCGGGTACGCGGGCGAGATGATGCTCGGGCTGGTCGAGAACGGAGTTATCGCCAATCATTCCGTCAACTGCCCGACGGTCATCCGATTCACCCCGCCGGCTGTGATCACGGACTCGGAAATCGCACAGATCGAAAAGGCGGTGGCCGGCAGCTTTGCTTCGCTCACGCCGATGAGAATTCAACTCGATAATGGGCAGGGGTAATCGATGCAGGCGGTGGAAGTTCGGTCAGTGGTAGCCGGCTGGACGCGGCAAGAGGTCTATGAGCGACTGAAAGACGGGGAAGTCTACGTCAAGTACGCGCCTGAACAAGTGAAGTCGGTGCGCACCGAAAATGGCCCAGACCCTCGGACGGCACTCACCCATTGGGAGATCTACTTCAGAAACGGAGTGCTGAGCTGGAGTGAAGTAGACCTCTACGACGACGATGCCTACACCATCAGGTTCACTCAGATCGACGGCGATTTCGATATTTTCGAAGGCGCGTGGTGTGTCGACGAGGACGAAGACGATCTGATACTCACATTCACAGCCGATTTCGATTTCGGAGTTCCGAGCATGGAGTCGATCGTGAACCCGGTCGCGCTGCGGGTGCTCAGGCACGCCATGTCGGAGATAGTATCGAAGCTTTTCGGCGGCAAGGTTATCGATGATGACCCGGCGGGCTCGGTGGGCGCACCCGCACCCGCACCCGCACGCTCACGCGGTAGGTGAACGCTATGGACACTGTCAATCACTTCTTCACGCCGGCAACGGTACTGCATGCGCGACTCGAGTACGGATTCGGATTCACGGCATGCACGATTCTCATGCTGCTCAACTGGAATCATCTCGACGTGTGGCATGCCGTGGTGTTCTTCGGATACATCGACTTGCTCGGCACGTTACCGGGGATGTGGGCGTTTCGACGAAGCCCGGATGGAAATATCCCCAGGGCATTATTCGTCTTGTACAACGTCATGCACAGCGCCGTGACGCAGGGTGTGGTGATCATAGCCTACCTCGTATTTTTCGGCTGGGAATGGGCGCTCCTCGCCATACCGGCGCACATATGCGCCGATCGTTCCGTCTTCAACAATTACCCCAAACCGTACGGATTGGCTTTCGAGCCGGTATTGCATCCCGCGTTCGAGCGGTTCGAAATCGACTACCGCAGCTACCGAGACACCACGATGGATTGGAAGTCCGTAGCACAGGCAGCACGTGGATCCGTATCTGAATCAGTTAGGACCGCTGATGACGACTGAAGAACGTCTCACCGAAGCACTGCGCAAGTCGCTTCTCGAATCGCAGTCGTTGCGGTCGCGGTTGGCTGTGGTTGAGGGTGGGTTGTGTGAGCCGGTGGCGGTGGTGGGGATGGGGTGTCGTTTTCCGGGTGGGGTGGGGGGTCCGGGGGGTTTGTGGGTTGTGGTGGTGGAGGGTCGGGATGTGGTGTCTCGGTAGCTGCGGT
>NZ_JARWOP010000159.1 GCF_029868745.1 Nocardia wallacei | reverse complement strand
GGTCTGTAGCGATTCGGTGAGGTACTGGTAGGCGCGTTCGGAGCCGACGCCCTTGACGATCGGCAGCAGCAGGTCGTTGACGCGGGCGGCGAGATCGGCGTCCGCGCCGGAGACCTGCTCGGCCACCACGGCGTCCTGGTGAGCGGCGGTGTAGAGGTACACCGCGCGCAGGCCCTCCGCGTACGCCTTCTGCGTCATCAACGATCGGCGCACGTCGGGGTGCCTGATGATGGCGACCTTCGCGGCCCTCGGGTCGGTCGCCTCGGTGAGGTCGGCGCCCTGTATCCGCGATCGTGAATACGCGAGGGCGGTGCGATACGCTGTCGACAGCGTGGCAATCGCTTTGGTGCCCACCATCATTCGCGCTTTTTCGATGACCTCGAACATCTGCGCGATACCGTTGTGGACCTCGCCGACGAGCCAGCCCTTGGCCGGGACGCCGTGGCCGCCGAAGGTGACCTCACAGGTGGCCGAGACCTTCAGGCCCATCTTGTGCTCGACGCCGGTGACGAACACGCCGTTGCGCTCGCCCAATTCGCCGGTCTCGTGGTCGAAGTGGAACTTCGGTACGAAGAACAGCGACAGGCCCTTGGTGCCCGGGCCGGCGCCCTCGGGACGGGCCAGCACCAGGTGCATGATGTTCGGGAACAGATCGTCGGAATCGGCGGAGGTGATGAACCGCTTCACGCCCTCGATGTGCCAGGAGCCGTCCTCCTGCTGCACGGCCTTGGTCCGGCCCGCGCCCACATCCGAACCGGCGTCGGGCTCGGTCAGCACCATGGTGGCGCCCCAGCCCTGCTCCACCGCGATCTGCGCCCACTTCTTCTGCTCGCCGGTGGCGTTGCGGAAGAACACCTCGGCGAAGTGCGCGCCGGCCATTCCGTACATGAACGCGGCGGGTTGCGCGCCGAGGATCAGCTCGGCGAGTGCCCAGTACGCCGTGCGCGGGATCGGTGTGCCACCGAGTCCGGGAGCGATCCCCAGCTTGTCCCAGCCGCCGTCCTGCAGGGCCCGGTAGCTGCTCTTGAACGATTCCGGCAGCGTGACGCTGTGCGTCTGCGGATCGAAGACCGGCGGGTTGCGGTCGGCGTCGGCGAAGGACGCGCCCAGTGGGCCTTCGGCGAGCCGGCGAACCTCGCCGAGCATGTCCCGCAGGGTCGCGGTATCGAGGTCGCCGAAGGCGCCGGAGTCGAGGATCGTGTCGAGCCCGAGGACCTCGAAGAGGTTGAACTCCAGATCGCGAATATTGCTCTGGTAGTGGCCCATCCGTGTGTACTCCTATGTCTGGATCGAAGACAGCTCGGCCAGCTGGTTGTCGAGTTCGGCGGCCGCGGTGTGCGCATCGGTGAAAAGCACTGCGCGCCAGCCTGCTTCGCGCGCGCCGTCGCAGTTCTTCGGCAGGTCGTCGACGAGGACGCAGCGGGCCGGATCGATGCCGGCGCGCGTCGCGGCGAGGTCGAATATCTCGCGGTCCGGTTTGCGGCAGCCGACCCGGGCCGAGTTCACCACCGCCGCGAACAGCGTCTCCGCGTCGACCATGCGCTGCCAGTACGGTTCCCACGCCGGCGGCATATTGGACAGCATGCCGACGAAGTGTCCGGCCTCGCGGTAGGAGACCAGGGCGTCGATCCATTCGCTATTGGCCGCCCTGCCGTCGAACCAGGTGTCGGCCAGGCTCGGGATCCGTGTATGGATTCCCCGGCGGGCCAACGCGGCGGTCACCAATGCCAGCCAGTCGTCCTCGGAAATCAAGGGGGTGTCCAGCGGCAACATCATATCGTCGGTTCCGAAAGTTCGGGTCACCTCGGCGAGGGCTTCCCGCAACGGCTCCGGGGGAATGTTCGTCTTTCGGCAGAATGCGGCGAAGGTGTGTTCCACGGGCGGCGTCAATACTCCGCCGAAATCGGTCCAGATCGCAACGTGATCTATTACACTCTTGAATTCCAAGGGGCACCCCATTCGGCTGGCTGACTTACACACCAGGCGTCAGATTATCGACCGGAAAACGGGTGGCGCCAGATCGCAAAGGAGATACATCCTCCGTACGACCTGGTCCGATAGTGGTACAACCCGCGATCGGTGTGCCGAATCTTTGGTGATACTCCTACCGAATTCGCAGTGTTACTTTCGAGACCGTTAATTGATCTTGTACCGGCGGCGGGCGCTGGTTACTGTGGTGGCCATCGGGGGATGGACGCGAAGCTGCGTCGTGTCGGACGAATTCTCGATTTTTCTGCTCGATGAATACGGGCAGGTCGATTCGTGAGATCTAGGACGAGGAGTTTCCATGTTGGTGATGCCGCGTGCGCGTACGTTGGGGGAGGCGATCGCACTGCGCGCCGCAGACAGCGGAGACAGAATCGCCTTCACATTCCTGCCGGACGGTGAGCACGAATCGCATTCGTGGACCTTTGCCGAATTGGAACGCCGGACCCGCGCGCTGGCGGCGCGGTTGTCGGAGGCGGCCGCGCCGGGCGAACGAGCCCTGATATTGGCGCCGGACGCATCCGATTTCGTTTTGGCGTTTCTCGCCTGCCAGTACGCGGGAGTCGTTGCGGTCCCGGTGTATCCGCCGTTCCCGCTGTCGTCGGACCGGCGCGTCGCTACGCTGCGCGCGATCACCCGGGACAGCGGTGCCCAGGTCGTCGTCAGCGGGGTACCGGAGGACGCACGCGGCGTGCTCGGCTCGGTCGCCCCGGAATTGTCGGCGCTGACCTGGATCGGGATCGACGCCGGAACCGACACCGGGTTCGAGCCGGTGCCGGTGAGCGGCGCCGACACCTCGTTTCTGCAGTACACCTCCGGGTCGACGTCGACGCCGAAGGGGGTCGTGGTCACCCATGAGGCGCTGATGCACAACCAGGAACTCATCTGCCGGACAATGGGTTACGACGTCCACTCGCGGGTGGTGGGGTGGCTGCCCCTGTTCCACGACATGGGCCTGATGGGCACCGTCGTCCCGGCCGTCTACGCGGGTTGCAGCACGGTGTTGATGCCGCCGCTGCAGTTCATTCAGCGTCCGGTGCGGTGGTTGCGGGCGGTGACCGAGTACTCGGCCACGATCACCGGCGGCCCGAATTTCGCCTACGAACTGTGCTGCCGCCGCATCGGCGAATCCGACCGGGAGGGACTCGATCTCGGCTCGCTCGAGGTCGCGTTCAACGGCGCCGAGCCGATCCGCGCCACCACCCTCGAGCGCTTCGCCGAGGTGTTCGGCCCGCACGGTTTCGACGCTCGCAGCTTCTACCCGTGCTACGGGCTGGCGGAATCGACGCTGTTCACGACCGGAGCGGTCCGGAAACAAGGCGCGGTCGCCGTGGAGGTCGATCGTGAGCAATTGCGGCAGGGGCACTTCACCCCCGGGCGCGGGCAGGTCTTGGTCAGCTCGGGACGGACCGAACTGCATCGCTCTCTCGCGATCGTCGACCCGGACACCCGCGTCCCGCTGCCCGACGGGGCGGTCGGTGAGATCTGGATCGGTGGTCCCGATGTGGCCGCGGGGTACTGGAAGAACCCGGCGGCCACAGCGGAGACCTTCCATGCGCGGACCACCGGCCCCGACGCCGGCCGGTATCTGCGCAGCGGCGACCTCGGCGTGCTGCACGACGGCGAACTCTATGTCGTGGGCAGACGCAAGGACCTGATCATCATCGGCGGCCGCAACTACTACCCGCAGGACATCGAGGACGTCGTCGAGAACATCGGTCCGGCCGTCCGGCGGGGCTGCACCGCGGCGTTCGCCGCTGAACACGGCGGGAGCGAAGAACTCGTCGTGGTGGCGGAGGTGAAGCTCGGCGCGGGCGGAGGGGATCTCGCGGAGTTGACGGCCGCGGTGCGGTCCGCCGTCGCGGCCGAATTCTCGATCACGCCGCGCGAGATCGTGCTGGTAGCGCCCGGGACACTGCCCAAGACGTCGAGCGGGAAGTTGCAGCGGCACGCGTGCCGAGCGGAGTACGAGGCCGGGACGTTGGACACTCTCGGCACGCAGCTGCTGGGCGAGGGTGCGCGATGACGCCGGCGGCCGATCGGGTGACCGAGTGGATCATCGTGCGGGTCGCCGAGCTGGCCCGGGTCGATCCGGCGACGGTGACGGCGGACGCGTCGTTCGTCTCGCTGGGATTGTCCTCGCTGCAGGCGGTGGAGCTGTCGGACGATCTGCAGCGGTGGACCGGACTGACGCTGTCCCCGACGTTCGCCTACGACTATCCGAGCATCGCGGAGGCCGCCGCCGCGATCGCCGCGGGCGGTGCGGGATCGGTATCCGAGACGGGCGCGACCGAGCGGGCCGAGGACGGCGACGGCGCGATAGCGATCGTCGGTATCGGCTGCCGCCTGCCCGGCGGCGCGGACGGCGCGGAGGACACGTGGCGATTGTTCCGCGACGGTATCGATGCGATCACCGAGGTACCCGTGGATCGCTGGGACGCGGCGGCGCTGTACGACGCCGATCCCGAGACGCCGGGCCGGATGAATACGCGATGGGGCGGATTCCTCACCGACGTCGAGGGTTTCGACGCCGAGTTCTTCGGGATCGCGGCGCGAGAGGCGGCGCGAATGGACCCGCAGCAGCGGATCGTGCTCGAGACCGCCTGGAATGCCTTGGAGGACGCGGGGATCGGACCACGCCGGCTGAACGGGTCGCCGACCGGTGTCTTCCTCGGCGCCTCCACCTACGATCACGGTGCCGCGGTGCTCACACCCGGCGTCGAGGTCGGTTCCTCCGACGGCACCGGCGCGGCCCTGAGCGTGATCGCGAATCGGCTGTCGTACTGCCTGAATCTGGGCGGGCCGAGCCTGACCGTGGACACGGCCTGCTCCTCGTCGCTCGTGGCGGTGCACCTGGCCTGCCAGTCGCTGCGTTCCGGCGAATCCGAGCTGGCGCTGGCCGGGGGCGTCAATGTGGTGGCGAGTCCGCGTATCGCGTTGAGCTTCAGCAAAGGCAAGCTGATGGCCCCGGACGGCCGCTGCAAAACCTTCGACGAACGGGCCGACGGCTACGTCCGCAGTGAGGGGGTGGGCGTCGTCGTGCTGAAGACCCTGGCTCGCGCCCGACGCGACGGGGATCGCGTGTACGCCGTGATCCGGGGAAGCGCGGTGAACCAGGACGGGCGAACCAACGGGCTGATCGCGCCGAGCCGTCCGGCGCAGGAGCGTGTCCTGCGCTCGGCCTACCGCGCCGCCGGGGTCGACCCGGCCCGGGTCGCCTATGTGGAGGCGCACGGCACCGGCACGGCGGTGGGGGATCCGATCGAGGTAGGCGCGCTGGCCGCGGTTCTCGCGGCCGATCGCCCGGAGGAACGGCCGCTGCGCATCGGCTCGGCGAAGTCCAACATCGGCCATCTGGAGGCCGCGGCCGGAATCGCGGGACTGATCAAAACCGCACTGGCCCTGCACAATCGGCACCTTCCCCGCACATTGCATTTCGAGAAGCCGAATCCGCGGCTGGAACTCGACCGGATTCCGGTTGTGGTGCAGGCGGATTCGGAACCCTTGCCGAGCGAGGACGACGGCGTGGCGTTCGCCGGGGTCAGCTCGTTCGGATTCGGTGGGACGAACGCGCACGTCGTGCTCTCGACGGCACCGGTCGTGCCCGAGGAACCGGCGACGGCCGCGCCGACGGATGTGGTGCTGTTCCCGATATCCGCCCGATCCGCCCAGGGCCTGCGGCGGCGTGCCCGTGCCTGGGCGCGGGCCGCGGCGGACAACGCCGACGACACCGGTTGGGCCGCCCGTGCCGCCGCGGCCGCCGCACTGCGCGCCGACCACGAGCAGCACCGGGCGTGTGTGGTCGCGCGCGATATCGACGAACTCATCGACGGCCTGACCGCCGTCGCGGACGGCGAACGCACTCCGGGCGTCTGCGGACCCGCGACCGTCGGCCGCCGCGACCGCCGGATCGGGCTCGTCTTTCCCGGTCAGGGCTCGCAGTGGGACGGGATGGGACAGCGATTGGCGGTGGCGCTGCCGGTGTTTCGCGAGGCGATCCGGCGCTGCGACGCCGAGTTGTCGCGGTGGCTGGGCGAGTCCCTGTGGTCCGACGACCGGGGCCTGGTCGCTCGCGGCACCGCGCAGATCCAGCCCGCGCTGTTCGCCATGCAGGTCGCCCTCGCGCAGACCTGGCGCAGCTTCGGCGTCGAGCCGACCGCCGTCTGCGGGCACAGCATGGGAGAGATCGCGGCCGCACAGGTCAGCGGGGCACTCTCACTCGCGGACGCGGCCCGCCTCGCGTGCGCGCGCAGCCGCCTGCTGACCGAGATCTCCGGGGCCGGCGGTCTCGCCCTGCTCGAAATGGACGAGCGCGACGTGGAATCCGTCCTCGACGGCTACCGCGGCGAGGTCTCGGTGGCGGCGGTGAACGGTCCGCGCGCGACCGTCATCTCAGGGGTACCGGCCGCACTGGACGCGATCATCGAGCGGGTCGAGGCCGGCGGCGGATTCGCGCGCCGCATTTCGGTCGAGTTCGCGGCGCACAGCCCGGCGGTCGACCCGATCCGGCCGCGGCTGCGCGACGCTCTCGAAGGACTGGCACCGCGCGTTCCGGACGTGCCGATGTATTCGACGGTCACCGGCGAACCGATCGCCGGCGCCGGTACCGACGTGGCGTACTGGCTGCGCAATGTCCGGGAACCGGTGCGGTTCGCGGACGCCATGACCCGGCTCGCCGACGCCGGCCACGACGTGTACGTCGAGGTCGCGCCGCACCCGGTGCTGGCGCGATCGGTGGCCGAACTGGCCGGCGAGGACGCCGTGGTCGCGTCGTCCACGCGGCGCGACGAGGACGAGCTGTTCGCTCTGCTCTCGGCGCTCGGACAGCTGTACGTGCATGGCGTCGCGGTGAATTGGGCGGCGCTCTACTCCGATTCGCCCTGTGTGCCGATTCCCTCGCAAGGCTGGAATCACGAACGGTTCCCGCTGGTGCGCCCGGCCGCTGTCGGGGCGAATGCCGTCGCCGAGGACGTCGGTGGCCTCCTGCTCGGGGCGCGCGTCCCGATCGTCTCGCGGCCGGGCCACCTGCTGTGGTCGTTGCCGCTCGATCCGGTCCGGACACCCGAGATCGCCGATCACGTGGTCGACGGCGTGCCGGTCGTCCCGGGCGCCTACTGGCTCAGCGCTGTCATGCAGGCGGCCACCGAACTGTCGGAGGAGTATCGGACAACCGTCGTGCGCAACGTCCGGTTCGAGTCGCCGTACGTTCCCGACTCGGCGGACGGGACGTCCCCGCAGCTGTCGGTCGAGCCGACCGCCGCGGGAACGGAGTTCACGATCGCCTCGCAGGCCGGTGCGACGGCGGTCGTCCACGCTCGGGGCGAGTTGGGCGGGTCGACGGATTCGCTACGAGCGCACGATGTTCCGAGTATCGATGACGTCCTGCTGCGGTGCGACACCGAGGTGTCGATCGACCAGTTCTACGACCGGTTCTCGACCATGGGCCTGCAGTACGGTCCGCGGTTTCGGGCCCTCACCCGGCTGGCGCGACGTCCCGGCGAGGCGATCGGCAGATTCGTTCTCCCCGACGGACTGCGACAGCGGTGCGCCGCACTGCATCCCGCGCTGCTCGACGCCTGCCTGCACACCGTCGCCGCGGCCGCGGACGCCGCGCTGCCGCCCGGGGTCCTCCCGCTGCCGGACGGCGCCGCCCGGGTGCACGCGTCGCGGCTGCCCGGCCCGATGCGCGCCGTGTGGTGCCATGCCCGGCTGATCGAGGACGACGATCGTCGCCTGACCGCGGATCTGGTGATCATGGCCGAGGACGGCACGGTGGTGTGGTCCGCGCAGGAGTTCGGTGTCGCCAAGACCGGTGCTCGCACAGTCGATTCCGGACGCGTGTATCGGATCGGCTGGCAACCGCACCGGCCGGTTCCGTCCGACGCGCACGGTGGCGCCTGGCTCATCCTCGGTGCGGACTCGGCGGTGCCCCGCGCGCTGGCCGACCGGCTCGCCGCCGCGGGCGCTCGGTGCACGGTCGCCCGGCCGTCCGGACCGGACGAGTACGCGTCGCTCGTCGCCGCACTCGAGGCGGGTGACTCGGACATCACGGGCATCGTGGACGCCCGCACGTTCGACGGCATCGGCCCGGATCCGAGCGCGGGCACCGCGCCCGCGCTCGAGCTGGTCGAGTTGCTCCGGTTCGTCGCCGGCCACACCTGGCGGCGCGGGGCGCCTCGGCTGTGGGTGCTGACGTCGAACACGCAGTACGAGGTGGACGAGCGAGGCTCGGCCGCCGCCACGTTGCACGGCCTCGCCCGCGTGATCGCCGGTGAACACCGCGAAACCGCATGTACGACAGTCGATCTCGCTACCGAGCCGAGCGATTCCGAACTCGCTCAACTGGTCACGGTACTGCGTGACGCGGATGCCCCGCGACAGCTGGTGATTCGCGGGGTGCCGCGGACGCCCCGGCTGCGACCCGCGCCCCGCATGCGGGCACGGTGCGTGTTCACCGCCGGTCGTACCTGTGTGATCACCGGCGGACTCGGCGCGCTCGGCCTGCGGGTGGCGGACTGGGTGAGCGCCCGGGGCGCGCGGGACCTCCTGTTGCTCGGACGCGGCGTGCCCGGCCCGGACGCCCTCGAGGTCATCGACGACCTCAGGGAACACGGGACCCGGGTGACCGTCGCCGCCGCGGATGTCGCCGACGACGCCGCATTGGCCACGGTGTTGGCCCGATCCGGGCCGATCGGGAGCGTCTTCCACCTCGCCGGCGTGCTGGAAGACGGTGTGGCGACAGAGCTGGATGCCGACCGGATCGACCGGGCCCTCGCCGGAAAGGCCTGTGGGGCATGGAATCTGCGCCGGGCCACCCTCGACCAGCCGATCGAGCACTTCGTGCTGTTCTCCTCGCTGGCCGGGTTGTTCGGCTCGCCGGGGCAGGGAGCCTACGCCGCGGCGAACACCTATCTCGACGCACTGGCGGCGGCCCGCGCCGCGCGCGGACTCCCGGCCAAGAGCATCGCGTGGGGGCCGTGGGCGGATATCGGCCTGGCCTCCGCCGCGGGCAGCGCGGCGCGCCTCGCGGCGGCGGGCGTACCTCCACTGGCTCCCGATGTCGCGATGGACCTGCTGGAAGCCGCGCTGTCGGACCCCGAACCGCTGCTCGCCGTGGCGGCCTTCGATCCGACGCGGTTCGCCGACACCGTGACACCGCCCGCAGGCCTGGAGCTGGTGACCGAGTTGCTGCCCGGCACCCGGGTGGCGACAACCGATCCCTCGATCCTCGAAGCCCTCTCCCGGACCGATGATCCGGCGGCCCGTTCGAATGCCCTGCGCGCCTTCATCATCGACCAGGTCGCCACGATCCTGGGCACGTCCCAGCCCGTCGACCCGGAGGTCCCGTTCCAGGAACTCGGCTTCGATTCGCTGATGGCCGTCGAGCTGCGGAACAGGCTCGAAACCGCGCTCGGGCAACGGATGTCCGCGGGCCTGATCTACGCCCATCCGACGGCGGCGCGGCTGGCCGACGGGCTGCTCGGCGAGGCGCTCGACACGGGCGACGCGCCCGAGACCGAAACCGATGAGCTGGCCCAACTCTCCGAGGACGAACTCACAGCACTGCTGTCGGCCGAACTCGACACCTGATCACCGAAAGGGATGACCCGGATGACCACGCGCGAGTCGACAGACCAACGCCAACTGCTCGAGCAGGCGCTCCGCCAGATCCGCAGTCTGCGGGCGGAATCCGCTGCCCGGCACGAGCCGATCGCCCTCCTCGGCGCGGGGGTGCGCATGCCCGCCGACATAGCCGACCTGCGGGACTACTGGACCGCGCTGCGCAACGGCGTCGATGCCGTCACGCCGATGTCCGAGGCGCGGGACGGGCGGCGCCCCACCGGCCAGCGCGCCGGTCCCGTCACCCGGTGGGGCGGCCTGCTCAGCGAGGTCGACGGCTTCGACGCCGACTTCTTCGGCATCGCGCCGGCGGAGGCCGCCCGGATGGATCCACAGCAACGGCTGGTGCTCGAAGTCGCCTGGGAGGCAATCGAAGACGCGGGCGTCACGCTCGAGTGGCTGCGGAACACGACGACCGGGGTGTTCGTCGGTGTGTACGGCAGCGACTACCTGATGATGCAACTCGGCGATCCGGCGGATATCGACACCTACACCGCGCCCGGCGGCGCGCACAGCATCGTCGCCAACCGGCTGTCGTATCTGCTCGATCTCGACGGTCCGAGCGTGGCGGTGGATACCGCCTGCTCGTCCTCGCTGACGGCGGTGCATCTGGCGGTGCGGGCGCTGCGGGCCGGTGACTGCGACGCCGCGCTGGTCGGTGGCGTCAACGTCATCGTGTCCGCGACATCCACCGATGTCACGGGCAAGGTGCTGCCGCTCGCCCCCGGCGGGCGGTGCCGCACGTTCGACGCCGCCGCCGACGGCATCGTCCGCGCCGAAGGCTGCGGAATGGTCCTGCTGACCCGCGAGTCGCTCGCACGGGCCGAACGCCGCGTGCCGCGGGCGGTGATCCGGGGGACCGCCACCAACCACGACGGCCGCACCAACGGGCTGACCGCACCGAATCCGCGTGCGCAAGCCGACCTGTTGCGCCGGGCCGTGCGCGATGCCCGGGTCGATCCCGCCGAGGTCGTCTACATCGAGGCGCACGGCACGGGGACGCCGCTGGGCGATCCCATCGAGTTCGACGCGATTCGTGACGTCTACGGGGCCGGGACGCGGGCCTGCGCGGTCGGCGCGGTCAAGACCAACTTCGGCCACCAGGAGGCGGCGGCGGGTATCGCGGGCCTGATCAAGGCGATGCTGGTGCTCGAGCACGGTGAGGTGCCGCCGAATCTGCATCTGCGACAGGTGAATCCGGAGATATCCCTCACGGGCACGAGACTCGAACTGCCGCAAGCCGTCCGGCCCCTGCCCGAGACGGAACGGCCGGTGGCCGCGGTGAGTTCGTTCGGGTTCGGCGGCGCGAATGTCCATGTCCTGCTCCAGGCGCCGCCGCCGCTCGACACCGCGCCGGCCGGTGCGGCGGGGCGGCTGATCCTGCCGATCTCGGCGCGCAGTGCCGAGTCCGCCGAATCGGCGCTTCGCGAGTACACGAAGTTGCTGGCCGGGACGGACGCGCCGACGGCGGCCGAGATCTGCGCGGCCGCGGCGACGCGGCGCGCCCACCACCTGGTCCGGATCTGTCTCACCGCCTCGACCGTCGATGAGCTGATCGCACAGGCGAATTCGGTGGTCGTCCCGCCGCGGCAGCGGCACAACCCGCCGCTCGGTCCGGCCTTCGTCTTCAGCGGGCAGGGATCGCAATGGCACGGCATGGGCGCGGACCTGTACGCCGAGCCCGCCGCGCGCGAGGACCTGTCCGTCAGTGAACAGATAGTCCGGGAACTGGCCGGCTGGTCGCTGCGCGACGAACTCTGCGCGCCGGCCCCGGAGAGTCGGCTCGACCGCACCGATATCGCCCAAATCTGCATCGCCGCAGTGGAGTTCGCACTCGCGGCGGTCTGGCGATCCTGGGGGATCGTGCCGTCGGCGGTTATCGGGCACAGCATGGGCGAGATCGTCGCCGCGGCCGTCGGCGGCATGCTCACCCGCGAACAAGCCTTCGAGATCCTGGTACGCCGGGCCGCGCTCACCGAGCAAGGCGCGCGGGGCGGGGCCATGCTCAGCATCGCGGCGCCCGCGGCCGAGGTCGGCCGGATACTCGACGACCGCGCGGACGTCACGATCGCCGCGATCAACGGCCCGCGGTCCACGGTGGTGTCCGGCGCCGCGCCGGGAATCGCCGCCCTGGCCGATGCCGCCGCCGACCGCGGCTGGGTCGTCAAGCGGCTGCCGGTGGAATACGCCTTCCACAGCGCGATGCTGCGGCCCTTCGCGGGCGAACTCACCCGGCAGACCGCCGCGGTCGAGCCCGCCGCCGCGGCGGTGCCGCTGTACTCCACCGTCACCGGTCGCCGCACCGGCGCTCACGAACTCACCGCGGACCACTGGGCGCGAAACCTGACCGATCCGGTGCTGTTCGCGTCGGCCGTCGCGGCAGCGTCCGCGGCCGGTATCACGACATTCCTCGAGGTCGGCCCGCACCCGGTGCTCGGACGGGACATCGCGGCGACGGTCGAGGACCGTGGCGGCGATGCCGCCCAGGCGGCGAGTATGCGCCGCGAACAACCCGTGTCCGGCACGCTGCTGCGCGGCCTGGCGGACCTGTATCGGTCGGGCCACGCGATCGCCTGGGACGCCGTGGTCGGCGAGCCGGCGGGCCGTGTCGATCTGCCCCTGTACCAGTGGAACCGGAGCAGGCACTGGCTGCCCGAGCGGGACGGCGTGAGCGCGCCGGCTCGGCCGGTGGAGCCGGACCGGAGCCCGCGCAGCGATCCTTCCGGCCGCGTCGACCTGCTCACCACGTTCATCCGGGAACGATTCGCGCAGGCCTTGCAGGTGCCGGTCGACGAGGTCGACGAGGCGACGGTGATTCGCGACTTCGGCCTGGACTCGCTGGTCATCGTCGAGGTGAAGAACGAGGTCGAGGCGATGACCGGCACGACCGTCCGGCTGCAGGAGCTGCTGGATCTGATGGACCACGGCACCGTGCGGGATCTGGCCCGCGTCGTCGCGGGCGCCGAGGCGACCCCCGTGGCGGTCGGCGACGAGGTGGGGAGCGGGCGGTCGTGACGACGACGTTCACGGACCCGGGCATCGCGTCGGCGGCGCTGAATCGCCCACGGGCACAACGCGATGCGCGCATGCGCCTGGTGTGCTTCCCGCATTCCGGGGCGGGACCGGAACTCTTCAGTGCGTGGGCGGACGGGCTGGCGCCCGATATCGAGGTGTGGACGGTCACCTTGCCCGGCCGGGGACGGCGGTGGCGGGAGCCGTTCGCGCGGGAGTGGGTACCGCTCGTCACCGCGCTGTCCGACTCGATATCGCAGCAGGTCCCACGCCCTCTCGCGCTGTTCGGGCACAGTCTCGGCGCCCTGCTCGCCTACGAGACCGCCCACCGGCTGGCGGCACACGAACCACCGGAACACCTGTTCGTGTCGGCCCGAGCCAGCCCGGAGCGCACGCGCCGGATACCGATACCCGAGGACGACGGCGAACTGCTCGCGCTCGTCGATCACCTCTACGCGGGAGTGCCCGGGCAGGTCAGGGACAGCCCGGAACTCGCGCGGCATTTCGCTCCGGCGCTGCGCGCGGACCTCGAACTGGGTGCGCGTTACCCGCACCGGCCGGGCCGCACGCTACCGATACCGATCACCGCCCTCGGCGGGCTCGACGACGCCACGGTCGGCACCGACGACCTCGCGGCCTGGCGCGCGTACACCAGCGACACATTCACGTGGCGGCAGTTCCCGGGGAACCACTTCTATCCACGGCAATCCGAAGCCGCTGTGCTGCGCGCGATCCGGCGCGGTCTCGCCCGCCGACCGACAGGGAGAATTCGATGACCGAACTGACCAATCGAGTGTCGCGGACGCCGCTGACACTCAGTTTCGACCGGACCGTGCCGCGCGCCCTCGCCCACCGCCGTGCGCTCGGTGAGGTGTTCGTCGCCGATTCGGCCGCCGAGGACGAATCGACGTTTCACGTCGCGGTCCAGATACCGCGTGCGCACAGCCTCTGGTACGACCGCAGGACCACCCATCACGACCCGTTCGCGATGGCCGAGGCGGCGCGGCAGGGATCGTTCGTGGTGCTGCACCGCCACCTCGGCGTCCCCCTCGAACTCCCGTTCAGCATGCAGCGCTACGAATTCTCCGTCGGCGCGCTGGACGCCTTCCGCGACGACGAGAAGTCTCCGCTCGAGGGCATCATCCGGTATCACATCGTCTCCCGGGTAGATCGCGGAACCGACTTCTCCGACCTCACCCTCGCGGGCGAACTTCTCATCGGTGACGTGCCGGCGATGGCCCTCAGCGCCGACGCCGTCTTCCTGTCGCGGCTGGACTACGAGGCGCTGCGCAGCTACCAACTGTCCCGGCTGCCGAAGTCGCGCACCACGCCGGTGGTGCCACCGTTGCCGCCGAACGCCGTGGGCCGCATGGATTCTCGCAATGTCGTGATCGGCGAGCCGCGACCCGTCGGCGGCGACGTGCGGTATCCGCTGGTGCCCGACCGGCGTCACCCGGCGCTGTTCGATCACGACTACGACCACGTTCCGGGCCCGTTCCTCATCGAGGCGTTCCGCCAGGCGAGCATCGACTCCGCGGTGCGTGCGGGCCGGCTCCGGTCCCCGGTCGCCACCGTCGTGCACTGCTCCTCCCGATTCGCCAACTTCGCCGAATTCGGCGCACCGCTGGAATGCGTTGCCGTCCAAGCGGAATCCGAGACCCCGGGCCACGTTCGGGTCGACGTCGACCTGCGCCAGTTCGATCGTTCGCTCGCCTCCGGCGTGCTCGAACTGGCGCCGATGGACGCCTTCCGGAGTTCCTTTCCCGACCGTACGGAGATGACATCATGACCGATACCGTGCTCGTCGTCGGCGCCGGGCCGACCGGTCTGGCCCTCGCGACCGAGCTCCGTCGCCACGGGATCTCGTGCCGCATCATCGATCGGGCCGAGAGCAGACCCGCCCATCAGGCTCGCGCGCTGACCATGTGGGACGGCGCGTTCGACGTGCTGCGGCGGCAAGGCACGGCCGACCGCATTCGCTCACGCGGCATCGCGATGACGGCCGCCCGGTACTTCTCGCGCGGCCGATCCGTCGCCGCCATCGAATTCGGGCCGGACAGCGGCAATCCCGCCGCCCCGGTGATCGTCACCCAGCCCGCCGTGGAGTCGGTGATGATCGAGCGGCTGGGCGACCTCGGCGCGGAGGTCGAGTGGCGCACCGCGCTCGTCGATCTGGTCGACCGCGGTGACTCGGTCGAGGTCACCCTCGAGCGGGACGGAAGCGCCGAACAGGTATCGGTGTCGTGGGTGGTCGGTTGCGACGGTGCGCACAGCGTGGTGCGCGAACGCATGGGAATCCCGTTCGAGGGCAGCACCTATCGACAGCGATTCGCACTCGGCGACGGTCATATCACCGCCGCCGTCCCGCCCGGTGAGGCGCACTATCACCTGCACCCGAACGGGGTTCTGGTGGTGGTTCCGCTGCCGGATGGACAGGTTCGGGTCTTTGCCGACGTCAGCCGTACTGCCGACGCCTCCGAGGAGGCTCTCTCGATCGCGGAGTTGCAGCGGATCGCCGACGAACGCGCGCCGTACCCGATCAGAATTCACGAATTGGGCTGGAGCACCAAGTTTCCCGTGCACATGGGCCAAGCCGCGCGGTATCGCCGTGGTCGCTGCGTCCTGGCCGGGGATGCCGCGCATCTGCACAGTCCGGCCGGGGGACAGGGCCTCAACACCGGGATCCAGGACGCGGCGAACCTCGGCTGGAAGCTGGCCGCCGTGATCGGCGGCGGCGCCGAGACCCTGCTCGACAGCTACGAGGCCGAACGCGCACCCATCGCCGGGCAGGTGGTGCGGGCCGCCGACCTGCAGACGAAACTGTGGACGGTGCCCTCCGCGCCGGGCCGTGCCGTCCGCGACCTCGCCCTGTCGGCCCTGAGCCGCAGCGGCCTGCTCGCACGGCGGCTCGTACCCTCGCTGGCACAGCACGATCTGGACTACCGCGACAGCCCCGCCGTGACCGGGAAGGGCGGGCGGCGCGCGCTCGGGCGTGCCCTGCCGGAAGTGGACCTGATCGGGCCGGACGGACAGGTGGTCGGGCTGCGCGAACTGCTGGACGGGCCGGGCCATGTGCTGCTGGTGGTGCTCGACCGTCCCTGTGCCGACGGCGAGCTGGACCGGGTGCGCGCGATGTCCGAGCAGGTCTCGGGCGCCGGGTTGTCGACGCGGATCGTCGTCTCGGGCACCTGGTCCGAGGGACGGCTCGACACACTCGAAACATTCACCGCTCCAGCAGGTTACGCGCCGAAGCTGGAGCTGGAGGGGTGCCGCCTGATGCTGATCAGGCCCGATGGATACCTTGCCGACGCGACGCCGGACCTGGACGCGACGGCCTTGCTGTCACGCTGCCCGGCGCTGCCCGGGACCGTGGCGGCCTCCCACGACCAGGCGTAACCCGCCAAGTAGACAACACGAGCAATCTCTCATATTCTTTGAATACGAGTGATTGCTCATAAACTGCTGCACTCCAAGGGGACGACTCCATGATCGGCAATCTGGTCACTCGGTTTCCGCGTCGGGTCGTGGCGAGCGCGATTGTCGTGTTCGTCGCGCTCGGCGTCGTTGCCGCCGGAGCACTGAACGCGTTGACGCAGAGTCGATTCGCGTCGGTGACCGGCGATTCCTTCCAGGCAGACCACGTCGTGGCGGACCGTTTCGGTACCAACACGCCCAACGTCGCGGTCATGATCACGCCGGAATCCGGGCGTTCGGTCGACGATCCCGCGATCGTGCGCATCGGACAGCAGCTCACCGACCTGGTGCGCACCCAGCCCGGCATCGCCGACGCGTGGTCGTTCTGGGATGCGGGAGCGTCACCGACACTGGCGAGTACGGCCAAGGACAAGGCGTCGATCCTGGCCTGGGCGCCGGGCAACGCCGACCACGTCCGCGACGAACTGCTCCCCGAACTCGAGCACCGTCTCGTCGAAGCGGACGAGGCGGCCGGCGAGGTATCAATCGGCCTGGCGGGCAGCGATCAGGCGTTCCGGGCGATTGCCGCACAATCGCGCAAGGACTTCCTGCGTGCCGAAATGTTGATCCTGCCCCTGGTATTCGCGCTGCTGTGGCTGGTCCTGCGCCGCGTCGCCCCGGCCCTGATCGTCCTGGGAATCGGGATCTTCTCGGTGGTGGGCACGCTGGCCATCCTGCGGATCATCGGGGCGTTCGCCGAGGTGTCGCCGTTCGCCGCGAATATCGCGCTGTGTATGGGCATCGCCCTCGGTGTCGATTACGGACTGTTCCTGATCTTCCGCTACCGGGAGGAGTTGCTCGCAGGGCGAGAGGTTCCCGACGCCGCACGCCGCGCCCTGCGGGCGGCCGGTCACACGATCGTCTTCAGCGGCGCCACGGTAGCGGCCGCTCTCGCCGCGCTGTTCGTCTTCCCGTTCCCGTTTCTGTCGTCGTTCGCCTATGCCGGAATCGCCGTTGTGGCAACGGCTTTGATCGGCGCGGGAGTAATCCTGCCCGCCGCGCTGACCTTGCTCGGCCGACGGGTGCTGCCGCGCCGGCCGCCCGCGAGCGGGTCCGGCGCGGTGAATCTCTGGGCACGGTTCACCAGCGCCGTCATGCGTCGCCCTGTCCTCGGGGGCGCGATCGGCGTTGCCGTGCTCCTCGTGCTCGGTGCTCCCGCGCTGGGCGCGCAGTTCGGCACACCCGACGCTCGTGTGCTGCCGTCCTCGGATCCGACCCGCGCGGTCTACGACACATTCCGTACCGACTTTCAGACCGAGGACGCCGACGCCGTGTACGTGGTCGCGCCGCACGCGGACCCGGATTCGGTCGGTCCGTACGCCGCCCGGCTGTCCGAACTGCCCGGGGTCCTGCGCGTCGACTCGGCGCTCGGCACGTTCGTGCACGGTGCGCCGCCCGCCGGGACACCCTCCGTCGCGCGTGAGCGGTTCGTCGCCGACGACGGTGGCGCCGGCACCTGGCTGGCCGTCCTGCCCACGAACAGTGGCCAGCTGGCCCGCGGGCTGAACCATTTCGCCGATGAGGTCCGTTCCGTCCCAGCGCCGTTCGAGGTGCGGGTGGGCGGCGCCCCGGGCCGCACGGCCGACTACATCGACGGTGTGGTCGATCGGCTGCCCCTGGTCGCGGCGCTCATCGCGGTGGTGACCTTCGTCATCCTGTTCGTGATGACCGGGTCGGTCATAGCTCCGCTGAAGGCGACGATACTGAACCTGCTGTCCCTGTCGGTGATGTTCGGAGTGCTCGTCTGGGGCTTCCAGAACGGCCATCTGACAGGCATTCTCGACTTCACGCCGACCGGGTTGATCGAGCCGAGTATCCCGATCGTGATGTTCTGCATCGCCTACGGCCTGTCCATGGACTACGAGGTGTTCCTGCTCTCGCGCATCAAGGAGGAATTCGACCGCACCGGTGACGCGAAACTGTCTGTGGTGCAGGGTATTGCGCGTTCCTCCCCGCTGGTGACGACGGCCGCGGTGATTCTCGCGGTCTCGTTCGCCGTGTACGCGACCAGCGGGGTGACCTTCCTCCAGCAGCTCGGCGTCGGCATGGCGCTGACGGTGCTGGTGGACGCGACGGTCGTGCGTGGCGTGCTCGTTCCCGCCTTCATGCGGCTGGCCGGGCCGTGGAACTGGTGGGCTCCGGCGTTCCTGCGGCGGCTGCACGCGCGGCTGCCGCAGCTGAGCGAGCAGGTAGTGGTACCCGCGGAGGGCCCCGAGCGGCAGCCGGTGCCGGGACGATGAGCGCCGAACGGACTACCGCACAGTACTTTTCGAGCCGAGGGATGCCGAGTATGCGCTCTGCCGGGAGCACGGCCGCGAGAATCGTCTTGTGGCTGGCGATTCTCACCACGACCGCCGCCGTTCTGACGCCGGTCGCCGCGGCGTCGCCCGCGCCGCCCGCGGGGGTCGTCGATACCGCGGTCGAGTTCCGGGTGGTGAACGCCAACGATACGGCGGTTCCGTGCAGCGCGGACGGCAAGACGTATACGATCCGCGGCCATCTCACCGCGCCCGCGGACCGGCTCGGCGGTGCGGGCGCGATCACCTTGTACGAGCACAGCTCCGCCTCCGGCGAATGGTATTGGCGCCTACCGGTTCCGGGTTACCACCACGCCTATGAGATGGCGGCGCGCGGGCATGCCTCGCTGACCATCGACCGTCTCGGCTACGACAGCAGTGACGTGCCTCCCGGCGCGGCCACCTGCATCGGCGCCCAGGCGACGATGGCGCATCAGATCGTGCGGGCGCTGCGCGGCGGCGACTACGCGTGGGGAGGCGGTGGCCCCGCTCCGCACTTCGAGCGGGTGTTCCTCGCCGGCCATTCCAACGGCGCGCAGCTCGCCGAAACCGAGGCCTACACGTTCCGGGATGTCGACTCGCTCATCCTGATGGCGTGGTCGGATGGAGGGGTCACCGCCGACGTGCTGCCGCGTGTCGCGGCGGCGGCCGGGGAGTGCGCGAGTGGCGGTGGGGCACATGAATCCGGCTCCGGCGCAACGGGATACGTGTACTTCGATCCGGGACGTGCCGCGTTCGAGTCGGACAACTTCGCCGACGCCGATCCGGCCGTCGTCGCGGCCGCCCTGCCGCTACAGAATCAGCTGCCGTGCGGCGACCTGCTGAGCCAGACGCCGGGGGCCATGCTGAATCTCGCCAGGGCGGGCGAGATCTCGGTGCCGGTCCTCGCTCTCCACGGTGGGCGGGATCGCTGGTCCACGGGCGGTGACCAGGCGCTGGCCGGGTTCGGCTCCGCACCGGAAACCAAGGCCCTGATCATCCCGGGAGCGGGCCATCTGCTCGGCCAATCCGAGTCTCCGGCACGGATTTTCGACCCGCTGTCCGACTGGCTCGACAAGTACTCGACGAACTGATTCCGCAAGCCCGCAACCACACCGATGTCGATGGAGGTCGATATGGCAGCCCTGAAACCGGACGCTCCCGCCGTGAGCGTCCATCGTTGGTGGACCCTCGCGACGGTGTCGGTCGCGACGTTCATGTTGTTGCTCGACATCACGGTGGTGAACGTCGCGTTGCCCGCCATTCAGGTGGACATGACGGCCACGTTCGGGGATATGCAGTGGGTGATCGACGCGTACGCGCTCGGGCTGGCCGCGTTCCTGCTGACGGCCGGGTCGCTCGGTGACCGGATCGGGCGGCGGCGGTTGTTCGCCGCCGGACTGGTGTTGTTCACGCTGGCGTCCGCGGCCTGCGGGTTCGCGGGAGAGCCCTTGGTGCTCAATATTTCTCGGGCCGTACAGGGGATCGGCGGAGCGGTGCTCTACGCGATCGGCCCGGCACTCATCGCCGCCGAGTTCCACGGCAAGGAACGCGGCGCGGCGTTCGGAATCTTCGGCGCCGTCACGGGTGTCGCGGTGGCCGCCGGGCCGCTCATCGGCGGTGCGCTGACCGAGCTGGACTGGCGCTGGGTGTTCTTCATCAACGTGCCGCTGGGTGTGCTCGCATTGATCGTGGTCTGGACGCGGGTGGCCGAGAGCGCGGGCCGGCGCGAGCATCCGATCGACTACGCCGGGGTGGTCTCGTTCTCGGTGGCGCTGGTGGCCTTGGTCTTCGGAATCATTCGCGCGCCGATCGTCGGCTGGACGTCGGCGACAACGCTGGTCTCGCTGGCGCTCTCCGTGGTGATGCTGGCCGCCTTCGTGATCGTGGAACTGCGGACCGGCTATCCGATGCTGGATCTCGGACTGCTGCGCAACCGCACCTTCGACGTGCTGTCCATCGCGACGTTCGCGATCAACTTCGCTGTGCTGCCGGCGATCCTGTTCGGCGTGCTGTGGATGCAGGGGGTGCTCGGTCATTCGGCCATCGAGACGGGTGTTCGATTCCTTCCGCTGACGGCCATGCTGTTCGTCGCGGCCGTGGCGGGCGGTGTGCTCAGCGCCCGGCTGCCGATGAACGTGTTGATCGGCACGGCGCTGATTCTGTCCGGGGTCGGGTTCCTGCTGTTGCTCGGAATCGACGCGAACGACAGCTGGACCGGTGCGCTCGTGCCCTTCATGATCACCGGTCTCGGCATGGGCCTGTTCAATCCGCCGCGCGCGAACGCGGCGGTGGCATTGGTCTCGGCCGAGGATTCGGGGATGGGTTCCGGCGCCAACGAGACGTTCCAGCAGGTGGGGGCGGCATTGGGGATCGCGGCGCTCGGTGCGGTCGCGCACGCATCGATCAAATCGGACCTGTCCGACACGCTCGGTCTGCCCGCCGAGCAAGCCGAGGCCGCCTCGGACGCGGTGGCGGCGGGCGCCGTCCGTTCCGTGGTGGAGGGCGTACCGGCCGGTCAGGCCGCCGCGGTGCGCGAGGCGGCGGTCGACGCGTTCCTGACCGGCTTCCACAGTGTCGTGACCATCGGTAGCGTGGCATGCCTGATAGGGGGTGTGGCGGCGCTGCTGTTGATCCGCCGGCGCGACTTCGTCCTGGACCCGGCTGCTCCGGACGTCGAGGTGCAGCCGGAACACGAGGCGGCCTACTGAGCGAAGGCATCAAGCCCCTACTCCGGTGATTGCTGTTACATATCCAAATTCGCTGCGCTGCAATATCTTTCAGGATATCCGGTTTGGCAACGCTACGGATTGGGGACGTAATGACTTGCACCACCGACACATTCGGTTCCGAAAAGACCACCGGCACCGCGCAGGCAAGCATCGAGCCCGCGCGGCCTCCGGCCACAGCCGCCGTACCGCGGCGGACGGCACTCGAGGACGGCACGCCGCTGTCGATCGAGGTCGGCCGCAACGACATGCGGTTGATCGATGTGATCACCGCACCGCTGCGGGTCTGGGTCAGTCCGCGGTTCCACGGGTTGGAGAACATCCCCGCGGACGGCCCGGCACTGCTGGTCGCGAACCATTCGCTGGTCGCGCTGGACGGTCCGTTGCTGATCCACGAGGTGCTGCGCCGGCACGGGCGCCTGGTGCGCGGCATCACCGATCACGGGCTCATGGACAAGCCGGTGATGGGAAAACTGGTGCAGCGCACCGGCGGCGTGCGCGGCACCCGCGAGATCTGCCGGGCCCTGCTGGAACACGGCGAGATCGTCATGGTGCTGCCGGGCGGCACCCGGGAGGCGTTCCGGCGCAAGCACGAGAAGTACGTGCTGAAATGGGAGGGCCGCACGGGATTCGCGCGTATGGCCATCGAGGCGGGCGTCCCGATCATCCCGATCGCGATGATCGGCTCCAACGACGCGTTCGACATCGTGATCGACGGCCACCACGCCCTGATGTGGCCGTTGCGGCGGCTCGGTGCGGCCGGTCCGCGGCAGAACCCGGCGCCGCCGCTGTTCCATGGCCTCGGCCCGACACTGCTGCCCAAGCCGCAACGGTTCTACTTCTCCCTCGGCGCCCCGATCGACGCCGCACAGTGGCGCGGCCCGGACGATCGCGCCCCCGAACTCCAGTCGGTCGTCCGCGAGGCATTGGAGAAGGAATTCGCCTTCCTCTTCGCCGAGCGCGAGCGCGACCGCGGCCGAACACTCTGGGGACGTACCCGCACCGCGCTGCGCCTGTAGTCCTGCCGGTTACGCCCGGAGCGGATCGTGGTTGCCGGCGAAGTCGAGCAGGCGGGGGAGTACCTGCTCCGGATTCGCCCACAGCAGGTCGTGTCCGATGCCGGGATAGATTTCGACATCCGAGCGAGTGATGTGTCGGCGGACGCGGGCGGCGCCGCGGTCCGGATCGCTGACGACCGTGTCGGCACCGAAGAGCACCAGTGTCGGCACGGTGATCGCGGCGAGCTGTTCGTCGGTGAACGGGCGGTCCCACGGCATCGCCGGCCGGAACTTCAGCGCCGCGCCGGCCAGCGCGTATTCGTCCTCGGTCATGTCGAATCCGGGCATCAGCCACTTGTTGAACTTCCGCATCCGCTCGGCGTTGGGCCGTATCCCCGCGGCGATGAATTTGAGTAGCAGACGCGCGCGCGGCTTGGCGAACGTCGAAGCGCTCGGCTCGAGCATGGTCAGGCTGGCCAGGCGGTCGGAGCGATACACCGCGACCGCGCCCGCCAGCCAGGCCCCCAGGGAGTTCCCGGCAAGATGCACGCGGTCCGCGCCGAGCCCGTCGAGCACCTCGCCCATCCACGTCGCGACATCCTCGGCCGTACGCAGCGGCGCGGTCTGCACGCACCGCCCCGCCCACCCGATGACATCCGGCGTGTACACCACGCGATCGCGCGCCAGTTCCTCGATGAACCGGAACCACACCTGGCCATTGCCACCGATGCCGGGCAGCAGCACGATCGGCGCGCCCGGTCCGCTGCCCGAACTGCGCACTCGCGTTGTGCCGAAAGAGGTTTCGACATCGGCACTCGTGGACGGCACCGGCCATTTCGCGGCCACGACGTCGTAGGCGTGCCGGAATGCCGCCTCCGCTTCCGCGCTGGTGAATCGACCGATCTTCGGCATGACGGAACCTTTCGCCGCATATTGGTATGAATGTATCACATAAGCTGATATGACCGTATCATGGCTGCGGTATGGTCGTATCCCTCCAGCATCGACGGCAGAAAGGCGACGAATCCCGTGCCACGATTGGCCGATCACGAGCAGCGGCGACGCCAGATCACCGACGCGGCGCGGCGCGTCATCGTCGATGGCGGACTGGAGGCCGTCACCTTTCAGACCGTCGCCGCGGCGGCCGGGATCTCGGTGCGGCTGGTCCAGTACTACTTCGGCACGAAGCGAGAATTTCTGCTGGCCACCCACCGCTCGGTCATGGAAGCGGCCGGCGCGCGGTTCGCCCGGCGTTGGGCCGACCTCGGCGCGGACGTCACGCCCCGCGAGGCGGTCCGCGCGGTGCTGACCGAATTGCTGCCGCTGGACCAGGAACGGCGGGAGGAGGCCATCGTGCTCGGCGCCTTCGGCTGGGCGAACGTGACCGGCCGGGGCATCGCGGCCGAGGACACCTTCGCCGCGCCACGGGCTTTGATCACCCTCGTCGCCGACCAGCTCCGGCGCGCGCGGCCCGCGGCCGCATCCGGCGATGCCGAACTGGATGCCGAACTCGTCGCCATGGCAGTCGGCGGACTCGCCCAGGGCATGCTCCAGGGGTACGGCACCGCGCAATCGGCGCTCGCGCTCGTCGATCATCTCCTCGACCGCCTGGCGGTTCCGAAGAATTTCGGTGGGTAGCGATGACTCTCGCGGTGACGCCCCGTCCTATGGGGTGAACGCGCTACCAACCCGGCGCGACCGATGAGAAGGACCAGACATGACCACCGCCACCGTTTCCCCCGCCACCGTCCGCCCCGGCAAGATCGGCAACCGTGTCCTGTGGACCCTGCAGATCGTGCTCGGCCTGTTCTTCGTGATCGCCTCGGGCGGACCGAAACTCGTCATGCCGACCGCCCTGACCGACAACGCCCCCGAGAACCTGACCATCCCGCTCGGGCTGCTGATCTTCATCGGTGTCGTGGAGGTCGCCGGCGGAATCGGGCTGATGGTGCCCCGGCTCAGCGCCCTGGCCGCCGCGGGCCTGTCGGTGCTCACCGTGCTCGCCGCCGCCACCCAGGCCTTCATCGCCGACAAGCCCGCGATGGGAATCTTCCCGCTGGCACTCGCCGCGCTCTTCGCCTGGATCGCCTACCAGCGCCGCGCCACCCTCACCGACCTGCGCGCCACACTCTCGCGGTGACAACCCCATAACCACGCCCGGGGGGGGGGGGGGCGCGGCCCCCCCACCCGGGGGGGGGGGACCGGCGGGGGGGGGGCGCGGGGGGGGGGGGGGGGGGGCGGGGGGGGGGGGGGGGGGGGGGGGGGGGGGGGGGGGGGGGGGGGGTGTTTTAGAGGGGGGGGGGGGGGGGGGGGGGGGGGGGGGGGGGGG
>NZ_JARWOP010000158.1 GCF_029868745.1 Nocardia wallacei | reverse complement strand
GGCCGGGGGGTCACCGGGGGCCAACCCCCTCCCCCCCCCCCGGGGGCCCCCGCGCGGGGGGCGCCCCCCCGGGGGCATACGGGGTGCCGTTTTGGACTATTCGACGGTGGGTTCGTGGGCGGGTGATGGTTCGGTGTCGGCGCGCTGCCGGGCCAATTCCCGTCCGGCTTTGGTGGCCGAGTACCGCACCTCGTAATCTATTTCCCAGCTTCCGGCGCATTCCCGGCATATCGTGACGCCGTGGTTGCATTCGGCCGGGGACATGAGCAGCAGCTTACCGAGCGTGCTGTCGTCTTTGGATCGCACGGACACATAAACTTTACCGCTGAGTCTGGCCGATAATTTGATCGCGCCCTCGTCGTCATGCGTCGCGTTGTCGCGCATGACATGGTCGATGTCCTCACGTAAATACGTGAGACCCGCGGCGGCGCATCGCGCCTCGATTTCCGTACGCCCGAGGTCAGGAGCGGCCGACTGCCGGATACTGAGCACCCACCCACTCTCCCCGACCGCCCAGGGTTCGGTCGCCTGGTATCCGTCGGCGACGTGCCTCGCGGCGAAATCGGTCAATACCCCGAGATCGCTTCCACGCACCACATGAGTCACACTGGTACCCACAATCGCATCTTTCGGCATGCCGCCTCCTTGTCATGAGTTAACAACAACAGACCACACCGGGAATAACGAAACGTTTCCGGATCACGGCCGGGCGACGCGCCCGCCGCAATTACCGGCCCACGCATTGACGCTCGATACATCCCTGAATGTCAACCCGCCCTATTCGGCCCTACTGCCCGAAGACAGCGCGCAGGCCATAAACGCGCCCGTAATTTCCGCACACATCGCCCCCGGGGCGCGGGGGGAACATCCGGCGCACGCCCGCACAGGGCACACACAGCCCCGCGATGCGGCCGGTGGGGCCGGACAGAATCTCTGCCCGACCCCACCGGCCGCTCGTGGATGTTGCCCTCAGCGGGTCAGCTGGAGGCGGCGGGGCGCAGGCGCGCGAACGCGCCCGGCATGTGCCCGATGGCGTTGAGCCGCCACGTCGGCAGCTCGGTGACGCCGTCGGCGGTGTTGCCAAGGGAATGGCTCGCGGCGGGGGGCCGGGGGCGGCCCGCGCGGGGGGGGGGGGGGGGGTGGTGGCCGCCGGCGCGCGGTAGCGGCGATAACCGGAGGCGTCGCGCTCGGGCTCGGGCAGCAGGCCGATGTGGTGGTAGTGCCGGACGGTGCGCACGGTCACGCCGGCGG
>NZ_JARWOP010000157.1 GCF_029868745.1 Nocardia wallacei | reverse complement strand
GTGCAGCGCCGCCTGGACGGGCTTTCGGCCTGCACCAGTCGGCACCGCGACGGACCGCCCGAGAATCCCGATCAGAGGGCTGGGGGGGCGTTTGCGGGCAGCAGGGTGCCGCCCCCCCCCCGCGGCGGGGGGGGGGCGGCGCCCCCCCCCCCCCCCCCCGCCCCCCGGGCCGGCATCGGCCAACACGCCGCGGGGCCCCCGCCCCCCCGCGTCTGCGGTGACATCTGCCCCGATGCCGAGCTTCTCTTTGATCTTCTTCTCGATCTCGTCGCGTACGTCGGTGTTCTCCAGCAGGAACTTGCGCGCGTTCTCCTTGCCCTGGCCGAGCTGGTCGCCCTCGTAGGTGTACCAGGAGCCGGACTTGCGGACGAAGCCGTGCTCGACACCCATATCGATGAGCGAGCCCTCCTTGGAGATGCCGTGGCCGTAGAGGATGTCGAATTCGGCCTGCTTGAACGGCGGTGCGACCTTGTTCTTGACGACCTTGACGCGGGTGCGGTTGCCGACCGCGTCGCTGCCGTCCTTGAGCGTCTCGATGCGGCGTACGTCCAGGCGCACCGAGGCGTAGAACTTCAGCGCCTTACCACCGGTGGTGGTCTCGGGCGAGCCGAACATGACGCCGATCTTCTCGCGCAGCTGGTTGATGAAGATGGCGGTGGTGCCGGAATTGTTGAGCGCGCTGGTCATCTTGCGCAGCGCCTGGCTCATCAGGCGGGCCTGCAGGCCGACGTGGCTGTCGCCCATCTCGCCCTCGATCTCGGCGCGCGGTACCAGCGCGGCCACCGAGTCGATGACGATGATGTCGATGGCGCCCGAGCGGACCAGCATGTCGGCGATCTCGAGCGCCTGCTCACCGGTATCGGGCTGGGAGACCAGCAATGCGTCGGTGTCGACGCCGAGCTTTTTGGCGTAGTCGGGATCGAGTGCGTGCTCCGCATCGATGAACGCCGCGACACCGCCGGCGGCCTGCGCATTGGCGACCGCGTGCAGGGCGACGGTGGTCTTACCCGAGGATTCCGGGCCGTAGATCTCCACCACCCGGCCGCGCGGCAGCCCGCCGAGGCCCAGCGCCACGTCCAGCGCGATCGACCCGGTCGGGATCACCGAGATGGGCTGGCGCGCTTCCTCGCCCAGGCGCATCACGGCGCCCTTGCCGAAGTTCTTCTCGACCTGTGCCAGCGCCAATTCGAGCGCCTTGTCGCGATCGTAAGCCTGTGGTGCCATCGTCTGGTCCCCTTCTCGACGGGTGGGTCTCTGCTGTGGTTGACGCCTACGTTAGAGGGCGGCACCGACAAGTTCTGTGGCACAGCTTAGACGAACACGTGTTCGAGGCAAGCGACGCGCCTGGACTCCAACGCACCGTCTGCCCGGCTATCCGCGTTTCGGCTGCGGCACCAGGGTGACGTGGTCGGTGTGCAGCAGCGCCTGAGCCTGCTTGAACACTCGCAGCGCGGGAGTGATCTCGATATCGGTGATGCCGTCCAGTCGCCCCAGCCGCTCGGTGACGAAGCGATACAGGTGCGCGATGTGCCGGCAGACCACCGATGCCACCAGGTTGGTCGCGCCCGTCGTGACCGCGACGAACGTCACCTCCGGACAGGTCGCCAGCGCCCGGCCCACCGTGTCCAGAGCGCCCGGATGCACTCGTAACCACAGCATGCCGCGCGTCGCGTAGCCCATCCGCTCGATCGCGAAGTCGAGATCGAAATACAGGACCCCCGCCTGCTCCAGTTCGGCCATCCGGCGCGCGACTCTGGTTGCGCTCCACCCTGTTTCGGCGGCCAGTTGCGCGTAGGAGGCCCGTCCGTCCCGGGCCAGCAGGGCCAGCATCGCCTCGTCGCCGGGCGACAGGTCCATCGCTGTCTCGGGTCCGGCGTCGTCGCGCCACCGCCGCGCCGGGCCCAGGTCACGCCGCTGCCGCGCGGTCAGCAGCCGCCCGTAGCGCGGCCACTCCTCGTCCAGCGGGAAGCGGTGCATGATCTCGTACGCGGCGAGTCCGACCACCTGGCTGGCGCGCGGAAGTGTGTTGAGCAGCAAATGATCTCGCTGTTCGAGCGTGCGCGGGCGGCTCATGCAGGTCACCTCGGATCCGGTCGACAGCAGCGACACCCAGCTGACATCGGGCAGCCGGGCCAGCGCCTCGGCCAGCCGCAGCGCCTTGTCCGGGGTGGACCGCAGCCGCACCATCCAGCGGGTACTGCCCAGCGGCACCGCGTTGACCAGTCCGGCGATATGGACCATGCCGCGCTGCCGCATCGAGCGGTAACGCCGCGCCACCGTCTGCTCGGAGACGCCGAGAATCCCGGCGAGGCGGGCGAACGGGATGCGCGGGTCGGTGACCAGTCCGTGCACGATCTGCTTGTCGAGCAGATCCAGTACAGAGGTTTCGTCGATATCTTCGAGCATCATATGCGGAATCCAACGTGATGTGGCGGTTGAGTAGGTGGATATTCAAGCATGTCCCACGCTGGGCGTCGATATCGTTCGCTCGAGGTTCTGGAGTTCGCCATGCGAAAATGGCTTCCCTTGTTCGCGGCGTGCCTCGGCACGCTGATGCTGCTCATCGACGTCACCATCGTGAATATCGCGCTGCCCGACATCGCCGACGATCTCGGCACCGGACTGTCCGGCCTGACGTGGGTCATCGACGGTTACGCGCTGGCGCTGGCGGCGCTGCTGCTGGTGCTCGGGTCACTGGCCGACCGGCTCGGCGCCAAACCCACCTATCTGGCCGGACTGGTCGTGTTCACCGTCGCCTCGCTGGCCTGCGGGGTCGCGCAGTCGTCGGCGATCCTGGTGGCGGCGCGGGCTTTTCAGGGCGTCGGCGGCGCGGCGATGTTCGCTACCACGCTGTCGCTGCTGCACGCGACCTACACCGGGCGCGACCGGGGCGTCGCCTTCGGCGCCTGGGGTGCGGTGGCGGGCGCGGCGGCCGGCATCGGGGTGGTGCTCGGCGGCGTGCTGACCGATCTGCTGTCGTGGCGGTGGATCTTCTTCGTGAACCTGCCCATCGCGGCGGTGGCGATCGTGTTGTCCGCCTTCGTGTTCGGGCCGTCGCCGCGGCCAAAGGGGCGCCGCGTCGACGTGGCCGGGGTTGCGGCCATCGCGGTGGCGGCGGCGGCGGGCACCATCGGCAACATCCGTGGCGGCGCG
>NZ_JARWOP010000156.1 GCF_029868745.1 Nocardia wallacei | reverse complement strand
GGGGCGTGGGCCCCCCCCACCCCCCCCCCCGGCCCGGCGCGCTTCGCCGCGGGGGGCCCCCCCCCCCGTCGGTTCGGTCTCAGTGCGGGCGGGTGAGGGCGGCGTAGCGGGCGACGTGATGGTCCGCCGAGCCCCATTCGTACTGAATCGCGGTGAGGCGCTTGAAGAAATGGCCGATGGCCAGTTCCTCGGTCATACCCATCGCGCCGTGCAGCTGCACCGCGTGCTGGCCGATGAAGCGGGCCGCGCGGGCCACGGTGGCCTTGGCGGCGGCCGCCGCGCGGGCCCGTTCGAGCGGTGCGGCGTCCAGCTTCAGCGTGACGAGATACGTTGCGGCGATGGCCTGTTCGAGTTCCAGGTGCATGTCGACCATGCGGTGCTGCAGGACCTGGAAGCTGCCGATCGGCACGCCGAACTGCCGGCGCTGCTTCGCGTACGCCACGGTGTCGGCGAGCACCTTGCGCATGCCGCCGACCGCCTCCGCCGCGAGGGCGGCGATCGCCTCGTCCACGGCGCGGGCGAGCGAATCGTCCGCGCCCCCTTCGGTTCCCAGCAGTGCGTCCGCCGGGACCCGCACGCCGTCGAGTACGAGATCGGCGGCCCGGCGTTCGTCTATGGTGCGGTACGGATGCTGGGTGAGGCCGGGCGCGTCGGCCTCGACCACGAACAGCGACAGTCCGGTCGAATCCGGTGTGCGGGCCGTGACCAGCAGGTGTGTCGCCAGCGGCGCGGTGGTCACCACGGCCTTCGAGCCGTCGAGGACCCACGCGTCCCCGTCGCGTCGCGCGGTCGTGGACACCCGCCCGATGTCGTAGCCCGAATCGGCTTCCAGCGCGGCGAGAGTCGTGATGACCGTGCCGGAGACGATGCCGCGCAACAGTTCCGTGGCACGGTCGCCACCGGCCCGGCGCAGCAGCCCGCCGCCGAGCACGACGGTGTCGACGTACGGTTCCACGACCAGCGCCCCGCCCAGGGCCTCGGCGATGAGCAGCGTCTCGACCGCGCCGCCGCCGAACCCGCCCACCTCCTCGGGCAGGCTCGCGCCGAGGATGCCGACCTCGTCGGCGAAGGCGCGCCAGATCTCCGGCTGCCGGCCGGCGCCCAGGCGGGCCGCGGCGCGACTCTTCTCCAGGTCGTAGCGCGCCGCCAGGAACTCGGTGACCGTATCGCGGAGCAGTTGCTGTTCGGCGGTGAATTCGAAGTCCATGTCTACAGTCCCAGGGTTGCCTTGGCGATGATGTTGCGCTGAATCTCGTTGCTACCGGCGTAGATCGAGCCGGCTCGGTCGTTGAAGTAGCGCTGTGGCGCGACCGCCTGCCACTCGTCGCCGCTGAGGTAGCCGTCGGCCGGTGCGGTGAAGTCGGCCACGGGGCCGCCGGGCATGGTGCCGTGCGGCTGGTAGACCCGGCCGCGCGGGCCCGCGGCCGCCAGGGCGAGTTCGGTGAGCTGCTGGCTGAGTTCGGTGCCGAGGATCTTCAGCGTCGAGGCCGCGGGCCCCGGGTTCCTCCCCTGCGAGATCGCGGCCACCGTGCGGTACTCCAGAATCTCCAGCACGTCGGCGCGGATGCGGATGTCGGCCAGCCGGGCCGCGAAGACCGGATCGTCCAGCAGCGTGCCGCCGTCCGGGCCGGGCTGGGCCTGCGCCTGCTCGGCCAGCGATTCGGCCATCACCTGCAGCATGGGGCCCAGCGCGCCGCCGCGCTCGAAGTTGAGCAGGTACTTGGCGACGGTCCAGCCGTCGTCGATGCGGCCCAGCACGTTCGTCTTCGGCACCCGCACCTGATCGAAGAACACCTGGTTCTGTACCTGCTCACCCGAGGTCATCACCAGCGGGCGCACCTGGATGCCGGGGGAGTCCATCGGGATCAGCACGAACGTGATGCCCTGCTGCTTGCGCTCCAGCTTCGAGGTGCGCACCAGGCAGAAGATCCAGTTCGCCTCCGTGGCGTGCGTGGTCCAGATCTTGGAGCCGGTGCAGACCAGGTCGTCGCCGTCGTCGACCGCCGCCATGGTCAGCGAGGCCAGGTCCGAACCGGCCTCCGGCTCCGAGTAGCCCTGGCAGAAGAAGACCTCACCGGTGAGGATGCGGGGCAGGAAGTACGCCTTCTGCTCCTCGGTGCCGAAGGCGATGATCGCGTGCGACACCATGCGGATCCCCATGGGCGACAACGGCGGTGCGCCGGCCAGCATCGACTCGCGGTCGAAGATGTAGTGCTGGGTCATGCTCCAGTCGCAGCCGCCGTATTCCACCGGCCAGGCCGGCGCGGCCCAGCCGCGGGCGTGCAGGATGTGCTGCCACCGCATGCTGGCCTCGTGATCCGGGTAGACGCTCGTGGCGAGCTGCCCGGCGCGCCGGAGGTCGGGGGTCAGGTTCTCGTCGAGAAAACGCCGCACCTCGTCGCGAAACGCCAGATCGGTGGGCGACCATTCCAGATCCACGAAGAACTCCTTGTCCGATAAACGGAGCTTCACCTTCTCATTTACCCGTACTCGAGCGCAAATGGTCGTTAACTTAAGGCCCCTCGGGCGGCCGCGGTTCACTCCCCGTCTTGACATTCCACTGTGGAGGTTGCATTCTATGTACATTCCACTTTGGAATATTGATCTCGTCGATAGGAACACGGGCCATGGACATCACCACCGGCACCCGCGCCTCCGACGCCGAGCGGCAGCAGGTGGCCGATCTGCTGTCCCGGCATTTGAGCGAGGGGCGCATCGATCTCGCCGAATACGACCAGCGGGTGGCGCGGGTGTTCGCCACCACCACGCGCGACGATCTGCAGCTGGTGTTGTCGGATCTGCCGAAGCTGCCCCGGCAGCGGGCCGCCGCGCCCGGCAAGAGCCCGGCGCGGTTGCCGATCTGGCAGCGCATCGAGGGCGGCGCGTGGCTGGGCGTCGGGGTGCTGTGCCTGGTGATCTGGGGCCTGATCTCGCTGGGTACGGGCGAATTCACCTACCCGTGGCCGCTGTGGGTGATCGGGCCGTGGGGTGCGGTGCTGGTGTTCCGCGTCCTCACCGGCTGGGAGTCGCGCGGGTGCGGCGGGCCGCGCACGAACATGCCCTGACGACATCCTGACCCGGCATACGCGGAGCTACCCCCGGCTAGCGGGTAGATTGGCCTGCTGTGCACCTGAAGAGTCTGACGCTGAAGGGATTCAAGTCCTTCGCGTCCGCGACGACCCTGCGCCTGGAGCCGGGCATCACCTGCGTGGTGGGGCCCAACGGCTCGGGTAAGTCGAATGTCGTCGACGCGCTCACCTGGGTGATGGGGGAGCAGGGCGCGAAGGCGCTGCGCGGCGGCAAGATGCAGGACGTCATCTTCGCCGGCACCGCCGGCCGCGCGCCGCTGGGCCGCGCGGAGGTCACCCTGACCATCGACAACTCCGACGGCGCGCTGCCCATCGACTACTCCGAGGTGTCGATCACCCGCCGCATGTTCCGCGACGGCGCGGGTGAGTACGAGATCAACGGCAACTCCTGCCGCCTGATGGATGTGCAGGAACTGCTGTCGGACTCCGGAATCGGCCGGGAGATGCACGTCATCGTCGGCCAGGGGCAGCTCTCGGCGATCTTGGAATCGCGTCCGGAGGACCGCCGCGCCTTCATCGAGGAGGCCGCCGGTGTCCTCAAACACCGCAAACGCAAGGAGAAGGCGGTCCGCAAGCTGGAGGCCATGCAGGCCAACCTGGCGCGCCTGACCGACCTGACCACCGAGTTGCGCCGCCAGCTCAAGCCATTGGGCCGCCAGGCCGAGGTGGCGCGCCGCGCCGCGACCGTGCAGTCCGAACTGCGCGACGCCAAACTCCGGCTGGCCGCCGACGATCTGGTGACGCGCCGCCGCGAGCTGGAGAGCCAGCAGAGCAAGGAGTCCTACGCCCGCGAACAACAGATCAATGTGCAGGCCGAACTCGACGCGGCCAATGCCGCACTGGCACAACAGGAATTCGAGCTGTCGCGGCTGACGCCCGGCGCCGAGGCGGCCGCGCAGACCTGGTTCCAGCTGTCGGCTCTGGTGGAGCGCGTCAACGCCACTATCCGCATCGCTCGTGACCGGGCCCGCAACCTGACCATCGATCAGCCCACCGGTACCGGCCGCGATCCGGAGCAGCTCGAGGCCGAAGCGGCGCGGGTGGAGGCCGAGGAGGCCGAACTCCTGGAGGCCGTCGAGGTCGCGACCGCGACCCTGGAGGCCGCCCGCGACCAGTTGCACGATCGCGAGCAGGCGGCGAAGGCGGCGGAGCAGGCACATCTGGCCGCCGTGCGCGCCATCGCCGATCGCCGCGAGGGGCTGGCCCGGCTGTCCGGTCAGGTCGACAATCTGCGCACCCGCGCCCAGTCCGCGGACACCGAGATCACCCGGCTGTCGACCGCGCTGACCGAGGCGCGGCAGCGTGGCGCGGACGCGGAGGCCGAATTCGAGTCGGTACAAGCCGAATTGAGCGAACTCGACGCCGGTGAGGAGAGTCTGGACGCCGCCTACGAGCACGCCGCCCAGGCCTTGGAGCTGGCCGACCGGCGCGTCACCGAACTTCGCGAATCCGACCGTGAGGCCGGCAAGAAGGTGGCCTCGCTGACCGCCCGGATCGAGGCGCTCACCATGGGCCTGTCCCGCAAGGACGGCGGCGCCTGGCTCCTCGAGCACCACGCCGACGGCCTCCTCGGCCCCCTGTCCGGCCTGCTGCGTGTCCACACCGGCTACGAATCCGCCGTCGCCGCCGCCCTCGGCCCCATGGCCGACGCCGTCGCCGCCGAGACGGGCAGCGCTGCCCACGCCGCCCTGACCGCGCTCAAGGAAGCCGACGGCGGCCGTGTGGCCCTGGTATACGGCCGCACCACAGCCGATATGGGCCATGGTCTCCCGGAGTCTGCAACTACGGGTAGCGGTGGGTCGGAGTCCGGTGTTGCGGTGCCGGAGTCGGCTGGTGCGGGTAGTGGTGTTGTGGTGTCGGGGTCGGCGGGCGACGGTGTGGATCGGTCGGAAGCTTTTGCCGCGGAGGGACATTCGGATCGTGGGCGGGGTGGCTCCGGGCACGGTGGGCAGCGGGCGGCGTTGCCGGGGCGGGCGCGGTGGCTTGCGGAGGTTGTCGATTGTCCGCCGGAGTTGCGGGGGGCTGTCGATGCGCTGACGGCCGGGACCGCGGTGGCCGATGATCTCGAGGCCGCGGCGGAGGTGCTCGGGGCGTATCCGGAGCTGCGCGTCGTTACTCGCGAAGGGGATCTCGCTGGTACCGGGTGGGTGCTGGGTGGTTCCGATCGCGCGCCCAGCCGGCTCGAGATCCAGGCCGATATCGATGCCGCGCAGGCCGAATTGGAGTCGTGGCAGCGGCATGCCGAGGAGTTCGAGGCCGCGCTGTCGGGCGCCGAGGCCGAACAGACCGACCGCAAGCAGGCGGTGGACCAGGCCCTGCTGGCGCTGCACGAATCCGACCAGGCCATGGTGTCGATCTACGATCGGCTCGGCCGGGTGGGTGCGACCGCGCGCTCCGCGAAGTCCGAATGCGAACGCCTGCAAGCCCAGCGGGCCGAGGCCGAGACCACCCGGGACGCGAACCTGCAGCAGCTGGCCGACCTGGAGAACCGGCTGCGGAACGCGGAATCCGAACAGTCCGAATTGGATTCGGATGACGACGCGGGCAGTGAGACCGCCGGGCTGGCGCGCGAGGAGGCGGCCGGGGCGCTGGCCGAGGCGCGCTCGATGGAAGTGGAGGCCCGGCTGGCGGTGCGCACCGCCGAGGAACGCGCGGAATCGGTACGGGGCAAGGCGGATTCGCTGCGCCGGGCCGCCCGCGCCGAGCGTGAGTCCCGGGCCCGCGCCGAGCGCGCCCAGGCCGCGCGCCCCCGGGCCGCCCCGGGGGCCCCCCGCGGGGGCGGGGGCCCCGCGCGGGGGGCCGCCCGGCGGGGGACCGGGGGGGGGGGAGCCGCGTGGGCCCGGGGCGGGCA
>NZ_JARWOP010000155.1 GCF_029868745.1 Nocardia wallacei | reverse complement strand
GCGCCGCGGGGGGGGCCCGCCCCCCACGGGGACCCGGCGCCCGCCGCGCCCCCCAACCCGGCGGGGGCCGCGGTCGAGGAGGTGCACGACACGGCGGTGCGGGCGCTGACGGCGTTCGAGGAGCCCGACCCGGCGGTGCGCCGCGACGTGCTCTGGCTGTCCGCCGACGAGGTGCGCGGCGTCGCGCGGCGCAGCCTGCACATGGCCCCGCTCTCGGTCGGCGGGTTGTTGCGCAGCCGCCTGTTCGGCACCGCCACCATCGTCCTGACCTCAGCGACACTGCAGGTGGGCGGCTCGTTCGACGGGCTGGCCGTCACCTGGGGCCTGCCGCCGCAATCGGCGAACCGGGTCGACGCGGCCCTGGCCAACGGCGCCGAGGCCCCCTCCGACAACGCCGCGGTGCGGTGGAATTCGCTGGACGTCGGCTCCCCGTTCGACCATGCCAAATCCGGAATCCTCTACGTCGCCAAGCATTTACCGCCGCCGGGCCGCGACGGCATGGCCCCGGCCGCCCTGGACGAGATCGAGCGGCTGATCCGCGCCGCCGGCGGCCGCACCCTCGGGCTGTTCTCCTCCATGCGCGCGGCCAAGGCCGCCACCGAGGTGCTGCGCCAGCGACTGGACACGCCGCTGCTGTGCCAGGGCGACGATGCCACCGGCGCCCTGGTCCGCCGCTTCGCCGAGGACGCGGAGACCTCGCTGTTCGGCACGCTGTCGCTGTGGCAGGGCGTCGATGTGCCCGGCCCGTCGCTGAGCCTGGTCATCCTGGACCGCATCCCGTTCCCCCGCCCGGACGATCCGCTGCTGGTGGCCCGGCAGCGCGCGGTGGAATCGCGCGGCGGCAACGGCTTCATGGCGATCGCGGCCAATCACGCCGCACTGCTCCTGGCCCAGGGCACCGGCCGATTGCTGCGCAGCACCGACGACCGCGGCGTGGTCGCGGTGCTGGATTCGCGGCTGGTGACCGCGCGCTACGGCGCCTACCTGCGCGCCTCGCTGCCGCCGTACTGGGAGACCTTCGACCCGGAGGTGGTGGCCAAGGCGCTGCAACGCCTGACCGCGACCGCGCCGACACCGACCGGCGGCTAAACCTCACGCCGGTGTGAATTGACTCTCAGCCCTTGGCCAAACTTCTATGCGGAACTAAATTGGGCACCGGTACTCCGATGAACCCCCAATTCCCACATCGGATGTGCCTGTTGCCCCCGCGCCAAGCCCTGCACACGGTGCGGGGGCCCCACTCTTCCGCCGCGCCAGAGGTCAGAGCGCCCATTTGAGAATCAGGGTGACGACGCCCGCGACGACGGCCAGAACCACCGCGCCGGTGCCCCATACGACACCCTGCCGCTGCCACGGGCGGCCGTAGTCGAGCGAGTAACGGCCCGGTCCGGTGAACGCCAGCGCGGCCGCGGCCACCGCGAACAACAGACCCATCTCGTAGCCCGGCCCCTCGGCGCCACCGAACAGACCGCTGTGCCAGGTCGCGTTGATCGCGTTGATCATGGTGCCGAGCGCGATGGCGGCGGCGAGCGGCGTCAGCAGGCCCAGCACCAGCAGGCCGCCGCCCACCATTTCACTCAGGCCGGCCAGGGTTCCGAAGAACTTGCCGGGGTTGTAACCCATCTGGTCGAAGCCGGATGTGGTGGCGTCCCAACCCATTCCGTCGAACCAGCCGAATAATTTCTGGGCCCCGTGTACGAACAGCAGGCCGCCGAAAAATATCCGCAGGACCAGCAGGCCGATATCGGCGGCGATACCGCCGGTGCGCTGGTCGAGGTCGGTCGAAGCGGTGGTGTGGGCTGTCATGGTCTGTCTCCGAGTCCTCGTTCGTTAGTTTGCGCAAGCAAACCGGACTATGGTCCGGTTTGTTCACGGGACACAACTCTAAGCGGTTCAATCGATATTCCGCGCGACGACGGAACGTTATTCGGCGAGGAAGAAGAAGTACCCGAGGAATACCGCCATGAGCACCCACATCACCCAGTGCACCTCGCGCCCGCGCCCGCGCGCGACCATCACCACCGGGTAGAACAGCAGTCCCATGGCGATGCCGTTGGCGATCGAGTATGTCAGCGGCATCATGACCACCGTGAGGAACGCGGGAATCGCGTATTCCAGCTTGTGCCAGTCGATTTCGCCGAGCGCGCGGGCCATCAGCACCCCGACCACCACGAGCGCCGGCGCGGTCACCGCGGGAGCGCCCGCGACGACGGCGAACAGCGGGAAAAAGAACATCGCGACCAGGAACCACGCCGCCGTCGACACCGCCGTCAGCCCGGTGCGCCCGCCCGCGCTCACGCCCGCGGTGGATTCGACGTACGCGGTGGTGGTCGAGGTGCCGATGATCGCGCCCGCCGTGGTACCCACCGAATCGGCGGCCAACGCCTGCGCCGCCCGCGGCAGCCGACCGTCCGGACCGAGCAGTCCCGCCTGGTTGGCGATGCCGATCAACGTGCCCGAGGCGTCGAAGAAGTCGACGAACAGCATGGTCAGTACGACGATCACCATCTGCCCGGTGAACGCGTCCGGCAGGTGGACGATGGCCTGCCCGAAGGTCTGATCGAGCCCGTGCGGCATGGCGACGACCGAATCCGGCAGCTCCACCAGCCCGCTCACGACACCGACCACGGTGGTCGCGACGATGCCGTACAGCACCGCGCCGTGCCAGCCGAGCACCATGAAGATCACCGTCAGCAGCAGCCCGAACAGCGCCAGCAGCGTACTACCCTTGGTGAAGTCGCCGAGATGCACCAGGGTGGCGTCGCTGGCGACCACGACACCGGCGTTCTTGAGCCCGAGAAAGGCCACGAACATGCCGATGCCCGCGCCGACGGCCAGTTTCATCTGCATCGGGATGGCGTCGATGATCTTCTCGCGGACCTTCGTCACGGCCAGCACGAAGAAGATCACGCCCGACAGGAACGTCCCCGACAACGCCTCCTGCCACGGGATGCCCATGCCGAGCACCACCGAGTACGCGAAGAAGGCATTGAGCCCCATGCCCGGCGCGAGCGCGACCGGGTAGCGCGCCCACAGGCCCATGACCAGCGTGCCGAATACCGCCGCGACGGCGGTGGCGGTGAACACGGCCTGCGTCGGAATGCCGAGCGGACCTAGTTGTCCCTGGTCGCCGAGCACCGACGGATTCACCGCGAGCACATACGACATCGCGAGGAAGGTGACCGTGCCGGCCATGATCTCGCGCTTGTAGGTCGACCCGAGCCGGGTGACCCCGAAGTAGGAGTCGAGGCGACTCTCTGGTCGCGGCTGCACGTCGGTACTCATCGTGATGTCTCCACCTCGGCCGGAGGAACAATGCCCAGGGCACCGTAGCTGCCACGACACACCCGTGCCATTTCAGGAAGGGCTAACCGATAGCAATCCATAGCCGCACCGGTCGGGCGTTACTTGAAGTAACACGCAATCACCGGGCAATTTAACGAAGAGTTCGCCTTCAATATGGGGGTTCTTGACCTGCGATGTGGTGGCCGTTACAAATATGTTATCCGCCGAATCGAGCTGTCGTGGCGGCCGAGCGAGAAGTGCAAGCTGTTGGTTACCGATATCGTCGAAGCGGCCGCGGAGCTGTCCGCCGACCGCCGCGCCCTATGGGATCTGCTCCTCGATCCCGAGACCTATCCTCGGCTGTTCCCCGGCATCGGCGCCTGCGAACAATTCGACACCGACGAGGGGCCCGCGCTGCTGCGGATGCGACTCGGTGGCGACACCGGCGAGATCCGCACCATCGACGTTCACCTGATCCCCGGGCGCACCCACGAATTCCTCGAATTGCAATGTCCCACACAGGGTTGCTTCGCCGCGATCCGGCTGCGCGGCGATCACTAGCAGACCCGCGTCAACGTCACCTTCTTCACCCCGGTCCGCGCGCACCCGCTGGTGGCGACGCTGCCGAACGAGGCCGTGATCGACTGGACGCTGGCCGGGCTGCGGCGGGTGGCCGACGTCGTCACCGGCGCCCCGACCTCGGTCGCGATCAACGGCGAGGACTCCCCCATGCGGTTGCAGGTCGACGTCGCCCGCCAGATGATCTCGACCGGCGTGGTGCGCACCTACCGATTCGACAAGGGCGTGAAACAGCTACGCCGCCTGGCGAGATGGGGTTTCACGCTGGCGGGCGGGTATGCCGCGGCGGCCGCCTACGAACCCCATCGCCCGGCCGTGATCGACGACCGCGGCGTGCGGACCTTCGCCGAGATCCACGCGCGGACACACGCACTGGCGAGTGCGCTCGCCGACCTCGACATTCGCGCGGGTGACGCGATCGGCCTGCTGTCGCGCAATCACGCCGAGATGGTCGAAATCATGGTCGCCGCGGGGAAACTCGGCGTCGACGTGGTCCTGCTCAACACCGGCCTGGCCGCCGGGCGGATCGCCGAGATCGCCGAAAGGCACCAGCTCGCAGCGGTATTCGCCGATCCGGCACTGGCCGACCTGATTCGCTATGTGCCGCCGGAGATCCCGCGCTTCCCCGCCTCGGCGGATCCGGACGAACCCGGCCGCGCCGCCGTCGACGACCTGATCGCCATGGGGCGCGGCAGCTTCGGGAAACCCTCGCGGCCGGGTCGGCTGATCGTGCTGACCTCCGGGACCAGCGGGACGCCCAAGGGCGCGCGCCGCCCGCATCCGAAGGGCTTCGGCACGGTGGCGGCGCTGCTGTCGCGAATCCCGTTGCGGATGAACGAAACCATGCTGATCCCCGCGCCGCTGTTCCACACCTGGGGGCTGGCCGCACTGCAGATCAGCACGCCGATCCGGGCGACGGTGGTGTTGCCGGAGCGCTTCGACGCCGAGGACTGCCTGCGGCTGATCGCCGAGCACCGGGTCACGTCGCTGATCGTGGTGCCCATCATGGTGAACCGAATTCTGGACCTGCCCAGCACCGTTCGCGCCCGCTACGACACCTCGAGCTTGCACGTGGTGGCGAGTTGCGGTGCGCCGCTGTCCGGTGCGGCGGTGCTGCGGTTCGCCGAGGTCTTCGGCGCCACCCTCTACAACGTGTACGGGTCCACCGAGGTGTCCTGGGCGACCATCGCCGACCCCGCCGACCTCCGGCTGTCCCCGACGACCGCCGGGCGGCCGCCACTGGGCACGAAAGTCGCTGTGCTGGGCCCGGATTCCCGGCCGGTGCCGGTCGGCGCGACCGGCCGCATCTTCGTCGGCAACCACATGCTCTTCGACGGCTACACCGACGCGGCGCCGCCCGGCGAGGCCGACGGCATGCTCGACACCGGCGACGTCGGCTACCTCGATGCCACCGGCCGCCTGTTCGTCGCCGGCCGCGACGACGAGATGATCATCTCCGGCGGCGAGAACGTCTTCCCGCGCCCGGTCGAGGAGGCCCTGTCCCACCTCCCGCAGGTGAGCGAGGTGGCGGTGATCGGCGTGCCGGACCACGAATTCGGCCAGCGCCTGGCCGCTTTCGTCGTCAAGCGCGATGATTCCGGCCTGGACCCCGACATGATCCGCACCTATATCCGCAACCGTCTCGGCCGCTTCTCGGTCCCTCGCGACGTCCACTTCCTGGACGCCCTCCCCCGCAACCCGACCGGCAAGATCATGAAACGCGCTCTCGCCCAACCGAGCTGAGCCAGTTCCACGAATCCGAACGGCCCCGGCGGGCAGGCCCGCATGGCGAAGTCGCACACCGTCCGGCTCATGCGAATATCGCAACACTGCCCACGCCGGGCCGACAGCTCCGAGATTACGGGGTCGGTGCGGCGACCAGGCCCAGTTCGGCGTCGCTGGACAGCAGGCGGTGGCGGGGCAGGATGCGGACGGTGTAGCCGACCGCGCCGGAGAGCGGGACCGGGGTGTCCGCGGTGTAGATCTCTACCCCGGAATCGGTTGCGGTGTGGGTCATCTCGATGGACGTGACATCGGAGAGGTCGTCATCGGGCGACACGCGGCCCAGCACTGCCTGCACCACCACGTCCGAAGGCGCCAGGCCCGCCAGATCGATGCGGCCGCGCAACGACAGGTCCGCGCCGATCACCGGTGTATCGGGCAGGCCCGCGCTGTCCACCTGGATCACCTTCACCTGCGGCCACGCCGACTCGACCCGGCGACGGTACTCCGCCAGCTCCCGCGCTCCGGCGAAATCGTCCTGTGCCACAGCGGAATACGAGGCCGCGGCGGGTATGTAGTAATCGACGGCGTAGTCGCGCACCATGCGCGAGGCCAGCACCTGCGGACCGAGCGTCTGCAGGGTGTGCCGGACCATCTCCATCCAGCGCACCGGCAGGCCGTCGCCGTCGCGATCGTAGAACCGCGGCAGCACGGCGCGATCCAGCGTCTCGTACAGGGCGGCGGCCTCGAGATCGTCGCGACGGTGGTCGTCGCGGACACCGTCGGCGGTGGGAATGGCCCAGCCGTTCTCGCCGTCGTACATCTCGTCCCACCAGCCGTCGCGGATCGACAGATTCAGCGAGCCGTTGAGCGCGGCCTTCATGCCCGAGGTGCCGCACGCCTCCAGCGGGCGCAGCGGATTGTTCAGCCACACATCGCATCCCCAGTACAGGTAGCGGGCCATCGACATGTCGTAGTCGGGCAGGAAGACGATGCGATGCCGCACCGCCGGATCGTCGGCGAAGCGCACCACCTGCTGGATCAGCGCCTTGCCGCCGTCGTCGGCCGGGTGACTCTTGCCCGCCACCACCAACTGCACCGGGCGCTCCGGATCCAGCAGCAGCGACCGCAGCCGTTCCGGGTCGCGCAGCATCAGCGTCAGCCGCTTGTAGGTCGGCACCCGGCGCGCGAAGCCGACGGTGAGCACATTCGGATCGAAAACGTCGTCCACCCAGGTCAATTCGGCGGGAGCGGCGCCGCGCTCCAGCCACGATGCGTGCACCCGTCGGCGCACCTCGGCAACCAGCTTGCCGCGCAGGGTGTTTCGGGTCGACCACAGTTCGCGCAGATCGATGTCGCGCAACCGCTCCCAGCCGCGCGCCTCCTCCACCAGTTCGGGTCCGACGAATTCCCGGGCCTTCTCGATCCACTCCCGCGCCGCCCAGGTCGGGGCGTGCACGCCGTTGGTGACCGAGCCGATGGGCACCTCGGCGGCATCGAAACCGGGCCACAGCGACGCGAACATGGCGCGGCTGACCTCGCCGTGCAACCGCGATACGCCGTTGGCGCGCTGGGCCAGCCGCAGTCCGAGGTGGGCCATGTTGAACACCGACGGATCGGCCTCCCGGCCCAGCGCCACGATGCGGTCCACGGAAACCCCTGGCAGCAGCGGAGATTCGCGCTCGCCGTGCGCTCCGCCGAAGTAGCGCCGCACCAGGGCGCCGGCGAACCGGTCGATACCCGCGGGCACCGGGGTGTGCGTGGTGAATACTGTGCCCGCCCGGACCGCGGTCAGGGCGGCGTCGAAATCCATTCCGGCGGTCATGAATTCGCGGATCCGCTCGATGCCCAGGAAACCGGCGTGGCCCTCGTTCATGTGGAAGACATCCGGGTCGGGCAGCCTGTGGGCATGGGTGTAGGCGCGCACCGCCCGCACGCCGCCGATGCCCGCCAGGATCTCCTGCTTGATGCGGTGATCCTGATCGCCACCGTAGAGGCGATCGGTCACCGACCGCAGCTCCGGATCGTTGTCGGCGATATCGGAATCCAGCAGCAGCAACGGAATCCGGCCGACCTGCGCGATCCACACCCGCGCCCGCAGCACCCGTCCCTCCGGCATCGGCACGTGCACGAGCACCGGCGCACCCGATTCGGTGAGCAACCGCAGCGGCAGGCCCTGCGGATCCAGATCCGGGTAACGCTCGGCCTGCCAGCCGTCGGCGGTCAGGGATTGGCGGAAATATCCGGACCGGTACAGCAGTCCGACGCCGATGAGCGGCAGCCCCAGATCGGACGCGGCCTTCAGATGGTCGCCCGCGAGAATCCCGAGCCCACCCGAATAGTTCGGCAGCACCTCGGTCACGCCGAACTCCATCGAGAAGTAGGCGATGGCCCGCGGCAGCTGCTCGGCACGGTCCCCGTCCGACTGCCGATCGAACCAGCTCGGCCGCTCCAGATAATCCCGCAAATCGGCCGCGGCACCATCCACCGCACGGGTGTACGCGGCATCCGCAGCCAACTCGTCGAGACGCGCCGCCGGCACCTCCCCCAACATCCGCACCGGATCCCGCCCAACTTCCACCCACAGCCCCGGATCCAACTCCGCAAACAGATCCTGCGTCGGCCCATGCCACGACCACCGCAGATTCGTAGCGAGTTCAGCGAGCGCCGACAGCCGCTCGGGCAGATGGGCACGGACCGTGAACCGACGCAATGCCTTCATGCGGTAGAACCTACATGACCCTATGCGACCGAACATGGCTATATAGACCCTTTGACCAGGTAGTTATCCGGCCACGTTGTCAGAGCCAGGTCTGGCCGGATCTCATCGAAGCACGCACGAGCGCATCCAATTCGGACACGAAAACCGCCGCGGAGACGGGCACGTGGCCCAACTCGGCAAATGTTCAGCACCACGCCGGAGACAGATCAGGCGTCGGTCAGCTCAGCCCTGATACGTATCGCGGAATGCCTCACGCACTACGGCCGCGTCCGGAGCGCCCCGCCCCTCGATCCCCGAGACGACCTCGGACACACGCCAGTAGTTCGACGGCACCAGACGCCCGGACGCAACCGCGGTGAGAGCCGCGTCCGCCGCTTCCTCGGCTTTATCGGCCGCCACCAGAGCCAGACCCAGGTCCAGGTTCGCCGAAGCAATCCGGCGCGGCCGGGCAGACTCGGCGGTCCTCAGATCGGCCAGAACATGACGCGCGTAGGACTCGGCCGCTGGGTCACCGAGCCATGACAACGTGGTAGCTACATAGGCGTCCGACTTGGCCGGGTCGTACCGGAAATGGTGTTCTGGCCTGTCGGGTGTGCTCAGCCCGGACACCAAGCGCGCGACCTTGCGCAGAGCCCCGTAGGTGCCCTCACTATTCCCGAGTCGTGCCAGGGCACGCCCTTCCTGTGCCGTTGCTTGGATGAACGCTGAACTGTCCTCAGGTGCGATCGCCTGTGCGGCACGGGACAATTCAGCGGCAGCGACATAGTTTCCAGCCGTAAGCCGTTCCCACGCACGGGTTTCCAGACACCAGCCGGAAATCTCTCGGTGTTCGGCTTCCAGTGCAGCTTGCCATGCGGCATGTCCCCTTGCCGCTGCGTCCGGCAGTTCTCCCAAGTCGACATGGCAAGTACTAGCCAACAGATTCAGCCATCCGACAATGACAATCAGCCGCCGATGCTGGTTCAGCGTCTTCTTGGCGTCCATCAGCTTCGCGGCGAACCCGAGATGGTGACGAATGCGGGTGAGGAGTTCCCGGCCGGTGTCGTCAGGTATGCCGACGCCAGATCGTCCACAGCCAGCTCGAGCCGGTCGAGAGTTTCCCCGCCGATATCCGATGCAGCGATACGAAGCACCCAGTCGACGCGATCTACTCCACAAATCCGCTCATACCAGTCGATCACCTCCGTGGTAGGAGTCCGTACGCCCGTCTCGTAGTGCCCGAGTGCGGCTTTCGAGTACGGCACTTGCCGCGCCATCTCGGAAAGCGACAGTCCGGCCGCCTCCCGAGCGGCGCGTAGAGCGGTGTGATCCACACCCCAATCGTAGACAGGCTGTAGACGCTGAGGCGGGTTCTTCCTGCGCAGTCCCACAGGGAGGCACCGACGATGCGATTCCGGCCAACTGCGTTCGCGTGGATCGACTTGGAGGTGTCTACCGCGCCCGCGTGGGATCGTGCGCAGGTTCAGCGGCTCGCACGCTCGCTGGGCTTCGTTCTTCTCTGGCCCGAACCCTCGCTGATTCCGCTCGCTGACCAAGTCGCGGAGGCTGACGTAGACGCACTGATCACTCCATCACCTACGCATCTCTCCGCGCTCACGCTGAACGCGCTCATGAGGTTCACTGATGTCGAAACCGTTTCTCCCCGTCTGAGTTTCGCACGATGGTCGTTTGGAAAGCGACTGGTATGACCGGCGTATCTGCGCGTTTGCGCACGCTCAGTCCGGCGCCAGCCACACCGCGCTGTTGGGCGCCAGCGTGACGGCCGCGGAGAACGGGCGGCCGTGCCATGGTTCCGCGACCGATCGCACGCCGCCGAGGTTGCCCACGCCGCTACCGGCGTAGTCGGCGGCGTCGGTGTTGAGGATCTCGCGCCAGTGGCCGGCGGACGGGAGGCCGATGCGGTAGTCGCGGTGTTGGGTGCCGGAGAAGTTGTAGACGCAGGCCACCAGCGAGTTGTCGGAGCCGTAGCGGAGGAAGGCGACGACGTTGCCGGCGCGGTCGTCGGCGTCGATCCAGGCGTAGCCGCCTGGTGAGGCGTCCTGCGACCACAGCGCCGGGTGGGCGCGATAGGCCGCGTTGAGGTCGCGGACGAGCCGCCGGATGCCGTCGTGGAGCGGATTCTCCAGCTCCTGCCAGTCCAGTCCACGATCGTGCGACCACTCCCGGAACTGGCCGAAGTCCTGGCCCATGAACAGCAGTTGCTTGCCCGGATGGGCCCATTGATAGGCCAGCAGCGTGCGCACCCCGCAGGCCTTCACCCAGTCGTCGCCGGGCATCCGGGTCCACAGCGTGCCCTTGCCGTGCACCACTTCGTCGTGGCTGATCGGCAGCACATAGTTCTCGCTCCACGCGTACACCGTCGAGAAGGTGATCTCGTTGTGGTGCCAGCTGCGGTGGATCTGGTCGCGGCCCAGGTAGCCCAGGGTGTCGTGCATCCAGCCCATGTTCCACTTCATGGTGAAACCCAGGCCGCCGACATCGGTGGACCGGGTCACGCCCGGCCAGGTGGTGGATTCCTCGGCTATGGTGACCACGCCCGGATGATGCTTGTGCACCATCGCGTTCATCTCCTGCAGGAAAGCCACGGCCTCCAGATTCTCGCGCCCGCCATGGATATTCGGCTCCCAGCCGCCCTCCGGCCGCGAGTAGTCCAGGTACAGCATCGAGGCCACGGCGTCGACGCGCAGCCCGTCGATGTGGAACTCCTCGATCCAGTAGCGGGCGTTGGCGACCAGGAAGTTCCGCACCTCGTTCCGGCCGAAGTCGAAAACGTAGGTGCCCCAGTCCAATTGCTCACCGCGCCGGGGATCGGGATGCTCGTAGAGCGCGGTGCCGCCGAAACGTCCCAGCGCCCATTCGTCGCGCGGGAAGTGCGCGGGCACCCAGTCCAGCAGGACGCCGATGCCCGCGGCGTGCAGGTGATCCACGAACGCCCGGAAATCGTCGGGAGTGCCGAAGCGGGCCGTCGGCGCGTAGTAGGAAGTGACCTGATAACCCCATGAGCCGCCGAACGGATGTTCCGCGACGGGCAACAGCTCGACATGCGTATAGCCCTGCGCCAGAACGTATTCGGCGAGTTGCGCGGCCGCCTCGCGATAGTCGAGCCCCGGCCGCCACGAGCCGAGATGCACCTCGTAGACGCTCATCGGCGACCGCACGGGGTCCGTGCGGGTACGTGTCGCGATCCAATCGTCGTCGCACCAGGTGTAGCGGCTCTCGGTGACCACCGACGCGGTCGCCGGGGGCACCTCCGTAGCGAACGCCATGGGATCGGCGTGATCGACCGTGCGACCGTCCGCGCCGTGCACCCGGAACTTGTACTTCGCCCCCACGCCGACCCCCGGCACGAACAGTTCCCACACCCCGGAACCGCCCAATTGCCGCATGGGCGCGGTGTTTCCGCTCCACCCGTCGAAGTCGCCGATCACCGCGACCCCACGGGCATTGGGCGCCCACACCGCGAACGACGTCCCCGTCACCTCGCCGTCGAGCGTGGTGTAGCGGCGCGGATGCGCGCCCAGCACCTCCCACAGCCGACCGTGGTTGCCCTCGCCGATCAGGTGCAGGTCGAGTTCGCCGACCGTCGGCAGGAACCGATAACCGTCCGCGTCGAGAACGGTGCGGCTGCCCGGATACGACACCAATAGCCGGTAGTCCCAGAGGTCCGGGAAGGGCACGACGCCTTCGAACACACCGTGCTCCACGTGGGCCAGCGGATAGTCCGTGTCGCCGATCCGCGCCGCCACCGAATTCGCGTGCGGGCGAAGGGCTCTGATCACCGTACCGGTCGGATGCGGATGCGCGCCGAGCACCGTGTGCGGATCACGGTGAGTACCCGCAACCAGCAGCAGCAGATCGCGACGGTTCATCGGCGCCTCACCGGAACGACCTCCGATAGGCCAATTCCGTGCGCGCCGCCGCCGACACCGGCGGCAGCGTGAGGATGTGGGCGACCGCGCGCACCGGATCCAGCCGCACGTAATTGGTTTGGCCCCAGTGGTATTCCTCGCCACTCACCTCGTCGAACACCACCGGATGGTCGTGCCATTCGCGGCCGATCGCCGGCATGTCCAGCGAGATCATGCCGTCCTCTGCGCCGAACGGGTCGAGGTTCACCACCACCAGCACGGCGTCGCCGGTGCCGGGATCCACCTTCGAGTACGCCAGCAGGGCGTCGTTGTCGATGTGGTGAAAGGTGATGCAGCGCAACTGCTGTAAGGCCGGGTGGGCGCGGCGGATCTCGTTGAGCCGGGTCAGCCACGGCTCCAGCGACTCGCCACGAGCGACCGCCTCGGTGAAGGGGCGCGGGCGCAGCTGGTATTTCTCCGAGTCCAGATACTCCTCGCTGCCCGGCCGCACCGCCTGATGCTCGAACAGCTCGAATCCGGAGTACACCCCCCACGCCGGGGCCAGCGTCGCCGCCAGCACCGCGCGGATCGCGAACATGCCCGGACCGCCGTGCTGCAGGCTCTCGTGCAGGATGTCGGGAGTATTGACGAACAGGTTGGGCCGCGCCTCGTCGGCCTTCGCGGCCAGCTCGAGCCCGAACTCGGCCAGCTCGTGTTTGCCTGTGCGCCAAGTGAAATAGGTGTAGGACTGGGCGAAGCCGCGCCGCGCCAGCCCATACAGCCGGGCGGGGCGGGTGAACGCCTCGGACAGGAACAACACGTCCGGATCGGTCCGGCGGACCTGCGCGAGCAGCCACTCCCAGAAGTCGGCGGGCTTGGTGTGCGGATTGTCGACCCGGAATATGGTGATGCCCAACGAGGTCCAGTACCGCACCACCCGCAGCACCTCGGCGTAGAGCCCGTCCGGATCGTTGTCGAAATCGATCGGATAGATGTCCTGGTACTTCTTGGGCGGGTTCTCGGCGTAGGCGATGGTGCCGTCCGGCAGCGTGGTGAACCACTCCGGATGCTCGCGGACCCACGGATGGTCGGGGGCGCATTGCAACGCCAGGTCCAGCGCCACCTCCAGGCCGAGTTGCCGTGCGGCGCCGACGAATTCGACGAAATCCGCCTCGGTGCCGAGCAGCGGATGGAAGGCGTCGTGACCGCCCTCGTCCGAGCCGATCGCCCACGGGGAGCCCACATCGCCGGGCTCGGCGGTCAGGGAGTTGTTGCGGCCCTTGCGATTCACCTTGCCGATCGGATGCACCGGCGGCAGATACACCACGTCGAAACCCATTGCGGCGATGCGCGGCAGCTCTTTCGCTGCGGTGGCGAAGGTGCCGTGCACCGGGTTGCCGTCGACATCCCAGCCGCCGGTCGAGCGGGGGAAGAACTCATACCACGAGCCGTACAGCGCCTGACGGCGCTCCACCAGCACCGTGTGCTGCGGGCCGCGCGTCACCAGATCACGCAACGGATTCGCGCGCAGGATCTCGCCGACCTCCGCACCGAACGCCGACGCCACCCGGGCGGGCAACTGCCCCTCCCCGCGCAGCGCGGCCGCGGCCGCCCGCAACCGCTCCCACTGCCGCTTCGGCACCTGCTGTGCCGCGCGGTCCAGCAGTCGCGCACCGAGTTCGAGATCGTTGGCGAGGTCGGCGGCACTCTGGCCGACGGCGAGCTTGGCCTCCACGGCCGCCCGCCACGTCGCGATCGGATCGCCCCAGCCCTCGATGCGGTAGGTCCATGTCCCCGGCTCGTTCGGGGTGAACACGGCATTGAACACATCGGGCTCGTAGTCCGGCGACATGCGAATCCGGCGGGCGCGCGAGGCGCCGGGCGGGCGCACGGCCAGCGTCGCGCCGACCACGCCGTGGCCCTCGCGCCACACCACGGCCCGCACCGGGAACACCTCGCCCACCACGGCTTTGGCCGGGCGGCCACCGGGTATGGCCGGAGCGGTGTCATCGATGGCGATGCGACCCGTCACGAGACCAACCGTACCGGGCATTGTCCGCATGATCATGAAATGCCGCCGCCGGGGCCTGTACCCGGGCCGGGACGGCATGGCAGGCTGGTGGCCGACCCCGAAGCGGAGACATTCTCCGCTCCGGTCGGTCCGCCGATACTCCAGGAGGGATCACTCATGACCGCAGTGCAAGGCCTGTCCGTCGATGTCCCGACGCCCGGCGGCGTCGCCGACTCCTATCTGGCCGCCCCCGCCGACGGCGCGCCACATCCGGGCGTGCTGCTGTACATGGACGCCTTCGGACTGCGGCCGAGCCTGCGAGCCATGGCCGACCGCATCGCCGCACACGGATATACGGTGCTCGCCCCCAATGTGTTCTACCGGCACGGCCGGGCGCCGGTGGTCGAGCTGCCCGATTTCATCGACCCGGGACAGCGGCCGGACATCTTTCAGCGGTTGCTGCCGATGATCCAGGAACTCACGCCGGAAATCACGGCCGCCGACGCCGCCGCGTATCTCGAGTGGCTGGCGGCGCACGACCGCACGGCCGCCGGTCCCGTAGGCCTCACCGGCTACTGCATGGGCGCCCGGTTGGTCGTGTACACCGCCGCCGCCTTCCCGGATCGCGTGGCGGCGGCCGCCGGATTCCACGGCGGCGGCCTGGTCACCGACACCCCCGACAGCCCGCACCACGCCCTCGAAAACGTCACGGCGGAACTGTATTTCGGGCACGCGGACAACGACCGGTCCATGACGGCGGAGCAGATCGAACGCCTCGAGAAGACCCTCACCGACGCGGGTATCCGCTACCGCAGCGAGACCTACCCGGGCGCCCACCACGGCTACACCCAAACCGACACCGCCGCCTACAACGAACAAGCCGCCGAACGCCACTGGCACGAACTATTGGCCCTACTCGACCGCAACCTCACCCCGGCCCGCTGATCCCAGCAGGCCCCGCCAGATCGTTTCCACGGCCCGCGGCTGACACGGCGGCCCCGGCCATTGCTCGGGGGTTCGGGTGAATCAGAATGCCCAGAGGGTGGGGAGGTCTGGGATCAGGCAGCCGTAGGTGCGTTCTACTGAGATGGGGGTGCCGTGGAGGGTGCCCTCCGCCCGGTACACCACGGGGTGATAGCGGAAGCAGCGGACGCCCGGATCTTCCTCGGGGAGGGTGAGTTCGCCGAGCGGGGCGAGGAAACCGCAGGCTGTGGCCGCGGCTGGGTGCGAGCCGCCGACCGGATCGCAGGTCAGTGTGACCGTCCGGGTCGGCTGATCGGAGTCCTCGCGGGTGAGCACGAGCCGCGTGACGGGCTCCTCCGCCACGGCGCTGCCCGCGGAAAGCAGGACCGCCGCGGCGGCGACGGTCCCTGCCGCGATCCGAGCGGCCTTCCTGGCAATACCCATCTGTTCGCCTCTCCCCCGACCCGGTTCATGCCCGGGCACACCGAATGGTAGCCCGGGCCCGGTTGCTCAGCGCACCCCCAAGCTCCGCACTCGGCAGGCCGAGGGCCGCCCGGCCGCCCCCTTAGTACAGCGCGGTGGCCAGCTTGCGGCGCGCGGCGACCACTACCGGATCGGCCGTGTCGTACAGCTCGAACAGCTCCACCAGGCGGGTGCGCACGCGGTTGCGGTCGTCGCCCGCGGTGCGCTTGATCAGAGTGATGAGGCGGGTGAAGGCGGCCTCGGGCTGCTGGTTGAAGCACTCCATATCGGCGGCGGCGAAAGCGGCATCGATATCGTCCGGAGCGGCGTCGGCGCGCGCGATCGCGTCCGCGGGCAGGCCCTGCGCCCGGCCGAAGAAGCGCACCTGACGCAGAGCGGCCTTGGCCTCGGCATTGGCCGGCTCCTCGGCGAGGATCTTCTCGTAGGCGGCCTCGGCGCCGGCGATGTCGCCGCGGTCGAGCGCCTCCTCGGCGGCGGTGAAGCGGGGGTCCTCCGGCACGGCCGGAGCCTCTTCACCCTCGACACCACCTTCGAGCTTCCCGCGCACCGCGTCGACCACGGCCGCCAGCCACTGCTTCACCTGTGGCTCGGGTTGAGCGCCTTGGAAATCGGCGAGCGGCTGGCCCCCGGCCACCGCGATGACGGTCGGGATGCCCTGCACCCCGAGCGCCTGCGCGATGCGCATATTCGGCTCGGCCTCGACGGTGGCCAGGTCCCAACCGCCATCGTCCTCACCCACCAGGCGCTCGAACAGCTTCACCAGCTCCACACTGCCGGGACTGCGCTGCGAGTACAGGACGATGACCACCGGAACCTGCATCGATCGACGCAGCACCTTGGTCTCGAAATCGGCCTCGGTGACCGCGTGACCGGTCGGCGCATCCGCGGCGGCGGCCGGCTGTTTCAGGCTGGACAGATCCACCGCACCGGACATAGCAGCGGCGACGGCGGGCGAAGGACGACGTGCAGCAGGTCGAGTCACGGTTTCCAGTTTGTCACGAACGGGCAGCGGCAGGTGCCGCGGCCGTGCTCAGTTCGCCCAATTGCCCGCTCCGAATCGCCCACCGCTCGAACCATGCCGAGGTGAACGGGACGACCGAGGACAGCAGACCGAGGAGCAGGGTCTTACCCGGCCACTCGAACTCCCGGGAGGCCAGGAAAACATTCAGCACGAACAGCAGGAAGAGGAGGCCGTGCAGCATGCCGAACACCATCACCGGCCAGGTGATGGGTTCCGGCAGGCGCTTGAGCACGGAACCGGTGAGGAGCAGCGCCCATGAGAATGCTTCCAGCGTGCCGAACAAACGCACGCGCTTGGCTACGGTGCTCACATCGAAGAATTCGCCCATGGGGTTATTGTGCCCAACGGCTGCATGGCTACGACAGCGGGTAGTTGGTGTGGGATGCGCCACACGGGGGTGGGTTTACACCCGGATGAGGAGGGCGTCGCCTTGGCCTCCGCCGCCGCAGAGGGCGGCTGCGCCGATGCCTCCGCCTCGGCGCTTCAGTTCGAGGGCCAGGTGTAGGACTATGCGGGCGCCGGACATGCCCAGGGGGTGGCCGATGGCGATGGCGCCGCCGTTGACGTTCACCTTGTCGGGGGAGATCCCCAGCTGGCGGGTGGAGGCTATGCCTACCGCGGCGAAGGCCTCGTTGATTTCCACCACGTCCAGGTCGGTGGGCGAAATACCTTCTTTCGCACAGGCTTTGGCGATGGCGTTGGCCGGTTGCTGCTGCAGGGTGGAGTCGGGGCCTGCTACTACGCCCGCGGCGCCGATTTCGGCGATCCAGCTCAGGCCGAGTTCCTCCGCCTTGGCCTTGCTCATCACGACTACCGCGGCGGCGCCGTCGGAGATCTGCGAGGCCGAGCCGGCGGTGATGGTGCCGTCCTTGCGGAACGCGGGGCGCAGCTTGCCGAGCGATTCCACCGTGGTGTCGGCGCGGATGCCCTCGTCCTCGGATACCAGGACCGGGTCGCTCTTGCGTTGCGGCACCGCTACCGGCACCACCTCGTCCTCGAACAGGCCGTTCTTCCAAGCCGCGGCGGCCTTCTGGTGCGACGCGGCGGCGAAGGCGTCCTGATCCTCGCGGCTGATGTGGTCTGTGTCCGTTCCCACCCTGCTCCCGCCCGCGTCGTTGCGGGTCTCGGTCAGCGCGCCCATGGCCTGATCGGTGAAGATGTCGTGCAGGCCGTCGAAGGCCATGTGGTCGCGCAGCGTCACGTCGCCGTACTTGAAGCCCTCGCGGCTCTTCTCCAGCAGGTGCGGCGCCCGGCTCATCGACTCCTGGCCGCCGGCCACGACGATCTCGTACTCGCCGGCGCGAATCAGCTGGTCCGCCAAGGCAATTGCGTTGATGCCGGACAGGCACACCTTGTTCAGCGTCAGCGCGGGCACATCCATCGGGATGCCACCGGCGACCGCGGCCTGCCGGGCCGGGATCTGCCCCGCACCGGCGGTGAGCACCTGGCCCATGATCACGTAATCGACCTGGTCGGGCCGCACGCCGCTCTTCTCCAGCGCCGCCTTGATCGCGAAACCGCCCAGATCCGAACCGCTGAAGCCCTTCAGGCCACCCAGCAGCCGGCCGACCGGAGTACGCGCGCCGGAGACGATGACGGAGGTGGTAGTCACGATGTACCTCGCTTCGTAAGTGAGAACGCCGTACTCCACGGTAACCGGTGCCGTCCCGGCAGCACCATGCAGGTCCGCGCTACCGTTCGAAGGGTGAGTACTACCGATACGCCCGAATTCATCCCCGCCGATTACGTCATCGCCGTAGACCACGTCGGCGTCGCCGTTCCCGACCTGGACACCGCCGTCGAGTGGTACTCCGAACATCTCGGAATGGTCGAAACCCACCGCGAGGTCAATGAGGCCCAAGGGGTACACGAGGCGATGCTGTCGCTGCCCGGCGCCGGTGACGACTCGACTGCTCTGCAGTTGCTGGCCCCGGTCGACGAGACGTCCACGATCGCCAAGTTCATCGATCGCAACGGCCCCGGACTCCAGCAACTCGCGTATCGCGTCACCGACATCGAGGCCGTGGCTACTTTCCTGCGCTCGCGAGGTCTGCGTTTGCTGTACGACGCGCCTCGCCGCGGAACCGCCGATTCCCGGATAAACTTCGTACACCCGAAGGATGCTGGAGGTGTGCTCATCGAGCTCGTCGAGCCGGCGCCGAATCCTACTCACTAGTATCGGATTCCGACCGGGGAAACTTGTCGTAACGACATTCGCGGTCGGCTCACCATCGTGGGCCGACAGGCTGTAGTTTGTGGGGCATGTCGTCCACTGAGCCCGATCGCAATCGCTTCGTCGCGTTGCCGTTTACCGTAGTCCGAAAGGGCTACGACCGCGATGAGGTGCGCAATTACTTTGACCGATTCGATGCTGAACTAAGGGTCACCGCCACAGATCGCGACGCCGCCGCAGCCCAGGCCCGAAATCTCGCCGCCCAGCTGGAGGACGCGCGCGACGAAATCGATGAGCTGCGTAAGGAAGTCGACCGGTTGTCGGTGCCCCCGACCACCGCCGAGGGCATGAGCGATCGCATCTCGCGCATGCTCCGCCTCGCTTCCGACGAGGCCTCCGAGGTCCGCGCCCAGGCGCAGGCCGAGGCCGCCGAGATGATCTCGATCGCCGAGCAGCAGGCCACCGAGATGCGTGGCAAGTACGAGTCGCTGCTCGCCGAGACCAAGGAGAAGCGCGAAGCGCTCGAGGTCGAGTTCGAGCAGACCCTCGCCAACGCGCGCTCGGAGTCCAAGAAGATCCTCGAGGCCGCCAACGCCGAGGCCGAGCGGATCACCAAGGAGGCCGAGGCCAAGCGCAAGGCCGCCCAGCAGGACTTCGAGGTCACCATGGCGGAGCGGCGCACCAAGCTCACCCGCGCCATGGAGGAGCTCGAGGCCAGCAGCCGCTCCGAGGCCGCCCAGCGCATCAAGGACGCGACCGACGAGTCGAACCGTCTGGTCACCTCCGCCACCCAGCAGGCCGATCGCAAGATCGCCCACGCCAAGGAGCTGGCCGAGGAAATGCGCGTCCTGCGCGGCCGAGTCCTGGCCCAGCTCTTGGGAATTCGCGGCCAGCTCGATTCCGTCCCGGCCATGCTCGCCGCAGTCAACCGCGAGAGCGAGCTGCTCGACGGCGCTCCGGAGCAGCGTTCGCTGTCCGGCAAGCAGTCGGGTTCCGGACGCCAGAAGGCCATCCCCGAGGTCAAGACCGAGGAGAACGAGCTCGTCGACGACGAAGAGCGCGAGAACGCAGAAGTCTCGAGCTGACGCCGATCCTGCCGGGCGACACTACATCGACCGTCCGAAGGGGGGCGCCCCCCGCGGGGGGGGGGGGGGGGTTGTTTTTTTTGTGGTGTTTTTTTGTACGCCGCCCGGCAGCCGGGGGGGTAGGTGGCGGAGGGTAGAGGGGGTGTGGGGGTGGTGGGGGGGGGGGG
>NZ_JARWOP010000154.1 GCF_029868745.1 Nocardia wallacei | reverse complement strand
GAAATCGCCTGGGCCGGACCCGATCCGGTGTGGTGGGGCCGGCGGTTCGGCACCGACGCGGCACGAGCGCAGGCGCTGGTGTGCGCCGCGGTCCGCGAGACGTTCGAGGTGTGCGGGGGGGGGTGGTGGTGAGGGGGTTACTCGCCTAGTGTCAGGGCTGGATTTGTGGGGCGCGTGACCGAATTCGCCTGGAGCCAAAACGCTTTATATCACGGGCTGCTAATTCGGCAGCGGCCACGACCGTGTCGTCACGTCCTGGATGTCGGTTGCGGCGCGGGCGAGTTCGCGGCCGAACTCGCCCGGCGCGCCGAGCGGGTCGACGCCCTGGACCGTTCCCCGGAGATGATCGACCGTGCGCGTGCGACGGTGCCCGAGAACGTCACCTGCCTCCTCGATGACGTACTCGAACGGCAACTTCCGGACGCGGAGTACGACGCGATAGTCTCGGTCACCGCGCTGCACCACCTGCCGCTCGAGGACGCGCTGCCCGTCCTGGCTCGTGCCCTGCGACCCGGCGGTGTTCTCGCCGCGGTGGCGCTGCCTCGGTACGACCCGCGCGAACTGCCGCTCGAGGTCGCGGCGGCGCTCGGTCACAGGTTCCTTGCGGTCGTATTCCTCGTGCTGCGCAAGCTGACCGGTGACCGCTGGTTCGCCGCCGCAGACGATCCCGCGATGCCGGTCGTGCTCGACCCGCCCCTCACCACCCGCGAGGCGCGGCGCGTGGCGGAGTCGGTGCTCCCCGGTGTCCGGGTGCGACGGGTCCTGTTCTGGCGCTACTTCTTGTTGTGGCACAAGCCGTCCGACGAGGCGGGGTCCGATCCGACCGCGCGGGAACGTTCCGATCGGCGGTCAGAACCAGGCGTGTAGAAAGCCGGCAACGATGCCCGGTGATCGGGGGCGTGACCCAGGCAGCCGGTTCGGTCACCTGTCCTCGGTGAGCAGGCCGCCTTCGATTCGCCAGCGGCGGGTGGCGCGGACGCTGTCGAGCATCCGGCGGTCGTGGGTGACCAACAGCAGTGTGCCCGTGAAGGATTCGACCGCCTGCTCCAGCTGTTCGATGGCGGGCAGATCGAGGTGGTTGGTGGGTTCGTCGAGTACGAGCAGGTTCACGCCGCGCGCTTGCAGCAGAGCGAGGGCGGCACGGGTGCGCTCCCCGGGGGACAGGGTGTCGTTGGCGCGCACCACATGTGGTCCGCGCAGGCCGAACTTCGCCAGCAGGGTGCGGATGTCGGCATCGGTCCAGTCGGGCACCTCGGAGGCGAAAGTATCTGCCGGCGTGGCACTTCCGCGGAACAGGCCGCGCGCCTGGTCCACCTCGCCCACCGCGACACCCGAGCCGAGTGACGCGGATCCCTCGTCCGGTCGGATCCGGCCCAGCAACAAGCCCAGCAGCGTCGACTTGCCGGATCCGTTGGCGCCGGTCAGCACAATCCGGTCGCCCCAATCCACTTGTGCCGTAACGGGTCCCAGTGTGAAATCGCCCCGAGTCACCGTGGCGCCGGACACGGTGGCGACCACCGTTCCGCTGCGCGGCGCCGCGGCGATCGACATTCGCAGTTCCCACTCCTTGCGCGGCTCCTCGACCGCGTCCAGCCGCTCGATGCGGCGCAGCGTCTGACGCACCTTCGAGGCCTGCTTCTCGGTGGATTCCGCGCGCATCTTGCGACCGGCCTTGTCCGAGTCCACCTTTCGCGGGTCGCGCGCCTTGCGGCGGGCATTGCGCACGCCGTGTTCCATCCAGTTGCGCTGCGTCACCGCCCGGGTCTCCAAGGCTGACTTGGTGTCGGCGTACTCCTCGAACGCCTCGCGCGCGTGCCGGCGGGCGATCTCGCGTTCGGCCAGGTAGGCCTCGTAGCCGCCGTCGTAGTCACCCACCTGCTGCTGTGCCAGATCGAGTTCCACGATCCGATTCACGGTGCGCGCCAGGAATTCTCGGTCGTGGCTGATCACCATGAGCGGCACCCGCACGCCGGTGACGAAGCGCTCCAGCCGGTCCAGGCCGTCCAGATCGAGGTCGTTGGTGGGCTCGTCCAGCAGCAGGATGTCGAAGCGGGACAGCAGCACCGAGGCCAGCCCGGCGCGCGCGGCCTGGCCACCCGACAGGGCCGTCATGAGGGTGTCCAGGCCGTCCGGGAGGCTGTCGATCAGGCCCAGGTCGGCGGCGGTCTCCTCGGCGCGCGGTTCCAGGTCGGCGCCGCCGAGCGCCAGCCAGCGTTCCAGCGCGGGGGTGTATTCGTCGCCGGATGCGTCGGCCGCCGCGAGTTGCTCCGCCGCGGCGTCCATCACCCGTTGTGCCGCGGCCACTCCCGTGCGCCGGGTCAGGAAGCCCATGACCGACTCGCCGGGCACGCGTTCGGGCTCCTGGGCGAGGTAGCCGACCGTCGCGTCCGGTGGGCTCAGCGTGATCCGGCCCGTCGGCGCGGTGCGCTCGGACAGCATCCGCAGCAGCGTCGATTTGCCCGCGCCGTTCACCCCGACCAGGCCGATCACGTCACCCGGCGCGAGCACCAGATCGAGGTCGCTGAACAGCGTGCGCTCGCCGTGACCGGCCGCCAGGCCGCGGGCGTGCAGGGTGGCGCTCACGGCCGCGCCTCGGCGCGCAGGGGCCGCCCGCATCCGGGTTTCGGTTCGCTCACCCCGAAGAGTCTGCCGTGCTCGGGGTCGGACCCTGAGTCCGGCCCGGGAAAAATCAGGGTGTGGATAGGTCCGGCGCCCGATGCCGGTGGAGCCCGGATCGGCGCAGAGTGGAGACGTAGCGAACGAGAGAAGGAGAACCGACATGACCGCCCCCACCCGCCGCCTCACCCGATCCCGCAGTGACAAGTGGATCGGCGGCGTCTGCGGCGGCCTCGCCGAATACTTCGGCTGGAGCGCCACCGTGGTGCGCCTGCTGTTCGTGCTGTCGTGCCTGCTGCCCGGGCCGCAGTTCATCCTCTACATCATTCTGTGGCTGGTCATTCCGAAGGGCTGACCGCACGCTGTTATCCACAGGCAACGAGCGAGGCCGGGCGTCATCTCGCTCCGGCGGGCACAGTTATCCACAGCGGGGCTGCGCGAGAGGCCCGGCGGATGTCAGGATGGAGCGACATCCGCCGCACGTCCTCGAGGAGCCGCACATGATGACATCGGACGATCTGCCGGGTCTGCACCTGCCGGACGTCGATGCGCACTCCGATCTCGGCGGTCTCGGTGCCGTCGAACTCCACCACCCCACCCAGGACATCGACGCCGACGGCATACCCGACACCGAATCCATCCAAACCCCCAACGGCACCGACATCTGGACCGACATGGACCACGACGGCACCGCCGACCACGTCAAGACCATCGATCGCGACGGGGCCTATGCCGCATGGGAATTCCACCAGCATCCCGACGGGACGAGTGAGTGGGTCCGTACGGACAAGGGGGAGTTGGGGAAGTAGGGGAGTGCCGCCGCTCCGGCGCGGGAACTAGCGCAGCCAGGAGTCCGGTGGACCGTAGCCTTCCATCCGGGCTTCGTCCTCATCGGTCCAGTCGGACGGCAGCACATACCCTTTCCGGCCGGACGGGGGTTGCCCCGTCCGCTCCGCGGCCGCGGCACGTGCTCGCTCGGCGGCGTCACGCAGCAGCCGATCGTGTTCTTCTCGGGCTTCGCGTGCCGCCGCTTCCTCCGGCGTTTCCGGTTGCGGCTCGGGCTGATTCACCTCTTGCCGAAGCTCTTCGAAGACCGCCGCGCCGCCTTGAGTGGTCCGCTCATCGGCCTCGAAGAACTCGCTCTGCACGCCGCGGGCCGCTGTCCTGTAGTCGGCGAGGATTCGGTCCATCTCCGCCTGATAATCCATTGCCGTGTCACCTATCTCGGTCGACAACCGCCGATGGCCGAGCCATCAGGAATCGGCCGGTTTCCGCGAAGTTCACAGTGGGCCCGCTTCCGACAATTCCGCGCCGCTGTCGATCGGCTGGGCGGGTGAGGCGACCGGTGGCCCGCTTTGATTGCCCACGGGGCGATAACTGGGCGGGGCCACCTTCGGCGGCGGTGCTTGCTGAGCAGGAGGCGGAGGCTGATGGGCGTTCTGATCGCCCGTCGCCTGCGGCGGTTGCTCGCCGGGGTGCTGAGGCCCCGGCGTGGGCGGTTGCTGCGGTGGTTGCTGCCCCCGCGGTGGCTGGTCGGCCGGTTCGGCAGGCTGTCCCTCGCCGTGCCGGTCGCCGGGCGGTGGGCCGCCGGGTGCGGGCGCACCGGCCGGATTCTCGCCCTGCGGAGCTTCCGGAGACTGGCCTGCGACAGCGATCGTCGGCCTGCCCTGCTCATCTAGTTTCAGCTCGTATTTCGTGTCCTGGCCGCCACCGTCGGTCGTGACCACTTGCAGTTCGCCGTTCGGCCCCATCTCGAACTTCAGGTGCTTACCAGCCAGATCGAACTCCGCCGACGGCTTCGGGGCGGCACTGCCATCCGTCGGACTGCCCGAAACCTGTTGCGAGACATCCTGTTGTCCGAGCACTCCGTCGAGACTCTGCTGAATGACTCCCGACAGCGAGCTGATCCCCTGCGTGGCCAGCTGACCCACGGTCTGGCCGACGCTGGAGAGCTGGCCCAGACCGGACAGCACCGAACTGAGATCGGGCGTCGTGGCCGCCGGTGTCGTCGAGGCTGGTTGGGTGGCGGCGGGCGCGGTGCTCGGACCGGGAGTGGACGGGCCGGGCGTGGAGGGACCGGGAGTAGAAGGGCCGGGCGTGGAGGGGCCGGGTGTGGAAGGGCCCGGTTGGGCGGGCGCGGGGAACGGTGTGGTGTCGTGGCTGTCGAGCAGGGTGATTACCGGCTTGTACGCCTGACGGATGTAGTAGTCGGCGAGCGCGCACTGGTGGACGAAGGCCTTGAATGCCTCCTGCACCGCCGGGCGGAAATGATCGGTCAGCCATTGTTTGCAGGTGTCGGCGATCAACTTGTCGTAACCGTCGGCGTTCGTATATGTGTTGAGGTGGAACTGCTCCACCACCACTTCCCTATCGGTGGTCAGGGAATTGTGCGTCCCCTGTCCCGCCGCCACCGTGATTATCGTGCTCACCGGGTCCTCGTCCCCGACGCGCATCGCATGTCCGGCGACCGGCAGTTGCTCGCTGTTGAACCCGGCGATGAAATTCGCCTTGTCGCTGACGATCTGCAGGAGCACCTCCGGCAGGCCGTTCAACGCGGCTGTCACCGCTTGCAGGTATTGGGTCTGCTGGTCGGCATGGGCATGGAAACCCGCCAGGTGGTCCTGTGTGGCGCCGCCGGATTGACCTTGCCAGTACTCCGGCACCGCTTGGGCGACGCCGTTGAGATCCTGTGTGATCTCACTGGCGGAGACCTGCGTACCGTTTGCGGTCGAGGCCAATCCGAGTTGGCTCGACAAATCGCGCAGACTGGCGAGGTTCATGCTCCGCTGTTGGTCGTACCACTTGCCCTCCAGCCGAACAATCTCCTTGCCGGGGTCGTCCCGCGTCTTGATGGTCTCGCCGCCGAGCGTTTCCCCGCCCACGGCCAGTGCGGGCACCGCGAATTCATCGAACCCCGGCAGGCCGATGTCACCGCAACGGTGATATCGGATCAGCGCCCGCTCGAACCATTGCAGACCCGGAGCCGCGGAATTCAGTAGAGCGTTGACGTCCGCACCGGTGGCCTTGACCGTATCGTTCCAGATCTTCTTGTCGAAGACGTTGGTGCCGTCGTCCCGCAGGAAACGGCCCAGCGCATCTCGCGCGGCCGTCAAATCCCGCTGATAAGCCTGCCGGTACTGCTGGGCGCCGGTCATGCAGTACCCGAACCTTCGGGCGCTTGGCCGAGACCGTCGGTGTTCTGCTGCTCCTGCGTCTGAATCGCCGTCACCGCTTGACGCATCGCCGCTACCGTGGCGTCGGACGCCTGCGACCACGATTGCAGCATTCCGACGATGTTGTCGACGCCCGCGGCGAGCTTCTGCCCTTCGTCCTGGTAATCCTGACCGGTGTGGCTCGCGTCGAAACCGACGCCGGCGATCTGTGTCGCGTGGTTCTGTGTCGCGTCGACGCTGGGCTCCAACGTTTTCGCCATGTTCAGTACGGACTGCGGGTCGATCAGCACGGCCCCCTCCTCATCTCCCGATTCCACAGAGAACCGGCCACCCAGGGCCGGCCGCGGTCCTACGATCATGACAGACCGACCATCGGCGCTGCCAGGCTCGAGCGGCACCACATAGCGTGGCTGTTCGAAGGGTTTGACGTTCTCGACGGCTCCCCGGTTCCGTGCGTGCCGAGATCGTTCGAAACAGCCGGTGTCCCCTACTTCCGCAGCGTCTGCACAGCCTGCAGGAGTTGGAGTTTCGACGGACGCTCCGGCTCCTCCTCGCTCGCGGCGTGCGGGTCGACGGGCTGGGTGTGGGGGATGGGCTCGTCGGGGTCGGCGAAGGGCTGGTAGGTCTTGTCGCCCAGTAGCTGGTAGTTCAGGTAGCCGACGAGGAGGCCGCGGACTATGCGGTCGGTCCGGGGTTCGTATTTCGCGGCGCCGAGGGCCGCGAGTGCGCGGCGGCCCGAGGCTATGCCGTTGTGAGTGGACTTGTCGACGGTGCGCAGGGCCATGGGGCCGCCCCAGGCGGTGGCCAAGGAGAGGGCGTTGGAGCTGACGGCATCGATGTCCTCGGCGGCGAGGATGAGAGCGGGGGCCTCGATGTCGGGGGCGAGGGATTCCGCGGCGGGGGCGGTCGGGGCGGGGAAGAGGGCCGCGACGGCGGCGACCTGGCGTTGCGCGGCGGCGATCACGGCCGCCCCGGCGCCCATGCCGTGTCCGGCCAAGGCCAGTTTGTCGGGGTGCACGCTGATCGAACCGTTGCCCAGGCGCACGCCCGTGCAGATGTCGAGCGTGGTCAGCAGGTCGGTGGCGAGGTTCAGGTGGGACGGGATCGGTCCGCGCTCGGTATCCGGTCCGGCCGCCACGAAACCCCACGACGCGAGGTGCTCCAACAACTTCCGATAGTTGCCCACACCGGCCAGCCAGCCGTGGCCGAATACGACCGCGGGCAGATTGAGCCCGGTCTCCGGGGTGAACACCACCCCCGGCTGCCCCGCGATACCGAGATTGCCGCGCAGCACCCGATGCGGTCCGGGGGTACTGAGTTTGCTCAGAAGCGATTTCACAGACGCCGACACGTGGACGAACTTATCGGATGAACGCACTCTTCCGGCGTTTCAGTGCGGCCATGGCGTCCGTTCCGCCCGCGGCGAGCGAACGTGACGGCTTGCTGCCCGGAACGAGCGTGCGTGGTCACCGACCTATTCCGGCGCACCAATCGGCCTGCGGCGGCGTCGCTGCGCGTCTCGGCTCCAAGTACGCTGAGGCACCATGTGCGGAATCGTGGGCTACGTCGGGTACCGGGACGCGCTCGGCGTCGTCGTGGACGCGCTGCGCCGCATGGAGTACAGGGGGTACGACTCCGCGGGAGTAGCGATCCTGGACGGCGCGGGCGCCATCGCGGTGGAGCGCAAGGCCGGTCGGCTGGCCAATCTGGAGGCCGAGCTGGCCGAGACGGGTATCGAGCGGTTCCTGGGCAGCGCCGGCATGGGCCACACCCGCTGGGCCACCCACGGCGCCCCGACCGATCGCAACGCGCACCCGCATCGCGATGTCACCGGCAAGGTCGCGGTGGTGCACAACGGCATCATCGAGAACTTCGCCCCGCTGCGCGGCGAACTCGAGGACGCCGGCGTGGAACTGAGCAGCGACACCGATACCGAGGTCGCGGTGCATCTGGTCGCGCGGGCCTACGCCGCCGGGCCCACCGCCGGCGATTTCGTCGGCAGCGCGCTGGCCGTGCTGCGCCGGCTGGAGGGCGCGTTCACGCTGGTCTTCACGCACGCCGACCATCCCGGCACGATCGTGGCCGCGCGCCGCTCCACGCCGCTGGTGGTGGGCGTCGGCAAGGGCGAGATGTTCATCGCCTCCGATGTGACCGCCTTCATCGAGCACACCCGCGAGGCCGTCGAGCTGGGACAGGACCAGGCGGTGGTGATCACCGCCGACTCCTACGAGGTCACCGACTTCGACGGCAACACCGTCGGCGTACGCACCCGCCCCTTCACCATCGACTGGGATCTGGCCGCGGCCGAGAAGGGCGGCCACGACTACTTCATGCTCAAGGAGATCGAGGAGCAGCCGACCGGCGTCGCCGAAACCTTGATCGGGCATTTCGCCAACGGCCGCATCCTGCTCGACGAGCAGCGCCTGGCCGAGCAGGAGTTGCGCGAGTTCGACAAGGTCTTCGTCGTGGCCTGCGGCAGTTCGTATCACGCGGGCCTGCTGGCCAAGTACGCGATCGAGCATTGGACGCGGGTGCCGGTCGAGGTGGAGCTGGCCAGCGAATTCCGTTACCGCGACCCGGTTCTGGACCGCTCGACGCTGGTGGTGGCGATCTCCCAGTCGGGCGAGACCGCCGACACCCTGGAGGCGGTGCGGCACGCCAAGGAACAGAAGGCCCGCGTGCTCGCCATCTGCAATACCAACGGCGCGCAGATCCCGCGCGAATCCGACGCCGTGGTCTACACGCGGACCGGACCCGAGATCGGGGTGGCGTCCACCAAGGCGTTCCTGGCGCAGATCACCGCCAATTACCTGGTGGGCCTCGCCCTCGCGCAGGCGCGCGGCACCAAGTACCCCGACGAGGTCGCCCGCGAGTTCGGCGAACTCGAGGCGATGCCGAAGCTGGTGGCTCGGGTATTGGAGACGGCGCCGCAGGTGCGGGCCATCGCCCGGCAGTTCGCGCACGTGCCGACGGTGCTGTTCCTCGGTCGCCATGTCGGTTACCCGGTGGCGCTGGAGGGCGCGCTGAAGCTGAAGGAACTGGCGTACATGCACGCCGAGGGTTTCGCCGCCGGTGAACTCAAGCACGGCCCGATCGCGCTGATCGAGGAGGGCCTGCCGGTGATCGTGGTGATGCCGTCGCCGAAGGGCCGGGCGGTGCTGCATTCCAAGCTGCTCAGCAATATCCGGGAGATTCAGGCGCGCGGCGCGCGCACCATCGTGATCGCCGAGGAGGGCGACGACACGGTGCGGCCGTTCGCCGATCACCTCATCGAAATCCCCGCCGCGCCAACGCTTTTCCAGCCGCTGCTGTCGACCGTTCCGTTGCAGGTGTTCGCCGCCGAGGTGGCGCAGGCGCGTGGCTACGACATCGACAAGCCGCGGAATCTGGCCAAGTCGGTCACGGTCGAATAAGCCGACCGGCACTTCCGGGCAAATCTGGTTCTCACGAACAGCGCCGAAGCTGTGATGTGGCCGAGATCTCGGTCGGTGCTGGTCGGAGGAATTCTCTCAGGATAATAGAACCCAGAGTTCACTGTCAGTTCAGATTACGTTCACCTTTCGCAATCAGTCTGTGATGTGCCAGATAACAGACCGCAAGTCTGTTTGTCGCGTGCGGTGATCCGCCGAATCCCCCAACACAAGTCACAAAAGAAAACAGCGCAACAACGACGCCGGTAGCCAGGGGCCCCGGTGTGGTACCGCCGCGCTGTCGGAGCCCTTCATCATGTATGTACGAAAACTGTTACCGCTCGCCGTCTTCGCCGCCGTCGTGGCCATTCCCGCGCAGGCCTACGCCGAGACTCCGATCGCGGGCGTACCGCCGGAACTGCAGGAACCCGCACAGCAGGCGCAGCTGCAGGCCGCGCAGTGGCAGCAGCAACTGCCGCAGGCGCAGCAGGACCAGTTGCAGCAGTTCATCCAGCCGATGCCGCAGCCGATTCCGCAATTACTGCCGCCGATCTTCGCGAACGACCTCGACGGCTGGATCCGCAATGCCCTGCACATCCTCGGGCAGCGCGGCATCCCGGCCAGTTACGACGGCATCTACCGCAATGCCATGCGGGAGTCGGGCGGTAATCCGGCGGCGATCAACCTGTACGACTCCAATGCCGCGGCCGGTATCCCGTCCAAGGGGCTCATGCAGGTCATCGACCCGACCTTCGCGGCGTTCCATGTGGACGGGACGTCGTGGGACATCTTCGACCCGGTCGCCAATATCGCCGCGGCCTGCAATTACGCCGCGCACCGCTACGGTTCCATCGATAACGTCTTCTCGGCGTACTGACCAACGGGGACAGGCTGTTTCGCGGTCGAGCGCCGTTCCAGCGCGCCCGACAGCACGGCCAATCCCAACGCGCTGCCGGACAGCAGCACGCCGACCCAGTTGGGCGCGGTGTAGCCGAAGCCCGCGGCGATGACCAGGCCGCCCAGCCACGCGGCCAGGGCGTTGCCGAGGTTGAACGCGCCGATATTGAGCGCCGAGGCCAGCGTGGGCGCGCCGGCGGACTGGTCGAGCACCCGCTTCTGTAGCGGTGGCACGGTCGCGAAGCCCAGTGCGCCGATGAGCAGGACCGTGATCCCGGCGGCGATCTTGTTGTGCGCGGTCAGGGTGAACAGGCCGAGCACCACCGCCAGCGTCCCGAGCGTGAGATACAGCATCGGCATCAGATGCCGGTCGGCATAACGGCCGCCGATCAGATTGCCGATGAGGAAGCCCAGGCCGAACAGCACCATGATCCAGGTGACCGTGCCCTCGGCGAATCCGGTGACGTCGGTCATCATCGGCGCGAGGTAGGTGATCGCGGCGAAGACTCCGCCGAATCCGAGCACGGTCATGGCCATCGCCAGCAACACCTGGGGATTCTTCAGCACGGCCAGTTCGTGCCGCAGCCGGGCGTCGCGGGGCGCGGGGCGGTCGGGCACGAGGGCGACCACACCGGCGAAAGCGATCACGCCGACCAGGGCGACCAGTGTGAACGCCAGCCGCCACCCGAAGTGCTGGCCGAGCAGGGTGCTCAGCGGCACACCGAGCACGGTGGCGACGGTGAGGCCGGTGAACATGATGGCGATCGCCCCGGCCCGGCGATCCGGGCCGACCAGGGTGCCCGCGACCACCGATCCGATGCCGAAGAACGCGCCGTGCGCCAGGGAGGCGACGATGCGCCCGGTGAGCATGAGCCCGAAAGTCGGAGCGATTGCCGAGAGGGCATTGCCCGCAATGAGCAGCAACAGGCTCGCCAGCAGCATGCGCTTGCGTGAGACGCGGGTGCCGAGCCCGGTCATGATCGGCGCGCCGGCCAGGACGCCGAGGGCATACCCGGTGACCAGCCACCCGGCGGTCGGAATGGTGACGGAGTAGCTGTCGGCGATGCCCGGGAGCAGGCCGACCACGATGAATTCGGTGGTGCCGATGGCGAATGCCCCGAGCGTCAGGGCGAACAGAGCGAGCGGCATGGCCACGGCCTCCCTAGCGATGTTGCGAACGAGCTTTACAGGCGTCAACAATAATTGCATACGCCTGATAATTGCAAGCGCTGGCTATTGCATTGAGTGGCTATCCTGGTGAGACACCCGTACTCAGGAGGAACCCATGACAGCGGATGCCGCGCTGACCGGCCTGGCGGATGGCTGGTGCGCGCTGTCGGTGCTGCACGACCGGATCGAGGCGCACCTCGAACGCGCGTTGCAGACCCATGAGCTGAGCGTCCGCGAGTATTCGGTGCTCACCGTGCTCAGCCGTCAGCACGACGGGCCGGGCGGGCACCTGCGCATGAATCAGGTGGCCGACTCGGTGGCGCTGAGCCAGAGCGCGACGACGCGCCTGGTCACCCGGCTGGAGGATCGGGGCCTACTACAGCGTTATCTCTGCCCCGACGACCGCCGCGGCATCTACACCGACGTCACGGCGACCGGTCTCGAACTGCTCGAGAAGGCGCGCCCCGATTACGACGACGCACTGGCAGGTGCGCTCCGCCAAGCCGCCGCCGATCCGGAACTGGCCCCTCTGGTCGCCGCGGTGCAGGCGCTCAACACCTCGGCCCTCGGCGCGCGGTCACGCGAATATCGGCCTGTCTGAAGGGGATTCGCAATTCTCCCGCGCGGCGAGATCCCCGCTACTGGACGGTGACGGTGCCGCGCATGTCGGGATGCAGGGGGCACAGGTAGCGGTATGTGCCGGGGGTGGTGAAGGTGTGGCTCCACTCGCCGTCTCGGAAGATCGGGCTGTTCAGACCCATGGCCGCGTCGCCGATCCCTTGTACCGCGTGCGGGGCCGAATCGGAGAACTTCCAGGTCACGGTGCCACCGACGGTGATGGTGACCGACGAGGGGGAGAATGCCATGTTGTCGACCCGGACCGTCACCGCCGACTGCGGGGCGTCCGTCGTGGGAGCCGACGAGCCGGACGCGGTGGATGCCGTGGCGGGATTCGGCGTCTTCTCCGAGTCACCCGAACCGCACCCGGCCAGCAGCACGCCCGCCGCGGCGAGCATGGTGACCAGGACGCGCGCGGAGGTAGCAGTCGACATGCGGGACAGCGTAGTAGCCGCGGTCGGCGGGCGTACTCTGCACTCGTTGCGGATTACCGAGTCGGCCCGCACGATGCCGCGGGCAGGTAGGAGGCGAGCATGACCGCACCGACGGTCCGCGGGTACTTCACCGCCGATGAAGTGCGGGCGGCGGAGGCGGAGCTGTTCAAGCGCGTCGCCGACGGGGTGCCGATGCGGCGGGCGGCCCACGGTCTGGCCCAGGTCGTCGCCGCCGAGCTGCGCGAGCGAACCGGAGGTGTCGCCGGGCGTGCGGTGACGCTGCTGGTGGGATCCGGCGACAACGGCGGTGACGCGCTGTGGGCCGGATCGATGCTGCGCCGTCGCGGTGTCGCGGTGTCGGCGGTGCTGCTCTCGCCGGAACGAGCGCACGCGAAAGGCCTTGCCGCCCTGCGCCGTACCGGTGGTCGGATCCGCACCGATCTGGGCGAGCCGGATCTGGTGGTCGACGGAATCGTCGGCATCTCGGGACGGGGTGCGCTGCGTCCACAGGCGGCCGAACTGGTTGCGGCGGTGGAAGTTCCGATCATTGCCGCGGACCTGCCGAGCGGCGTCGACCCGAATACCGGCGCCGTCGACGGTCCGGCGGTGCGCGCCGACGTGACGGTGGCGTTCGGCGCATACAAACCGGTGCATGCGCTGGCTGCTCCGCGATGCGGCCGAATCGAGCTGGTGCCGATCGGCCTGACCCTGCCGGAACCGAATCTGGCTGCGCTGGAACCGGTCTCGATCGGCGCGGCATGGCCGGTACCCGACGCGCCGGACGACAAGTACAGCCAGGGTGTGGTCGGAATCTGCGCGGGCAGTGCGCGATATCCGGGCGCGGCGGTGCTGTCCACCGGCGGTGCGGTGGCCGCGACCTCCGGGATGGTCCGATACGCCGGGACCGGAGCCGCGGAGGTGCTCGCGCACTTCCCGGAGGTCATTGCGGCGCAATCCGTTTCGGAGACCGGGCGGGTGCAGGCATGGGTGTTCGGCCCCGGCGCGGGCACCGACGACGCCGCGCGCCAACGGTTCTCGGAGATCCTCGCGACCGACCTGCCGGTGGTTGTGGACGCCGACGGACTCACCATGCTGGCCGACGACCCGTCCCCGGTCACCGGTCGGCGCGCACCCGTCGTGCTCACCCCGCACGCGGGAGAATTCACCCGGCTCACCGGTCGTGAGCCCGGCCCGGACCGGGTGGCGGCGGTCCGCGAACTCGCCGAGCAATGGCAGGTCACCGTGCTGCTCAAGGGCCGCGCCACGCTCGTCGCGAGCCCCGGAGGCCCGGTCTACGTCAACGAGGCAGGTGGATCCTGGGCGGCCACAGCGGGTTCCGGGGACGTGCTCTCCGGCATCCTCGGCGCACTCCTGGCCACGGGCCGCGACCCATCCTGGGCCGCGCCCGCCGCCGCCCGCGCCCACTCCCTAGCCGCCAACCTCGCGGCCCACGCCCACGGCCCCGCCCCCGCCCCGATCTCCGCCTCCCCCCTCCTCAACCACATTCGCCCAGCCATCCAAACCCTCCGAGCCATGGCCCACCCCACCTGACCAGCCCAGCTCGCCCTTACGAGCCGGCTGCGCATTGCCGAGCGGGTGGTGCGTTAGCTCGAGTGGTGTAGTGCATGCCTGGGCGGACGCGGCTTGTGGACCCGAGCGACGCGTGTTGCCGAGCGGAGTTGTGAGGCGGGGGTCAGGTGGTTAGTTGTATGAGGGCTGGACGTTGGTGACGCCGCTCCGAAGCCGAGAGGCTGGCGGCTGACCCCCGGCACCGCTGTGGGGTCGGTGGTAGTTGTAGTGGATGTTCCAGACCGCGATCGCTGCTGTGCGAGCGTCCTCACTGGTGAACTCGCGGGCATAGAGCAGTTCCTCGGCCAGGATGCGCTGGTAACGCTCAACCTTCCCGTTGTGCCGCGGGGTGTAGGGCTTGATCTTTTGGTGGCGGGATCGGTTGCCGGCGATTCGAGCGAAGTCTGCCGATCGGTAGCACCCGCCGTTGTCGGTGACCACGCGATGGATGTGGTTGATGCCGTGGGCGGCGAACCAGATCTTGGCCCGGGCCAGGAACGCCGCAGCAGTGACTCCCCTTCTCGTCCGGGAGCGGTTCGGTGTAGGACAGCCGCGAGAAGCCGTCGATGGCCGAGTGCAGGTAGGTGTAGCCGCTTCTCGCACCCCGCTGACTTCGCCCGGCCGGCGGACTTGGCTTGGTCGCTGTCGCGGCCGTGGACGCGCCAGCCACCGCCATCGGGGATGCGGCCAACCTTCTTGACGTCGAGGTGGATCATGCTGGCCCGGCCAGCGGGCATTGATCTTGCCCGGCTTGCGGTTCCCTTCTCCGCTGGGGTCGATGAACCGGCGCGTGCCGAGGCCGAGCCGCGCGAGATGGCGTGACACGGTGCGGCGGTTGATCGTGGCTCCGAGTTCACCCAGCCGTGACGCCGCCAGCGGTTTACCCACTTCGATGCGCATGCGCGTGAAATACCCATCTCAGCCGCAACATGCGCGATTGGCCTGGTTTTGCAGCGCTCGATCAGTCGCGTGCGACCCTCGATGCTCAGGGGCGCATTCGCGTGGATCACTATCCGGCCTCTCGATAAGAAATGCGGCCAGACACGGCACCATGAAAAGACGTGCTGGTGCCGCGCCTGCCAGAAGGGCTTCGTCAGTCCTGCGGTGCGACGCGGATCCGGTTCCCGTCGGGGTCGGCTGCGAGGAAGGTGCGGCCAAAGCCCGCGTCGTGAGGTTCTTTCAGGATCGTGATGCCCTTGGATCGCCACTGCCTGAAGATTGCGTCGAGTTGGTCGGGGCCACCGTCGATGGCGAGACAGACCTCGCTGGTGCGTGGGACGTCGGGGGAGAGATTCTCGAACTGCCCTGCCCACAAGGCCAGGTCAGCGCCAGGACCGAGGTCGAAGGTGACATATCCCGGCGTCTCGAACGCCGGACTCATGCCGAGGAGATCACCGTAGAAGCGAGCGGCGGCAGCCGTGTCGTTCACGTAGACGAGAGTCACGACGGATGCGGTCATAGTTGTTCCTTTCGAGGTAGTGGGCAATGCATCCACAGCCTGAACGGAATATGCGCCACATCCTGTCGCATTTGCTGAGAAACTTCGACGGTGACGCCGGACCGCTTCTTCTCCCTGATGTTGCTCCTCGAAACTCGCGATGCCGTGACGTCCTCCGACCTTGCCGCAGCGCTGGGGGTCTCGCTTCGGACCATCACCCGGGACCTCAACTGGCTTCGGGACGCCGGCTTCCCGGTGTCCGCACAACGTGGCCGGCTGGGCGGCGTGCAGGTTCTCCCCAGCGCGGGGCTCGATCTGACCCGCCTCACCCCGGGCGAACGCGAACATTTGACGCTGACCGGATTGGATGAGAAGCAGCGAGAAGACCTCGATGCCTCGATCGAGGGCCGACGTGCGCTCGCCAAGATCACCAGTGCGCGGCGGCCACACATCGGGGATCTGCTCCCACTCGCCGAAGTCGTGCACGTAGACAATCGCCCTTGGCTCCAGCAACATCCGGACGGCACAGCGCCCGCCGCATTGATCGGTCCAGTAAGGCGAGGCCGCCAGCTGCGCATCGAATACGGCAGTTCTCGCGAGCGTCAGCGACTCGACCTGGTCGTGGACCCCTACGGGCTGCTGGCCAAAGGCGGCATCTGGTATTTGGTCGCCGACTGCGACCGGGTACCGCGGATGTATCGCCTCGAACGGATCACGGCCTGGTCGGAAACCGATCGTGCACGACGGACCCGGCCGGACCAGACCCTGGCGAGCGTCGCGGCCGCCCTCACCGAGCGGTGGGCACGGGCGCACGTCGTCGAAGTCACCGCAACCTTCGACCCCACCCAGATCGAGCGAGCCAAGTGGATCTTCGGTCAACGACTACGGCAGGACGGCCACCAAGTCACGATCCAGTTCTTGCATCTGGAAGATGTGCGAGCACTCCTGCCGTTCGGAAAGTCGGTCACCGTCCACGGTCCGCCCGAGGCCAAGGCTCGCTTACACGACCTCGCCAACGAGCTCGCCGACCATTACAGGCCGTCATAAACGTCCTGCCCCGCAACAGTTAGTTGCCTTGGGCGCTTGCGGCGATCGGCTGCCACTCGCGCCATTCGGAGAGGCGGGATTCGTAGTCGGCGGTGGCGATGGTGAGGGGGGCCTCGCCGAGGAAGAGGCGTAGTGGGGGCTGGTCGGCGTCGACGACGGCGAGGATCGCGGGGCGGGTGGCGGTCGGCTCGCCGCCGTGCTGGCCCGCGCGGGCGCGGTTGCGGGCGTCTCGGATCTCGTCGTAGGCGGGGTTGGGGGTGCTGTGCTTGGCGGATGGTCCGGACCAGTCGGTGTCGAATCCGCCTGGCTCGATCAAGGTTACGTGGATGCCGAACGGGGCGACCTCGCGCGCGAGCGCTTGGGAGAAGCCCTCCAGTGCCCACTTCGATGCGTGGTAGGCGCCGAGATTCGGGAACGCGCTGATGCCGCCGATGCTGGACACCTGGATGATGTGGCCGCTGCCTTGGGCGCGCAGGATGGGGAGGGCGGCTTGTGTTACCCAGAGGGCGCCGAAGACGTTGGTTTCCAGTTGGGCGCGGACCTCGGGTTCGGTGAGTTCTTCGATCATTCCGAAGTGGCCGTAGCCTGCGTTGTTCACTACGACGTCCAGGTGGCCGAAGTGGTGGGCGGCTTGTTCTACGGTGGCGAAATCTGCGGAGCGGTTGGTTACGTCCAGTTGTAGGGGGAGGAAGGTGTCTGGGTATTTTGTGGTGATTTCGTGGAGGGTTTTGGGGTTGCGGGCGGTGGCGGCTACTTGGTCGCCTCGGGATAGGGCGGCTAGGGTCCATTCTCGGCCGAAGCCGCGGGATGCGCCGGTTATGAACCAGACTTTGGGCATGGGGGGCTCCTGGGGTGGGGGTTGGGTGGGGAACGCTGCTGTGTTTTTGGCCTTCGCTTCGCTTCGGCGGGTTTTCGGCGCCCTTGGTCTCGGTTTTCGGGTGCCGCTGCTGGCTCCTTCGTCGCTTTGCAGCGGCACCC
>NZ_JARWOP010000153.1 GCF_029868745.1 Nocardia wallacei | reverse complement strand
CCCCGCCCCCCCCCGCCCTCCCCCCCCCCCCCGCGTCGTCGCTCAGCCCCCCCCCCCCCGCCCCCCCCCCACACAACCCCCGCGGGGCGGGTATGACGATGTTGGATATGCCCAGGGCGGCGCGCGGGGCGGTGATCATGGGCGCGAGGGGCGCGGATCCGTAGGGTGGTGATCGTGGTTTCCGAGTTCAAATCCTGGCGCGCGTCGGTCGCCGAACGGCCGACGCTGAACCTCGTCTATCGGGTCGTGGTCGGGGTGCTGGGGGTCGCGGTGCTGGCGGCCGGGATCGTCGCCATTCCGTACCCGGGGCCCGGCTGGCTGATCGTGTTCGCGGGGCTGGGCATTCTGGCGACGGAATTCGTCTGGGCGCATCGACTCCTGGAATGGACGCGGGAGCGCTACCGCCGGGTCATGGACTGGTACGCCGGGCAGGGTCTCGTGGTGAAGACGCTCGGGGCACTGCTGACCTTGGCCGTGGTGCTGGTGACGCTGTGGTTGCTGGGCACGTTCGGCTGGGTCGGCGGCTGGTTCGGGCTGGACTGGGACTGGTTGCACAGCCCACTGTTCTGAGGGTTCGATCAAGAGGTTCGATCACATCGGCGGGAACGGAGTCGGATGGACATGGTCGCGGAATCGGTGGCGGCGGCGCGCGGTGCGGTGGTACCGGGCACGACGCTGACCAGACCGCAGTGGTTGAGCGAGCGCATCGCCGACATGGGAATCTCCTGGGGCACCGGCAACTCCCGCGTCGCGGGCACCCTCTGGTGGTGCATGGCCGCCTCCTCTCTCGTCGACCCGATCGCCACCGCCTACGCCGAGGGCCGCGACGCCACTCCGCCCGAACTCGAACAGCTCCGCTGCGAGATCCGTCCCGACGGCGGCGTGGAACGCGTCGTCGTCGTGGACGCGACCGAGCGGGCGAGCGATCCGGCGGATGTCGGTCCCGCCCTGCGAAAGACGTTGGGGCGCATCATCCCCGCCGTCGCCGAGGTCTCGGGAGCGGGTGCCGCGTCGCTGTGGGCGATCGTGGCCGACGCGATCGGCAACCGTGCGCTGGACGCCGGAGACGCCGAGGCCGGGGCACGGCTGGCCCGCGAGGTGGCCGGGCGGCTGCCGGTGCCGCGATTCACCGACGTCGGATCGCGCACCTTCGTCCGCCGGATCTCGTGCTGCCTGGTCTTCGAGGTCCCGGGCTGCCAGATGTGCACGTCCTGTCCCAAACGTCCCGCCGCCGAGCGGCAGACCCTCCTGGCGCGGCTGGCGGCCGGGGCCTGAGGCCGCGACAGGCGAGGTCCATCGCCACATGCTCGGGATGCTCCCGATAGCATGGTCGCGCCGGGCACTTCCGCGTGTCCGGCCTGGACTTCCGAGTCCGGCCGCGGGGAATCCTCGCGGCAGACACAGCGGGCAGCCCGCCCGCCCGAACCTCAAGGAGAGCGCAGCCGTGACCACCTCAGCCCGCACCACCCCGACCGCCCTCGTTCGGGTGCCGGCCGGGACGACGGCGGGCGCCGCGGTGCGCGAGGCGGGCCTGCCCACCAAGGGCCCCGACACCGTAGTCGTCGTGCGCGACGCGGAGGGCAACCTCAAGGACCTGTCCTGGATCCCCGGCACCGACGTCGAGGTCGAGCCGGTCGCCGCCGACACCGAGGACGGCCGCAGCGTGATCCGGCACTCGGCCGCGCACGTGCTGGCGCAGGCGGTGCAGCAGGAGTTCCCGGAGGCCAAGTTGGGCATCGGCCCGCCGATCAAGGACGGCTTCTACTACGACTTCCAGGTGGACCGTCCCTTCACCCCCGAGGATCTGGCCAAGCTGGAATCGCGGATGAAGAAGATCGTCAAAGGCGCCCAGCGCTTCTCGCGCCGGGTGGTCGAGGTCGAGGAGGCTCGCGTCGAGCTGGCGAAGGAGCCGTTCAAGCTCGAGTTGATCGGCGACAAGTCCGGCATCGACGACCCGGAGATCATGGAGGTCGGCGGCAACGAGCTGACCATCTACGACAACCTCGACCCGCGCACGGGCGAGAAGGTGTGGGGCGACCTGTGCCGCGGCCCGCACATCCCGACCACCAAGTTCATTCCGGCGTTCAAGCTGACCCGCAGCTCCGCCGCCTACTGGCGCGGTGACCAGAACCGCGAGGACCTGCAGCGCATCTACGGCACCGCGTGGGAGTCGCAGGAGGCCCTCGACGCTCACCTGCACCTGCTGGAGGAGGCCGAGAAGCGCGACCACCGCAAGCTCGGCCTGGAACTGGACCTGTTCTCCTTCCCCGACGAACTGGGCTCGGGCCTGCCGGTGTTCCACCCCAAGGGCGGCATCATCCGCAAAGAGCTCGAGGACTATTCGCGCCAGCGGCACGTCGAGGCCGGCTACGAATTCGTCAACACCCCGCACCTGACCAAGGCCCACCTGTTCGAGGTGTCCAAGCACCTGGACTGGTACGCCGACGGCATGTTCCCGCCCATGCACCTGGACGCGGAGTACAACGAGGACGGCACCGTCCGCAAGCCCGGCCAGGACTACTACGTCAAGCCGATGAACTGCCCGATGCACAACCTGATCTTCCGGTCGCGCGGCCGGTCGTATCGGGAACTGCCGCTGCGGATGTTCGAATTCGGCTCGGTGTACCGCTACGAGAAGTCCGGCGTGATCCACGGCCTGACCCGGGTGCGCGGCATGACCCAGGACGACTCGCACATCTACTGCACGCAGGAGCAGGTGGTCGAGGAACTCACCAGCATTCTGCGGTTCGTGCTCGACCTGCTGAAGGACTACGGCCTCGACGACTTCTACCTCGAGCTGTCCACCAAGGACCCGAAGAAGTACGTCGGCTCCGACGAGCTGTGGGAGGAGGCCACCGCCACCCTGGCGCGGGTCGCGGAAACCTCGGGCCTGCAACTGGTTCCGGATCCGGGCGGGGCCGCGTTCTACGGCCCGAAGATCTCGGTGCAGACCAAGGACGCGCTGGGCCGCAACTGGCAGATGTCGACCATCCAGCTGGACTTCTTCGAACCGGAGCTGTTCGAGCTGGAGTACACCGCCTCCGACGGCACCAAGAAGCGCCCGGTGATGATCCACCGCGCGCTGTTCGGCTCGATCGAGCGGTTCTTCGGCGTGCTCACCGAGCACTACGCCGGGGCGTTCCCGGCATGGCTGTCGCCGGTCCAGGCGGTCGGCATCCCGGTCGCGGACGCCTTCGTGCCGCACCTCGAGGACGTCGTGGCGCGGCTGCGGGCCGCGGGCGTGCGCGCCGAGGTGGACGGCAGCGACGACCGGATGCAGAAGAAGATCTTCAACCACACCGCCCAGAAGGTGCCGTTCATGCTGGTGGCGGGCGAGCGCGACGTGACGGCGGGGGCGGTGAGCTTCCGGTTCCGCGACGGCACCACGGTCAACGGCGTGCCGGTCGCCGATGCCGTTGCCACCGTGGCGGATTGGGTCCGCCGCCGCGAGAACGCGTCGCCGACGGCGGCGGGATTCGAGATCCGGACCGGTGGGAATGAGTGAGCGAACCGTGGACGAGGCTGTATCGCACCAGGATTCGGCCCGCCCGGAGCCGATCGTGGACACCGGCGCGGGTGATCCCGACCGCCTGCAGCGGCTGTGGACGCCCTACCGGATGTCCTACATCACCGGGGCCGTGGCCGACCGGGACGCGCGCAAGACCGACGCGGGCGCCGAGCCCGCGAGTTCGGGGCATCCGTTCACCGAGATCCCGAAGATGTCCGACGAGGACGGCCTGGTCATCGCGCGCGGTGAATGGGTATACGCGGTGCTCAACCTGTACCCGTACAACCCGGGCCACATGATGGTGGTGCCCTACCGCCGGGTGGCCAACCTCGAGGACCTCACCGCCGAGGAGAGCGCCGAACTGATGGCGTTCACCCAGCGGGCGATCCGGGTGATGAAGCAGGTGTCGCGGCCGGAGGGATTCAACGTCGGCCTGAATCTCGGTGGCGTGGCGGGCGGTTCGCTCGCCGACCACCTGCACCAGCACATCGTCCCGCGCTGGGGCGGGGACGCGAATTTCATCACCGTTGTCGGCGGAGTGAAGGTGATGCCGCAACTGTTACGGGAGACCAGGGCTCTGCTGGCCGGTATGTGGAAGGACGTCGAGTAGCGTGCTCAGCTTCTTCGGTCGTGAGACATTCGCCAAAGCGACTGCGCCCCTGGGCAAGGCGCTGGTGAGTACCGGGCTCACGCCCGATGCGGTCACGCTGATCGGCACCACGGCCTCGATCGTGGCGTCGGTGACGTTGTTCCCCACCGGACATCTGTTCTGGGGCACGATGGTGATCTGGTTCTTCGTCATGTTCGACATGCTCGACGGGGCGATGGCGCGGGCGCGCGGCGGCGGCACGAAATACGGTGCGGTGCTGGACGCCACCTGCGACCGGATCGCCGACGGCGCGGTCTTCGGCTCGCTGGCCTGGTGGTCGGTCTACCACGCGCAGAGCAAGCATCTGTTCGTCGCGACTTTGGTGGTGCTGGTGACCTCGCAGGTGATCTCGTACGCCAAGGCGCGCGCGGAGGCCAGCGGGCTGTCGGCTGACGGCGGGCTGATCGAGCGGCCGGACCGGCTGGTGATCGTGCTCGTCGGCGCCGGATTCACCGGCATCGGCGGCTACTGGGACATCGAATGGTTGTCCTACGCGGTGTATCTCGCGATGTACGTGCTCGCCGTGCTGAGCGTCGTCACGGTGTGCCAGCGGGTCTTGGCCGTCCGCAACTCCGCCGGCGCCCGCGACGTGATCGCCATGCCGGGGCGGGCGCAGGGGGAGGGGCAGTGAACGCTCGAGCAACGGCGGCGCCGGAGTCGGTGGCATAGGGGCAGTGGGATGAGCGGTATGAGATCCACGCTGACCGACCGGGCGTACGCGGCGGGGTGGCGGCTGGTCCGGGGCCTGCCCGAGCCCGCCGCGCGCCGCCTGTTCGATGTCGGGGGCGACTGGGCCGGGCGCCGGGCGAACCGCGCCACGCATCGCAGCGGCACGCCGAACCAATTGCGCCGCAACCTTTCTCGCGTGCTCGGCGTCGACCCGATGGCCGTGCCCGACGAGCTGATCCGGGACAGCATGCGCTCCTACGCCCGGTACTGGCGCGAGGCGTTCCGGCTGCCGACGCTGGATCACGCGACGCTGGCGAGATCACCGCTGATGCCGCCGGCGATCGGGATCGAGAACGTCGACGCCGCGCTGGAGCGCGGGCGCGGCGCGGTGCTGGTGCTGCCGCATTCGGGGAACTGGGATATGGCCGGGGTGTGGCTGGTCCAGCACTACGGCACCTTCTCCACGGTGACCGAACGGCTGCGGCCGGAATCGCTGTTCGAACGGTTCGTCGCCTATCGGGAAAGCCTGGGCTTCGAGGTATTCCCGCACACCGGCGGTACCCAGCCGCCGTTCCCGCAGCTGGCGGAGCGGCTGCGGCAGAACAAGATCGTCTGCCTGATGGGCGAGCGCGACCTCACCGGCAAGGGCGTGCCGGTGACATTCTTCGGCGAGCGCACCTGGATGCCCGCCGGCGCGGCCAAACTGGCGATCGAGACCGGCGCCGCGATGCTGCCCGTGCACGCCTGGTACACCGTCGATGCCGCGGGCAACGAGGGGTGGGGTCTGAAGACGGATGCCCCGCTGGATGTTTCGCGGGGCGTGGGCCCGGCAACCCAGGCCATGGCGGACTGGTTCGCGGCGAATATCGCCTTGCACCCCGCCGACTGGCACATGCTGCAGCCCATGTGGGAGGCGGACCTCTCCGAGGCCCGCCGCGCCCGGATCGCCGCGGCCCAGGCGGCACTCGGCGCGGACGGTCGCGCGAGCGCGGACGTCAGCGCGCGGGACGGTACGGCCGCGGGAGACGAGGCGGTATGAGAATCGGCATGGTCTGCCCGTACTCGTTCGACGTACCGGGTGGAGTGCAGTCCCATGTCGTGGAGCTGGCGGAGGTGCTGATCGAACGCGGGCACCGGGTCAGCGTGCTGGCGCCGGCGGCCGAGGACACCCCGCTGCCCGCCTTCGTCGTCTCCGCGGGCAAGGCTGTCGCCATTCCCTACAACGGGTCGGTGGCGCGGTTGTCCTTCGGGCCCACCGCCTACAACCGGATCCGGCGCTGGATCGCCGACAACGATTTCGACGTGCTGCACATCCACGAGCCGAATGCGCCCAGCCTGTCGATGCTGGCGCTGAAGATCGCCGAGGGACCGATCGTGGCGACCTTTCACACCTCGACCACGAAATCGTTGGTGCTCAGCACCTTTCAGGGGGTGCTGCGGCCCTACCACGAGAAGATCAGCGGGCGGATCGCGGTCTCGGAGCTGGCGCGGCGCTGGCAGGTGGAGGCGCTCGGCGGCGACGCGGTGGAGATCCCCAACGGCGTCGACGTCCCCGCCTTCGCGCACGCCCCGCTGCTCGAGGGCTACCCGCGGCCGGGCGGGACGGTGCTGTTCCTGGGCCGCTACGACGAACCGCGCAAGGGGATGGCGGTGCTGCTGGGCGCGCTGCCGGAGCTGGTGCGCCGCCACCCGGAGGTCGAGATCCTGATCGTCGGGCGGGGCGACGAGGAGCGGCTGCGGCGCGAGGCCGGTGAGCTGGCCGGGCACCTGCGCTTCCTCGGGCAGGTGTCGGACGCGGAGAAGGCCTCGGCGATGCGCAGCGCCGAGGTGTACTGCGCGCCCAATCTCGGTGGCGAGAGCTTCGGCATCGTGCTGGTGGAGGCGATGGCGGCCGGGACCGCGGTGGTGGCGAGCGAACTGGACGCCTTCCGCCGGGTGCTGCGCGACGGGACGGCGGGAATGCTCGTCCCCATCGGCGATTCGGCGCGGCTGGCGGCCGCGCTCGGCGAGCTGCTCGGGGCCGCCGACCGCCGGGAGAGTCTGATCCGGGCGGCGAATCAGGTTGTGGGCGAATACGACTGGCCGGTGGTCGCCGAACAGATCCTGCGGGTGTACGAGACGGTGACCGTCGGCGACACCCGGGTGAGGACCGCCGGATGATCACCTTCTCCGCGACCACGATCCTGGTCCTGGCGCTGATCGCCGCGCTGATCGTGGCGGCCGGCGTGTGGGCGTACTCGACGGCGAATCGGCTGGACCGCCTGCACGTGCGCAGCGATCAGGCGCGGCACGCGCTCGAGGCGGCGCTGGCCCGCCGCGCGGTGGTGGCCCGCTCGGTCGCGCTGGCGCTGACCAATACCGGGTCCGAGGCCGTCGGCGAGCAGGCCCGGCGCCTGCACGCCCTGGCCGCCCGCGCCGAACGCGCCGACTGGACCGATCGCGAGACCGTGGAGAACCAGCTGGCCGCGGCGCTGACCGGCATCGACATCACCCTGCTGCCGCCGCAACTGGTGGCCGAGCTGGCCGACGCCGAGGCGCGCGTGCTCATCGCCCGCCGCTTCCACAACGACGCCGTGCGCGACACCCTCGCCCTGCGCACCCGCCGTCCGGTCCGGCTGCTGCACCTGGGCGGTACCGCGCCGCTGCCTACGTACTTCGAGATCGCCGAGCGGGTCACGGCCGCGGCCACCACCGGGCTCGAGGTGGACACGGTGCGCACCTCCGCGCGCGTGGTGCTGCTCGACGAGCAGGACCGGGTGCTGCTCCTGCGCGGCCACGATCCCAAGACGCCCGACCTGCCGTTCTGGTTCACCGTCGGCGGCGGCATCGAACCCGGGGAGACCCTGCGCACCGCGGCGGTGCGGGAACTGTGGGAGGAGACGGGCCGCGCGCTGGACTCCACGGCGTTGCGCGGGCCGATCTGGCGGCGGGTCGCGGTCTTCCCGTTCGACGGCGAACTGGTCCGTTCGGAGGAGCTGTTCTTCGTCGCGCGCACCACGGCGTTCGAGCCGCGGGCCGCGAATCCGACGGTGTGGGAACGCCGCTGCGTCACCGACGACAAGTGGTGCACCGCCGAGGACATCGTGACACTGGATGCCATGGGGGAGACGGTGTATCCGTACCATCTCGATCAGCTGCTGCCGGAGGCGGCGGCCGTCGCGGGCAGCGATGCCGAGCCGGAGGTGCGTTCGATCCGCTGAGTTCAGCGGGCCATGGTCATCGCCAGCATCGCGAGGCCCGCGTCGCGGATCATCCCGTCCAGGTCGTCGAGGAGCACCGTGGTGGCCGATTCGGACCCGCCGGACAGCGCCCTGAGCGTGTGCAGTTGCAAGCCGACATCGAACAGGTGCCGGACCAGGCGGTCGTTGGCGTCGGCGAAGGCCACGGCGTCGCCGGACGGTGGCGGCGCGGGGGTGAACAAGCCGTACGGGGGAAGCGTCGAATCGGCGATCGAACCGGTCGGCCGGTCGGTCAGCAGGACATCGTCCATGTCCGGACTCCTGACTCGCTGTCGAGCCGAATCCTCTGACGTGGTGCGGGATTCGGAGGTCGATGGGCACAACGACGTGCTCACGAGTCTACGGTTCCCCACGGCGGCCGCTAGAGTCGTTGGTCACCGACGAGGCGTCGACCCCCGGGGGAATCCCATACTTCGCGCCCGGTTCCGCGTTTCCCGCGCCGTCGCCTCGCCGACGTGGAATTATCGGTGGCGCAACAGGTTCGACGATCTCCGAGGTCATCGTGGAGGAAACGCTCGGCTCACGTGAACTGTCGACCGCCCAGTCGCTGCGGTTGCTGTCCGGCGTGCGGTTCGGCCGGGTGGTGTTCTCCCGCTACGCCCTGCCGACGATCCGCCCCGTCAACCACGCCGTGGTCGACGACGCCATCGTCATCTACGCCAACCCCGGCACCACGCTGAGTTCCGACCGCCAGGTGGTCACCTACGAGGCCGACACCCTCGACCCGGCCACGCTGCTCGGCTGGTGTGTCGTCGTCACCGGCGCCGCCGAGGAACTGACCGACCCGGAGGAGATCCGGCGGTGCCGCCGAGTACTCCCGGCCGCCTTGCCCGGACCCCGGGACCGGATCATCCGGATCCACCCCGACATCGTCCTCGGCATCGAATACCTGGCTCCCACGGCGGTCGGCAACTCCGACCCCGGGTGGCCGCCGGACTGAAGTCCTGTGGCGAACGTCATGTTCGGTTATGGTCGGAGTCGGTTTGCCGACCGCGCACCCTGGCGAACCGGTATCTGGAGGTGAAGTACCGCATGCCGATGTCCTACCTGCTCTACGACTTTCTGCTGCCCTATCTGGGCAACGAGGCCGCCACCTACTGGGCTCAGTTACTGGTGATCAACCCGATCTGATCGCATCCGTCCCGTAGCGGCGAGATAGCGGGAACTCCTGGTCCTCGCGGGTGCGGGTGTGGTCGGCAGTCCAGTGCTCTCGGACTGGCTATCTAGTGGCCTGATCGACCCGCCTAGAATCGTGTCGTTCGATTCCGTATGACCCGATTACCCCGATGATCAGGAGTTTGCCGTGACTACGCCCGAAACCAGCCCGACGACCGGCACCGCCCGCGTGAAGCGCGGCATGGCCGAGATGCTCAAGGGCGGTGTGATCATGGACGTCGTCACCGCGGAGCAGGCCAAGATCGCCGAGGACGCCGGGGCGGTGGCCGTCATGGCGCTGGAGCGGGTGCCCGCCGACATCCGCGCACAGGGTGGCGTGGCGCGCATGAGCGACCCGGATCTGATCGACGGCATCATCGGCGCGGTGTCCATCCCCGTGATGGCCAAGGCGCGGATCGGCCACTTCGTGGAGGCGCAGGTGCTGCAGAGCCTCGGCGTCGACTACATCGACGAGTCCGAGGTGCTCACCCCGGCCGACTACGCGCACCACATCGACAAGTGGCAGTTCACCGTGCCGTTCGTGTGCGGCGCCACCAACCTGGGCGAGGCGCTGCGCCGGATCACCGAGGGCGCGGCCATGATTCGCTCCAAGGGCGAGGCCGGCACCGGCGACGTGTCCAACGCCACCACCCACATGCGCAAGATCCGCCAGGAGATCCGCCGCCTGCAGTCGCTGCCCGAGGACGAGCTGTTCGTGGCCGCCAAGGAACTGCAGGCGCCCTACGAACTGGTCCGCGAGATCGCCGAGACCGGCAAGCTCCCGGTCGTGCTGTTCACCGCCGGCGGTATCGCCACCCCGGCCGACGCCGCCATGATGATGCAGCTCGGCGCCGAGGGCGTGTTCGTCGGCTCCGGCATCTTCAAGTCCGGCAACCCGGCCCAGCGCGCGGCCGCGATCGTGAAGGCCACCACCTTCTACGACGACCCGGACGTGCTGGCCAAGGTGTCGCGCGGCCTGGGCGACGCCATGGTCGGCATCAATGTCGAGGAGATCCCGGAGCCGCACCGGCTCGCCGAGCGCGGCTGGTAACGGCCCGCTACTGCAGGCAGGCCGGGCCGAAGAGGGCCTTGAGTTCGCCCATCAGGGCGGGGGAGGGCTGGACGCGGTAGCGCGGGTCGATCGCGAGCAACTGCGGGCCCTTCCTGCCCACCAAGCGAATTCGCACCTCGGTCGGTCCGGGGTGGTGCTGGAGGGTCTCGCGGAGGCCGCGGACGGCCGCGGGTGTGCAGGCCGGAACGGGAATGGTCACGGTGATCGCGCCGGCCGCCGCGAGCCCGGCCAGCTCCGGCACGCTGACCTGGTCGCCGAGCAGCGACATCCGGCCGTCCCGGATGCTGACGTGCGCGGTGACGAGCAGCACCGCGTCCTCGGTGAGGGCGGTGGCCGCGCTCGCGTAGGCCGCGGGGAAGAACAGGATCTCCACGGCCGCCTCCAGATCCTCCAGCCGCACGATCGCCCAGGGTTCGCCCTTCTTGGTGACGCGGCGGTCGACGGCGGCGACGAGCCCGCCGACCACGACCTTCCTGCCGTGCCCCACCCGGCCCTCGACGAGCGCGGCGATCGGGGTGTCACGCCGCGCCGCGAGTGCCTGTGCCACCTCGTCGAGCGGATGTCCGGAGACGTAGAGCCCCAGCATCTCCCGCTCGAATCCCAGCAGTTGCCGGGTGTCCCATTCCCGATCCGGCACCGGCACCTCGAAAACCGCGGCGGCATCGCCTGAGTCGTCCACCGATCCGGAGAACAGGTCGAATTGCCCACGCGCCGCGGCCTTCTTGGTGCCCATCGCGGCGTCCACGGCCTCGCCGTGCACCAGGTACAGGCCGTGGCGCGGATGGTGCAGCGAATCGAAACCGCCCGCCTTGATGAGTGATTCGACCACCTTCTTGGCGCAGGCGGTGGCGTCGGCCTTGGCCAGGTAATCGGAGAAACTGGTGAACGCGCCGGATTCCCGTGCCCGCACGATGGATTCGACCACCGGCTCGCCGACATTGCGCACCGCGCCCAGCCCGAACCGGATATCGGCGCCGACGCAGGTGAAGGTGGCGGCGGACTCGTTGACGTCCGGGGGCAGCACGCGGATGCCGCGTTTGCGGCAGTCCGACAGGTAGATCGCGGACTTGTCCTTGTCGTCGCCGACCGAGGTCAGCAGCGCCGCCATGAACTCGGCCGGATAGTTCGCCTTGAGATAGGCGGTCCAGTACATGACCAGGCTGTAACCGGCGGCATGCGACTTGTTGTAGGCGTATCCGGCGAACGGCAGCACCGCGTCCCACAGCGCCGTGACCGCCTCGTCGCGATAGCCGTTGCCGCGCATGCCGTTACGGAAGTTCTCGAACTCCTGGGCCAGCACCTCCGGCTTCTTCTTGCCCATCGCGCGGCGCAGCAGATCCGCCTGCCCCAGTGAGTAGCCCGCCACCCGCTGCGCGAGTTGCATGATCTGCTCCTGATAGACGATCAGCGCGTAGGTTTCCGCCAGGATCTCTCGCAGCGGCTCGTCCAGGTCCGGGTGAATGGGCGTGACCGGCTCGCGTCCGTTCTTGCGGTCGGCGTAGGCCCAGTGCGCGCCGACTCCCATCGGACCCGGCCGGTACAGCGCGTTGGACGCCACCAGGTCGTTGAATTCGGTGGGCGCCATCCGCAACAGCAGCTCCCGCATGCCGGCCGAATCCATCTGGAAGACACCGAGATTGTCGCCGCGGGCCAGCATGGCGTAGGTCTTGTCGTCGTCGAGGCCCAGGGTGTCGAGGTCGATCTCGATGCCGCGGTTGTCTCGGATATTGGTCAGGCAGTCGCCGATCACCGTGAGCGTGCGCAGGCCGAGGAAGTCCATCTTGAGCAGGCCGATCGCCTCACAGGAGGGATAGTCCCAGCCGGTGATGATCGCCCCGTCCTGCGGCCGCTTCCACAGCGGGACGACGTTCATCAGCGGTTCGCTGGACAGGATGACCGCGCAGGCGTGCACGCCCGCGCCGCGCACCATGCCCTCCAAACCCACCGCGGTGTCGTAGATCCGGCGCACGTCCGGATCCGCGTCGAGCAGTGCGCGGACCTCGGCCGCCTCGCCGTAGCGCTCGTGCGCGGGGTCGGTGATCCCGGCGACCGGGATGTCCTTGGCCGCCACGGCGGGCGGGAGCGCCTTGGTGATCCGGTCGGCGAGGGCGAATCCGGGCTGCCCGAAATGCACGCGCGCCGAATCCTTCAGCGCCGCCTTGGTTTTGATGGTGCCGAATGTGATGACCTGCGCGACCTTGTCCGCGCCCCAGCGTTCGGTGGCGTAGCGGATCATCTCGCCGCGGCGGCGGTCATCGAAATCGATGTCGATATCGGGTGCCGAGGGCCGCTCGGGATTGAGGAATCGTTCGAACAGCAGGCCGTGCTCGATCGGATCGATATTGGTGATGGCGAGGGCGTAGGCGACCAGCGACCCGGCGGCCGAACCGCGGCCCGGCCCGACCCGGATGCCCACCTCGCGGGCGTGCGCCACCAGGTCGCCCACCACCAGGAAATAGGCCGGAAAACCCTTGTCGCGGATGATGTCCAGCTCGTACGCGGCCCGCCGCAGATACTCCGCGGGGACTCCGGCGGGGAAGCGCCAGCGCAGGCCAGCGTCGACCTCGTGGCGCAGCCAGCTGTCCTCGGTGTGTCCGTCCGGGACCGGGAACACCGGCATGCGGTCCCGGAACTCCCAGATGTCGTCGTACGGTTCGATGCGCTCGGCCACCGCGAGGGTGGCGTCACACGCGCCGGGCACCTCGCCGTCCCACAGCGCCCGCATCTCGGCGGCCGACTTGAGGTAGTAGCCGTCGCCGCCGAACCGGAAGCGGGTCGGATCGGACAGGGTCTTGCCGGTCTGCACGCACAGCATCGCCTCGTGCGCCGCCGACTGCTGCTTCAGCACGTAGTGACAGTCGTTGGTGGCCAGTGGTGTCAGGCCCACCTTCTCGCCGATCGCCAGCAGGTCCGCGCGCACCCGCCGCTCGATCGACAAGCCGTGGTCCATCACCTCGAGGAAGAAGTTCTCCGCGCCGAAGATCTCCCGCCACCGCCCGGCCGCGTCGTACGCCGCGTCGAATTGCCCCAGGCGCAAACGGGTTTGGACCTCACCGGACGGACAACCCGTGGTCGCCATGATGCCCTCGGCGTGCTCGGCGATCAGCTCGGCGTCCATCCGCGGCCACTTGCCGAGCTGCCCCTCGAACGAGGCCAGCGACGACAGCGTGAACAGATTGCGCAGGCCCACCGCGTTTCTCGCGAACATGGTCAGGTGCAGGTAGGCGCCGGATCCGGAGACATCGTCGGACTTCTGCGACGGGTCGCCCCAGAACACGCGCTTGCCGGAGAACCGGGACTCCGGGGCGACGTACGCCTCGATCCCGATGATCGGGGTGATCCCCGACGTGCGCGACTGGCGGAAGAATTCGGCGGCGCCGTACATGTTGCCGTGGTCGGTCATGCCGACCGCGGGCATTCCGAGGCGCTCGGCCTCGGCGAACAGCGGCGCCACCTTCGCCATGCCGTCGAGCATCGAGTACTCGGTGTGGTTGTGCAGATGGACGAAGGACGCGTCGCTCATCGAATCACCCTGTGGTCGATCGGGGTCGGAATCGGTTGTGCGGACACACCGGTTCCGGCCGTGGCTTATCGGCTAGATACGACCAGGTGAGGAGGCAGTCAGTCGAACAAGAGACACGCTAGGATGCACAACCGTCGGTTGTATCGGGAGGATGTCATGACGGATCTGGACCTCGCCGCCGTCCGCGCGTTCGTCACGGCGCTGGACGAGGGGCAGTTCAGCCACGCCGCGGCGGTGCTGGGCATCAGCCAGCAGGCGGTGTCCAAGCGCGTGGCCAAGCTCGAACAGCAGCTCGGGGCGGCGCTTTTCGACCGGGTGCCCACGGGGATCACGGCGACCGCGGCGGGCGCCCGGCTGCTGCCGCATGCCCGCACGCTGCTGAGCGCCGCCGACGACGCGGTGACGGCGGTGCGGGAACGGGTGCGCCCGCTGCGCGTCGCCGTGCTCGGGGAGCGGCAGGCGGAGATGGAGTCGCTGCGCTTCTACCTGTACCGCCATCCCGAGCGCGACACGGAGGTCGTGATCTCCAACGTGATCACCACGACGCGCGACGCCCTGCTGCTCGGCCACCCCGGCACGCTGCGCGCGCACGGCACCGCGCGCGACACGCTGGTCGGCGGTCGCGTCGACGCCGCCTTCGCGCGGGCGTACGGCGGGCCGCGGCCGCTGCCGCCCGAAATCGCCGCGGTGCCTTCGTATCTGGAGCCGTTGCAGCTCGTCGTCGGCAAGGACCATCCGCTGGCCGGGCACGCGGCGACCACCCTCGCCGAGGTCCGGCCGTTCACCGCGTGGGTGCCCGGCACGGCGGTGCCGTCGGAGTGGGCCGACTACTACCGGCATCTGTCCGAATACAGCGGGGTCACAGTCGAATCCGGTGGGCGGCCGGAGCCGATCGAGGACATCCTGGAACGGGTCGCCGCGTCCGACACCTTGGTCAGCTTCACCGGGGTGGGATTCCGTACGCCCTGGCATCCGCACATCCGCCGGGTTCCGGTGGTCGATCCGATTCCGGCGTACCCGCACGCGCTGCTGTGGTCGACCGCCAATCCGCATCCGGGACTGCCGGATCTGGTCGCGTATTTCCGCGACAACTACAACAGCGACATCGCCGACGAGTGCTGGATCCCGGAGCCCGACCGTGCGCTGTTCCGGCCGTGACTCGCCCGCCGCTCAGTCCTGGGCGGCCTGCTCGGCCAGGGCGGTGGTGTATGCCCGCAGGATGGCGTCCTCGTCGTGCACGACCACCGGCCGCAGCCACTGCTCGGCGTCGACGATCATTCGCACGGTGCGGGGCGCACCGCGTTCACGACTTCGCTCCTGCGCCGCTGCTTCCGATCGCCGCTGCGGTACCGGCACCTGCCACCCACTCACTACTCGACACCCCTCGTCCGTACTCACCTGGTACTGCAGTACCCACGAGCATCCCGGCGCTAGCTTGCGGGTGAGCTAACGAACACTGAACGTGCCCATTTCGGAGTGTGACCGTCGCGACGGAAATGACTTCGACTCCGGTGCGCGATCTTGTTACCCTCGACGTCGTGCACTTGTACTTCCTCTAGAAGCTCCGGGCCCGCGTCCGCACCGGCGGATCGCCGTAGGCCCCGTTCCGATGTCCCGTCGCGCCGTCGGCGCGCATTCATCGATCAAGGCGCACTTCCTTTTCCGCGATGCGGTGTCGTGTGCCCGGAGGAAGATATGACCATCCGGATTCGGCCTGCCGGTGCGCGGGCCCAATTGACCTGTTCGGACATCCGTGTGCGGCGCGGTGAACGGACCGTACTCGACGGTGTCGACTTGACCGTCTCACCCGGTTCGCGGTGCGGTGTCGTCGGCGAGAACGGGCGCGGCAAATCCACGCTGCTGCACGTGCTCGCCGGACTGCTGGCACCCGACGCGGGCCGCGTGCAGCGGATCGGCACGCTGGCGCTGGCCACCCAGGAGATGCCCGACCACGACGAGCGCACCGTCGGGGACATCGTCGACGAGCACCTGGCGGCGGCCCGGGAGGCGGTGCGGCGGCTCGACGCCGCCACCGCTGCGCTGACCGAGGGGCTGCCCGGGGCCGACGAAGAGTACAGCGCCGCACTGGATCTCGCGCAACTGCTCGACGCGTGGGACGCCGACCGGCGCGTCGACGTCGCCTTGGCGGGACTCGGGGCCGTGACCGATCGGGAGCGTCCGCTGCGGACGTTGTCGGTGGGACAGCGGTATCGGGTACGGCTGGCGGTGCTGCTGGCGGCGGGCGACGACTTCCTGCTGCTGGACGAACCGACCAACCATCTCGATCGGGCCGCGCTGGAGTTCCTGACCGCCAGGTTGCGCGCCTTCGCGGGCGGAATCGTGGTGGTGAGCCATGATCGGGCCCTGCTGTCCGATGTCGCCGAGACGATCCTCGACCTGGATCCGACTCGTGACGGCAAGCCGCGTATCTATGGCGACGGGTACTCCGGCTATCAGGCCGGGCGGCGCGCCGAACTCGAGCGCTGGGCGGAGGAGTATCAGCAGCAACAGACCGACCGCGCGCGGCTCGCGCAGGATCTGTCGGCGGCGCAGAACCGATTGGTGACCGGGTGGCGGCCCGACAAGGGCACCGGGAAACACCAGCGCGCCACCAGGGCCGGGTCGCTGGCCCGCGCCGTGCACCGGCGGCAGGACGAACTGGAACGGCATCGGATCACCGCGCCGACGCCGCCGCAGCGGTTCGCGATGCCGGAACTGCCTGTGCGCCCGGGGGTTACGCTCGTGCGGGCCGAGAATGTGACCGTGGACGGACGCTTGGCGCGGCCGGTCGAGCTGTCGGTGGACTCCGGTGACCGCCTGGTGGTCGCGGGTCCCAACGGCGCGGGTAAGTCGACGCTGCTGGCGGTGCTCGCCGGAGTGCTCGAACCCGGTGCGGGGCAGGTGCAGCGGGCTCGCCGGGCGCGAATCCATTTGCTGCGGCAGGAGTCTCGTTATCCGCCGCGGCGGCGGGCGCGTGAGCTGTTCCGGGCGCACGTGGAGGCGGCGGTGACCGCGGGGCTGCTCACCGAGGCCGAGGTGGTCGGCCTGTCGTCGCTGGGTCTGCTCAGTTCCCAGGAGGCGAACAAGCCGATCGGCGAACTCTCCATGGGGCAGCAGCGCCGCCTGGACCTCGCCTGCGCCTTGGCATTCCGGCCGCATCTCCTGCTTCTCGACGAGCCGACCAACCACTTGTCGATCGCCCTCGTCGACGAACTCACCGAGGCCCTGCGCGCCACTCCGGCCGCGGTCGTGGTGGCCACCCACGACCGCCAACTGCAGCGCGATATGCGGGACTGGCCGCGTCTGACCCTGCACCGGTCGACCGCGGTCCGCCTCTGATCTTCGGCGGGTCGGCGCTCGTAGTGTCAGGGGGCGAGATGCCGGTCCACCCTCGCCCTCCGACATTTCCGGTGGTCGGCCGGCGCGGTGCGAGTAGCGCTGCCGAATTCCCGTCGTTACTCGACGTCGCCCCGGGCGTAGCGAGCGGCGATCATGTGGAATGCCGCCTTGGGCTTCCACCGATAGGGACGTTCGTCGTCCCCCGGCAGGACGGTGACGATGCCGTAGCCGGCCATATCGGCGTCGCTGCGCGGATCCGGCGAATGCGGGTTGTACGGTTCGATGAACTCGAAGACGAACGCGCCGTACACACCCTCGGTTTCGTAGACGCCGAGCAACTCGGAGAGCTGATCGGCTTGCACTTGCTCGTCTCGGACGTAGGTTCCGGTCAAGCGAGGCACGGTGCCGCTGAAGTCGATCACGTCGTGGCTCGTCGGCCCCTTCTCTGCCGCGCCTCGATAGCTGCCGGACCCGAACTCGGTCACCACCACGGGCTTTCCCCAACGATGGAACTTGCGCAGGCGACGGGCGTATCCGACGCGGTTGAACCGCAAGCGGTAGTAGTCCAGGCCCACGACGTCGAACCGCTGCCATTGCACTCGCTCCCACAGCCCGGCGCTGTAGGTGATCTGCCCGGCGAAGCGGGCGCGAGCTGTCTCGGTCGCCTCGGCAAGGAAGGCGTTGAGCCGTCGGTTGTAGCGCGGAACCATCGGCCACGACAGCGGTGACGCCAGGTGAGCGGCACGCTCGGCATGCGTGGCGCCCGGAACGATGCCCGTCATGAAAATGCTGAGTTCGCACCCCAGGTTGAGGATCACGCCGGGCCGCCGCTGCCGCATAGCCTCGGCGGCGTCCGCCATTGTGGCCAGTTGCTCCAGGGTCTGTTCGCCGTCGCCATCGACCAGGCGCGGTTGCAGCCAGACCTCGAGACCCTGGTCCAATGCGAGCTCGCCGGCTTGTACGAGCCGATCGATGCCGGTGCCGAAAATGCCCACGGCGTTGGCCCGCAGGTCGTGACGGATGGCCCGAATCTCTGCGGCTACCAAGTCGGTACGCCACACCTGCCGTGACAGTGCCCCGTCGGCCGAGTAGTTGGTGCCCACGTCGTAGTTCACGCCGCGGCGACGCAGGCTCACGATCTCTCGTCCTGGTTCGAGGCGTCGTGACGGCGCGTCTGCGGATCCTGTCCCGCGGTCGCGGCCGCGAACAAGGCAACGAGTTCTGCCGCATAGGCATCGAGGTCTACACCGGGATCCCTGGCGAACTGTGCGAGGGCGCCGTCCAGAGCCTGGTTGATACTGATTGCCATCACTGTCGGATCGAATTCCCGAAACTCCCCGTCGAGCTGCCCCTGACGCAGGATGTCGGCGAGCATCGAAACCACCGCGTCATTCGACTCGGCCGCGAAGTGCAGGTCACCGTCCTCGTTGCGATGGTTCGTCACCACGCTACCGACAGCGAGCAGATGAGCGCGGTGGTCCCGCAGATACTCCAATTCCGAGGATATGAAAGCGCGCACCTTGCCCGCGGCGGTCTCCTCGGCAAGAATTCTCGGCTCGATGAATCCCCAGATGTCGCTGTATATCTGCGTCACCACCTGTTCGAGCAGCTCTTCCTTGCTCGTGAAGTGGTAGGAGATGACGCTCTTGGAAACCCCCGCCTGCTCGGCGATCCGTGCCAGCGAAGCCCGCGCATAGCCGATCGCGCCCACGACTTGGACAGCGGCCTCGATGATCTGATCACGACGAGCCGCCTCGATGATCGGATTCCTTTTTCGGCCAATCGGCCTACTGTCAGTACGCATGGACTGAGCGTAGGCCAAGCGGCCTACTTTTGCCAGGGCGGTGATCGGGACCGTCCTCGGCGATGCCCTGCTGGTCAGCACCACCGCCGCCGCAGCCACTCCCGCGTCACGTCACCCGAACGGGCCTGGTGGGCACGGAGTTTCGGCGATCGCGGCGGGATCGGCAAGCGGCTGTTGTACGCCCAGAATCCGGTCAGTGCGCACACGAGCGCGTCGATGGATATCGGGTCGACGGCGCGGGTGACGGGGTGCGCGGCGAGAATCGGATCGGGGTCGATCCCGGCGAGGACGATCGACGGCGCCAATATGACGAGGTCTGCCCAGGCCGCGCCGCGGCACGGTGCGGCCCAGTCGACGATCGACACGGTGCCGTCGGAGCTGAGCAGCATATTGTCCGGCCGAAGGTCGGTGTGCAGCAACGTCTCTCCGGCGCAGCGCTCCGGCCAGGTGGCCTCGAGCTCGGCCAGCCGGTCCAGGTTGCGTCGCGACCAGTCGTCGAGGTCCGGTGGCGGGCCGTGCTCGGCGAACTGCTGCCAGCGGCTCAGCGCGTGCCCGTAGGAGTCGGTGACGGTGCGCACCTCGGGCAGCGGGCTCGGCGTCAACACATCCGCCAGTCGCTCGACGGTGGCCAGCACGGCGGCCAGGTCCGCGGGATCGCCGAGGCGGGGATGGCGGCCCTCGACATCGTCGAACACCATCGCGAACCAGCCCCCGGTCTCGGCGGTGAACCGCAGCGGTGGCGCGGGCACCGAGCGCGGCAACCCGGCCGCAATCCTGGCCTCCGCCCGGTATATTCGGGCCAAGGCGTCATCGACGGGAATCGCTTTGGCGAAAGCCCTTCGGTCGTCGGCGAGAACCAGCCGGCTTGCCACGCCGTGAGTGAACCCGCCCGTCTGTCCAACCGCCGCCCGGACCGGGCTGCCGAGCCCGCGCTCGACCTCGGCCCGGACCGATCGCGGCAATTCGGCCCAGCCGGTCCGGAACGAGGTATTTTCCCCGACCACCATTGCACCATCGTGAGCCGCGCCGGTGCGATTCTCCACCTATTTGTTCCGGACGGCCGGGCGGTCTCGGTGGTCCCAATTGACAAGTACGTCAGGCTGTTCGGGGGTGTCGCGGCGGTGGCGTAGGAGCGCGTCGATGGTGAAGGGGTCGGTGGTGGTGCGGCGCAGGGCGCCTTCCGACAGGCGCAGTTCGATGGTCAGGTCGAAGTCGAGGCCGCGGCCCAGGAGCATGGGGCCCGCGACGAACAGGACCGTGTCGGGGGTGGCGGGAAGTGTTGTGGCGCGGGCGGATCGGTCGATGGTCTCGTCCCAGAGGGCGGGTAGCCAGCGGTGCTGCTCGCGCAGTGCTTGCAGGACTTCGCGATTCAGGCCGGAGTAGTCGAACCAGGCTGTGCGATAGGTCGTTTCGTCGCGGCCGAACTCCAGCCGCAGCGAGGCCGGGCGGATGTAGTCGTGCAGGGCGACGACCCCGGACGGGCGGCCCAGGGCGGGCAGGCGGGTGGCGACGGTGCGGGCGAACCCCACCGGATCGGCCGCGTCGGCGCCGTCGACCGCGACGACGGCCGGTCCGGGCAGGGCGAGCGCGCGCTCGGCGACGAGATCCGCCAGGGCGTCGGCGGTGATCGGAGCGAACGGGGGCATCCGACCATCATGCCCGCGCCGCGCCGGGCGAGATCCGGATCACCGGGCCGGTGAGCCGCGCACCGGAAGATGTTCGCCATTGTTTAACCTGAGCAGGTTGATTCCCGGAAGGACGGTTGATGGCGACGATCGAAGAGGCCCTCGAGATCGAACGGCTCGAGCGGGACATCTTCCGTGGCGCGTCCACGAAGACCCAGCTGCCGCGGACGTTCGGCGGGCAGGTCGCCGGGCAGGCGCTGGTCTCGGCCGTGCGGACGGTGGACCCGTCGTACCAGGTGCACTCGCTGCACGGCTACTTCCTGCGGCCGGGCAACCCGCAGGAGCGCACGGTCTACCTCGTCGAGCGCATCCGCGACGGGCGATCCTTCTGCACCCGCCGGGTGACCGGCGTGCAGAACGGCGAGGCCATCTTCACCATGTCGGCGTCGTTCCACAGCGGCGACGAGGGCCCCGAGCACCAGGACGAGATGCCGGAAGTCCCACTGCCGCACGACCTTCCGGACGCCCGCATCTCGATGAGCCCCGAACGGCTGTGGGCCATGCGGGAATGGGAGCACTGGGACATCCGCACTATCCCGCAGGATCAGGTGACCCGCAAGGACGGGCTGGTCGCGCAGCAGCAGGTGTGGTTCCGCTACCGGCACTCGCTGCCCGACGACCCGCTGTTCCACGTCTGCACCCTGGCCTACATGAGCGATATGACGCTGCTGGGTTCGTCGAAGGTCATCCATCCCGACGAGCCGACCCAGAACGCGTCGCTGGACCACGCCATGTGGTTCCTGCGCCCGTTCCGCGCCGACGACTGGCTGCTCTACGACCAGGCCTCGCCGTCGGCCGGCTTCGGCCGCGCGCTGACCGGCGGGCGGATCTTCAATCAGGATGGCCAACTCGTCGCGGCCGTGGTCCAGGAGGGCCTGATCCGCAACCTGCGCGAGGGCTGACGCGCCCATCGTTTGACGGCCCTCCCCGGCGGGTAGCCGCTCGATAGCTGAATGGCTGCCCCGCGCGCCACCGTCGAGGCGAGGAGGCTGCGATGGTCGATGTGTTCGTCGTCGACGACCACGAGGTCGTCCGGCGCGGGCTGCGCGACCTCCTCGACGAGACGACCGACCTGACCTTCGTCGGCGACGCGGATACCTGCGCCGCGGCCCGGGCCCGCGTCCCGGCCGTCCACCCCGACGTCGTCGTCCTCGACTTCCGGCTGCCCGACGGTAACGGAGACGAGCTGTGCCGGGATCTGCTGACCGCCGTGCCGGGGCTACGCTGCCTGATGCTCACCGCCTTCGCCGACGAACCGTCCATGCTCGGGGCGATAGTCGCGGGCGCCGACGGCTATCTGGTCAAGGACGCGCGCGGCCCGGAACTCGTCGAGGCCATCCGGGAGATCGCGGCCGGACGGTCACTGCTGGATTCGCGCGCGACGGCCGCGGTGGTGGCGGCGCTGCGCACCCAGGCCGAATGGCAGGACGGGCCGCTCGCCGAGCTGACCGAGCGCGAACGTACCGTCCTCGGCCTGCTGGGCCGCGGGCTCACCAACCGGCAGATCGCCCAGCGAATGTACTTGTCCGAGAAGACGATCAAGAACTACGTGTCGCGAGTGCTGCGCAAGCTCGACGTGCGGGGCCGGACCGAGGCGGCGGTCCTCGCCGCCCGGATGGGCCTGATCCACACCCGGCAGTGATCAGCCGTCGAGGACGTCGCCGATCGCCCGGCGCGGTGTGGTCGGCAGCGGGGCGCTGTTGGCCGGCACCCAGCCGAGGCGCACCATCGTCTGCGGGAACGCGCAATCGTGCAGCACGGCCTCGCGAATGTCGCGACGCAGATCCGGCATCCCGAGCGGCTCGGTCTGGATGCACGTGGACAACCCGAGGTCGGTCGCGGTGAGCAGCAGTTCGCTGGTCGCCTCTCCGGCGGACAGCTGGAAGCGGCGATCGTCACCGGCCGTGCAAACCACCAGCCACTCCGCGGCGTCGGTGCTCGCGTCGGCGTCGGCCAGGCACGGATCGGCGAACGCCCGGCTGGGAAGTTCGTCGCCGGGGCGCGCCGGGGGCGTGTTGCGGGCCGGGACACCGTCCGGGCTGTCGTGCCGTCCGCTCCAGGCCACGAGTTCGCGCAGATACGCCGGATCCTCGGAATGCCGGCTCGCCGCGCAGCGGATCGATCCCGCCAGCCGGGCCCGCAGCACGGGCGGCACGTGGCGGACCGCGGCGCCGAACCGGTTGGCGCGGCGGGACACCGTCCGGATGTAGCCGTGCGGGACGTCGATCGCGGCATAGCGCCGCCGATCGCTCTGGCGCAGCAGGATCGCGGCGGTGAGTTCGATGTCGGTGTCGGTCGGCGGGCGCGGCGTCGTGGTGATCGTCGCCAGCAGTTCGGGGCGGTCCGGATCGGGCAGCCTGGTGACCGTGGCGGCCCAGCCCAGTCCGGCCAGCGCGACCTGCATGTGGTGCAGCGCCGCGCCACAGCTCACCACCAGCGCGCGCTGCACCGGATCGGTGCAGGGCAGATGCCTGTCCGTATCGGCGTATAGCTCGAGACGGTCGGCGGCGACCCGCCAGCGCCACGGTTGAGTGTTGTGCACCGACGGCGCACGCACCGCCATGCCGAGGGCGACTTCGAGGGTTTCGTCGTCCGGCAGAGCACTGGCCATACTGGGCCGTCCTTCCAGATCGGAGTGTCGACGTCACCGACCAGGTTGCCCGGATCCGGCGTGACGGGCAGTGGGAGGAAGGTCCCCGAAACCGGGGCCCGGGGTCCTCACGCGCTAACCGCCGGTGAGGCCGCCGAGCGCGCCGCGAGCCAGCACGATGCCCGCGATGGCCAGCGCCCAGCCGGTCGCGCTGTCGGCGTACCGGGAGAAGAAGCGGTCCAGCTTGGCGAGCAACGGTTCGATCGCCGTGTGCAGCAGGGTGCGCCCGGCGGTCAGCAGCAGCGCGGGGACGATCATGACCGCGCAGTACCCGGCCAGCAGCGCGACCGCGAAACCGCTTGGGACGTCGCTGGATACGAGCAGCCCGATCGCGGCCAGATACGGGACCATCGAGACCGCCTCCAACGCACCGGCGCCGACCGCCAGCACGGCCAGCCCGGTGGCCGAGGACTGGCGGCGCAGCGCACGGGCCCGCCAGACCGCGGTGCGATCGGGTTCGCCGCGCGCCCTGCGCTTCTTGGAGTCGAACCGCCACGACACCGCGAACAGCGCGATGCCCAGCAGCAGTTGCGGCACCAGGAGTAAGGGGCTGTGGGTCAGCGTGCCGAGCCGGTCGAGTCCCGCGCCCGCGACCGTCATGAGGAGCACGCCCAGCGCGAAGTAGAAGACCGCGATGGCGGCGAGGTAGCAGAGCAGCCGCCGCGCCGGTGGCCGATCGGGCGCCAGCAGCAGCCACACCGGGACGATGAGCGTGCCGATGCTGGTGCTGTCGACCAGCGCCAGGCCGATGAGAGCCGGAATCAGTATCACGCCGGTCAGCCTCGCGCGGCGCGGGCGGGCGCGGCGTCGGCTGTCGGACCGATCGGCGGTCATCACTTCGGCGGACCCGGTTCCGGCCGGTGCTGTGCTGTGATGGTCCGGTGAAGCAGTGGGGCGCCCTGTCGGCGAATACGCAGGACGCGCTGGTGGCGCTGTTCGCGTTCGCCGTCGGCGGCGTCCTGTACCTGTCGGGCGTGTACCCGCTCAGTGGCGCGAGTGCGACGCCGCTGTCCGCGCGGTTCGCGGTGCTGGCGCTGCTGTGCGCGGCGACGTTGCTGCGGCGGCGGGCGCCGGTGGCGGCCCTGCTCGCCGGGCTGGCGCCGGTGGCCATCGATCTGGCGCTGGGTCCCACGGTGCCGGTGTGGATCGTGTACTCCGATCTGATCTACGCGGCGTGTCTGTATGGGAGCCACCGGGTTTCGCGGATCGTGACGGCGGGCTGCGTGGTGCTGACGGTCGTCTGCGCGGTCGTGGTTTTCGTGCTCACGGGGGACTGGCGGGCTCCGGCGATCGTCGTCGCCGCGGCGGCGGTGTTCGTCGGCATGTCGATCTGGTGGGCGCTGGCGGTGCGGCACCACAAGGAACTGGCCGCGGCCGAACGCACCCGCGCGCAGGCGCTGACGCTGGTGGCCGACCTGGACCGGCGGGCGGCCGTCGCCGACGAGCGCCGCACCATGGCCCGTGACCTGCACGACGTGATCGCCGGGCATCTGTCCGCCATCGCGCTGCAGTCCGAGGCCGCGCTCGGCGTGCTCGCCCGCGACGATGCCGATTCCGCCGTCACCGGCATCCTCGGCTCGATCCGCGCCAACAGCGTCAGCGCGCTGCAGGAGATGCGCACCATGATCGGCCTGTTGCGGCGCGACGACGACGGCGCGGACGGTGCCGTCGCGCCGCGCGGGCTGGCCCAGCTGGCCATCCTGGTCGATGCCGCCCGCGCCGCCGGAACCACTGTGCGCCTGCGTGATTCGGGCCTCGAGGCGGACCTGCCGAGCGCGGTGGACCAGGCCGCGTACCGAATAGTGCAGGAGGCGCTGACGAACGCCATGAAGCACGCGCCGGGTCGCGAGGTCGATATCGCGGTGCACGCCGACGCGGACGGCGTGGCGGTGTCGGTGCGCAACCGGCTCCCCGCCGCGCCGTCCCCGGCCGCCGCCGACCATCCCCCGCGCGGCCTGCTCAATATGCGCGAACGCGCCGCGGCGCTCGGCGGAAGTTTCTCCGCCACCACCGATTCGGACGACTGGGTGGTGGCGGCCCGGCTGCCGATTCGCGAAAGACCGGAGGTGGCATGACGATTCGGGTACTGATCGCCGACGACCACGGGGCGATCCGGGCCGGGCTGCGGATGATCCTGGACACCGCCGAGGATATCGAGGTGGTCGGCGAGGCCGCCGACGGCGACATCGCGGTCGCGCAGACCAGGGCGCTGCGGCCGGACGTGGTGCTGATGGACGTGCGGATGCCCGGCGTCGACGGGATCACCGCCACCGCCCAGATCACCGCCGAGAGTCTGGCCGGGGTACTCATCCTCACCACCTTCGACGTGGACGAATACGTCTTCCGCGCGCTGCGCGCCGGGGCGTCCGGATTCATCCTGAAATCGGTCTCGAGCCAGGAGCTGCTCGCGGCGGTACGTTCCGTCGCCGCCGGAGACGGCGTTCTCGCGCCCGAGGTGACCCGCGCGGTCATCACCGCCTTCGCCACCACCGGGCCGCCCGCCGAGCCCGAGCCGGACCTGCTCACCGGCCTGACCGAGCGCGAACGCGAGGTCCTGTCCTGTCTGGGCGAGGGCCTGTCCAACGCCCAGATCGCCGCCCGCCTCTACATCGGCGAAACCACCGTGAAGACCCACGTCTCCCGGGTACTCACCAAACTCGGTGTGCAGTCCCGCGTGCAAGCGGCCATCCTCGCCCGCGAGGCCGGGGCCGGCCACCGGCCTCGACGGCACGGGTGAGCGGGGCCACAGGAATTCGGGGGCGCACGGGCACGACGGTGCCGGCTCGTATGCTCGACTCGTGAAACCGACGATTGGTGTGCTGGCGTTGCAGGGCGATGTGCGGGAGCACTTCCACGCGCTGACGGCCTGTGGCGCCGAGCCGGTGAGCGTGCGGCGGGAGACGGAGCTGGCCGCCGTGGACGGGCTCGTGCTGCCCGGCGGCGAATCCACCGCGATCTCCAAGCTGCTCGAGGTGTTCGGGCTGCTGGAGCCGCTGCGGCAGCGGCTGCGTGACGGCATGCCCGCATTCGGCTCCTGCGCGGGAATGATCCTGCTGGCCCGCGAGGTTCTCGACACCCGGCCCGACGCGCAGTCGCTGTCCGGCATCGATATGACGGTGCGGCGCAACGCCTTCGGTCGCCAGGTCGACTCCTTCGAGACCGATCTGGAATTCACCGGACTGGACGACTCGGTCCGCGCCGTCTTCATCCGGGCGCCGTGGGTCGAGCGGGTCGGCGACAGCGTGGAGGTGCTGGCGCGGGTACCGTCCGGTCCGGCGGCGGGGCGGATTGTCGCGGTCCGCCAGGGCGGCGTCCTGGCGACCTCGTTTCATCCCGAGGTGACCGGAGATCTGCGGGTGCATCGGTTGTTCGTCGACTCCGTGCGGGAACGGGCGGCCGTGCGGCCCTCGTGACGCCGCCCGGCAGCGACCGCGGGACCGACCAGTAGACTGCTCGAATTGTCTATCGGATCCCGAGCACACCGACCTCGAAGGAAGTAGGGAATGAGCGGCCACTCCAAATGGGCCACCACCAAGCACAAGAAAGCCGCCCTCGACGCCAAGCGGGGCAAGCTGTTCGCGAAGCTGATCAAGAACATCGAGGTGGCGGCCCGGACCGGCGGTGGTGACCCGGACGGCAATCCGACGCTGTACGACGCCATCCAGAAGGCGCGCAAGAACTCGGTCCCGCTGGACAATATCGAGCGGGCGCGCAAGCGGGGCGGCGGTGAGGAAGCCGGCGGCGCCGAGTGGCAGACCATCATGTACGAGGGGTACGGCCCCAACGGCGTCGCGGTGCTGGTCGAGTGCCTCACCGACAACCGCAACCGCGCGGCCGGCGAGGTGCGGGTCGCGATGACCCGCAACGGCGGCAACATGGCGGACCCGGGTTCGGTGTCGTACCTGTTCAGCCGCAAGGGCATCGTCACGCTGGAGAAGAACGGCCTGTCCGAGGACGATGTGCTGATGGCGGTGCTCGACGCCGGCGCCGAGGACGTCAACGATCTCGGTGAGTCCTTCGAGATCATCAGCGAGCCGGGCGATCTGGTGGCCGTGCGCACCGCGCTGCAACAGGCGGGAATCGACTACGACTCGGCGGAGTCCGGCTTCCAGCCCTCCACCACGGTCCCCGTCGACGCCGACGGCGCCCGCAAGGTCTTCAAACTCGTCGATGCCCTCGAGGACAGCGACGATGTCCAGAACGTCTTCACCAATGTCGACGTCTCCGACGAGGTCCTCGCCGAACTCGACGACTGAGCACGCCGCACCCGAGGCCGCCTTCCCGCTGGGAGGGCGGCCTCGGGCATATGTGGGCTACAGACTGAAGGCGATCGCACGAAGGACGAGCACCGCGACGAACACCACGGTGAACGCCAGATCGAGCGCCACACCGCCGAGCCGGACCGGCTTGAGCACCTTGCGCACCGGCGCGATCACCGGCTCGGTGGCCGCATGCGTGAACCGCCGGACCTTCCACAGCCACTGCGGCTTGTTCCCGAGCATCTCCGCCCAGTCCACGATCAACCGCGCGATGAGCAGCAGCAGAAACACCGTCAGCACGTACCCCAGCACGGTCCCGACCACGCTCACGACACCACCCCGGTCCCCGGCCGCAGCATCGTTGTCTCGCTCATACCGGACTCCTTTACGCCGACGTCGGCTGTCTACCAGTGTCAACGCCCCGGCTCCGGAGAAAGTGCCGGCGCCCGCCGGACGGATCACGAGTTCGGTCGCCACGCCGGTGGGGTGATTGCAAAACGGTCGGTCGTTACGCAGGGTTGGGTATGTCCGTCGCATGCCCGTCCTGCTCGTGGCCCGCACCGATGCATGTGTCCTCGCACCGGACGGTTCGATATCTGCGGTGCGTGTGCGGTAAATGGTTGGTCGCGCACGGTGGCGGGGTGAGCATGGTGACCGGGCGCGGGACGTGCACCTCGGCGCCGGCGCTGCCCGAGCACCTGGAACTGATTCCGTTACCCGAGGTCTGAGCCGCGGTACTCAGCGCCTCGGCAGGCCCAGCCGGGCGGACACCCAGGGAAACGACGAGGCGAATGCCGCCGACGCGAACTGCCAGGTGTGGCCGCCGGTGGTGGTGGTGTGGATCGTGCAGTCGATCCCCGCGGACCTGCCTGCGGCGCAAAGCTTTTCGGCGGCGCCGACCTCACCGGTGTCGACCACGCCGTCGCGGCCGTGCAGGCCCGCCGCGTCGTCGTCCGCGGGCGGACGGCGGTCGCCGCCCGCGCGCCGCGGCGGGGTGAGGTCGTCGAACAACCCCGCCACACCGGTGTAGGCGCCGTGCCCCGACATGACGGTGAGCGGGTCGAATCGATCCCACTGCGCGGGGTCGCCGCCGTAGAGCCGTTGCACCGTCCGGTCTTTCGTGCCCGCGGTCGGACCGAGGTCCCCGGCGATGTCGACGAAGGTATGGAACAGTTCCGGGTGCATGACCGTCAGGTCGATCGCGCAGGTGCCGCCCATCGACCAGCCGACGACCGCCCAGTTCGCCGGATCCTTCGCGGCGCCGAAGGCCGACTCCACATAGGGCACGACATCGCCGGTGAGATGGTCGGCAGCGTGCCCGCGTGGTCCGTTCACGCACTCGGTGTCGTTGTTGAAACTGCCGCTGGAGTCGACGAAGACGAGGATCGGGGCCTGCCCGCCGGAGGCCGCGGTGAACTTTGTCGATGTCGGGCATGATCTGGCCGCTGCGCAGCCAGTCGCCGGGCGTGTTGAATTCGCCGCCGATCATCATCACCACCGGCGGCGCGGGCGGGGCGGCCCCGGCGAACCAGGCGGGCGGCAGGTACACGTATTCGGTGCGGTGCTTGAAACCGCTGGCGGAGTCGGGAATTCGCACCGGCACCACCACGCCGCTGGACATGTTCGTGTTCCGCAGCGCGGGCAGCGCGTCCGGGTCGGTCTGATGGGGGAGCGGCCCCGCGGTGAGCGCGTTCCACGCCGATTGCGCGGTCGGGTAGTAGCCCACCCACTGGTTGAGCACCACGCCCGTACCGAGCAGGGTCGCCGGGACGGCCAGCAGCGCCGCCGTCCGCCGCCACCAGCGCGCCCGCGGCCAGCCCAGCACGGCCACGGCCAGGGCTCCGACGGTCGCGCCGACGCATACCCACAGCAGCGGCGGAGCCGGATCGGAGGCCAGGCCCTCGTTGTTCAGGTACGCCCACGCGGCCACCGTCGCGGCGATCCCCAGCAGCGCGCAGATCGGCATCCGCACCAACCACCAGCGCCGGGCGCCGCGTGCGACCGCGACGAGCAGAAGTGCCGCCGCGAGCAGTTCCACGGTCGGCGACAGCCAGCCGTGCAGCAGTGCCACGCCGTGCTGAAAACCGTTGTACGGGTGCAGGTTCGCGGACGGCAGCGGCGGTGGCGGCGGAGCCACGGTGGTCGTCGTCGGCACGTCCATCGGCGCGGGAAACACCGGGTCATTGTCGGCGGGCTTGCTCGAGATCGGCTGTGAATCCGCTGCGAATCCGATGGACCCGCGCTCAGTGGAACAGCTTCAGGCCCACCACGCCCGCGATGATCAGCAGCAGGCACAGAACGCGGGAGAGGGAGGTCGACTCACCCAGCCAGATCATGCCGACCAGCGCCGTGCCGACCGCCCCGATCCCCACCCACACCGCGTACCCCGTGCCGACCGGGATGTCGTGCAGCGCCACACCCAGCCCGGCCATGCTCAGCGCGAGCGTCGCCGCGAAGATGACGGTCGGCAGCGGTTTGCTGAAGCCTTCGGAGCGCTCCAGCGAGACCGCCCACGCCGTTTCCATGAATCCGGACAGGACGAGCAGAATCCAGGCCATATCCGACCACCGTAGGCGACCGGAAGGTCTGTTCCGCGGAGGCACACTCGATTCGCCTTCGCCGGCCGACCGGAACTTGTCGGTGCCCTCTGGGAGAGTGTGCCGGTGGCGAATTCGTACGAACCGTTCTCGATCCGCATCGATGTCCGTATCGGCGATGTCGACCCGCAACTGCACGTCACCGGCGCCGCCTATCAGCAGTACGCCGACCACGCGCGCTTCGAATGTGTTCAGGCAGCGGGCATTTCCGTGGAGGAGTTGCTGCGCGCGGGCCTGGGCCCGGTGAACCTGGAGACCACCCTGCGCTACCACCGCGAACTGCGCGCCGGCGACAGCGTCGAGGTCACCTGCTCCTGGACGTGGTCCGGCGGCAAGACCTATCGCGTCGAGCACGCCCTCACCCGTAGCGACGGCGAACTGTCCGCCACGGTCAGCCACGTCAGCGGCCTGCTGGACCTGACCACCTGCAAGCTCGTCGCCGACCCGGCCGGGGAATGGGCCCGCCGTGCCGCCGACCCGACACTGCTGGGCCTGCCCGCCTGCTTACAGGTCTGAACGCGGGGATCCACCCCGTGTCGGTGGGGCGACGGCCGGGCGTACTCCGTTAGACTTCGAACAACTGTTCGCGGATGTGGAGGGGTGCTTTTCGTGCGGGTGATGGGCGTCGACCCCGGGCTCACCCGGTGCGGTGTGAGCATCGTCGAGGGCGGGCTCGGACGACAGGTGACGGCACTCGCCGTCGACGTGGTGCGCACCCCGCCGGATATGGACCTCGCTCAGCGCCTGTTGCTGGTCGCCGACGCGGCCGAGCAGTGGATGGATACGCACCTCCCCGGCGCGGTCGCCATCGAGCGGGTGTTCTCCCAGCACAACGTGCGCACCGCCATGGGCACCGCGCAGGCCGGCGGGGTGATCGCACTCGCCGCCGCGCGGCGCGACATCCCGGTCCACTTCCACACGCCCAGCCAGGTGAAGGCCGCCGTCACCGGGAACGGGTCGGCGGACAAGGCTCAGGTGACGGCGATGGTCACCCGCATCCTAGGCTTGCGGACGGCGCCGAAACCGGCCGATGCCGCCGACGCGCTGGCGCTGGCGATCTGTCACTGCTGGCGGGCCCCGATGCTGGACCGAATGGCGAAGGCGGAGGCCCAGGCGGCGCAGGCGCGGCGCAAATACGCCGAAAGGCTTGTCCAGCAACGGAAGGCGGTATCCGGGTGATCGCGTCGGTGCGCGGTGAGGTGCTCGAGATCGGACTCGACCACGCGGTGCTGGAGGCCGCCGGAGTCGGCTACCGGCTCAACGCCACCCCCTCCACCCTGGCCGGACTCATCCGCGGCGAGGAGTCCCGGCTCTACACGGCGATGATCGTGCGCGAGGACTCGATGACGCTGTACGGCTTCGCCGACACCGAGGCCCGCGAGCTGTTCGGCCTGTTGCAGACCGTCACCGGCGTCGGTCCGCGGCTGGCCATGGCCGTGCTCGCCGTGCTCGAACCCGAGGCGCTGCGCAAGGCGCTGGCCGAGAGCAACGTCGCGGCGCTCACCCGCGTGCCCGGCATCGGCAAGCGCGGCGCCGAGCGGATGGTGGTGGAGTTGCGCGACAAGGTGAATCTCGTTCCGGTGCAATCCGGCCCGCCCGGCACCGGGCCCGTCCCGGTCGTCACGCCGGTGCGCGAACAGGTGGTCGAGGCGCTCACCGGTCTCGGCTTCCCGGCCAAGCAGGCCGAGCCCGCCGTCGACACCGTCCTCACCGACCAGCCCGGCCTGGACACCGCCAAGGCGCTGCGCGCGGCGCTCGGCCTGCTCGGTAAGAACAAGTAGGGCAGCCGATGACCGACCCGCACGACGAGTCCGAATCCCAGGTCACCCCCAGCTATCTGCGGTCCGACGGCGAGATAGAAGCCAGTCTGCGCCCGCAGTCCTTGGACGACTTCATCGGCCAGCCCCGGGTGCGCGAACAGCTGGCACTGGTGCTGCGCGGCGCCAAACAGCGCGGCGGCACACCCGATCACGTGCTGCTGTCCGGTCCGCCCGGCCTCGGCAAGACCAGCATGGCGATGATCATCGCCGCCGAACTCGGCTCCGCCCTGCGCATTACGTCCGGGCCGGCGCTGGAACGCGCGGGCGACCTGGCCGCCATGCTGAGCAACCTGGTCGAGGGCGACGTGCTGTTCATCGATGAGATCCACCGCATGGCCCGGCCCGCCGAGGAGATGCTGTACCTCGCGATGGAGGACTTCCGGGTCGACGTGGTCGTCGGCAAGGGTCCCGGCGCGACGTCGATCCCGCTGGACATCGCGCCGTTCACACTGGTCGGCGCGACCACCCGATCCGGCGCGCTGACCGGCCCGCTGCGCGACCGCTTCGGCTTCACCGGCCACATGGACTTCTACGAGGCCGACGAACTGCGCCTCATCCTGCTCCGTTCGGCCCGCATCCTGGACGTGCGGATCCATCCCGACGCGGCCACCGAGATCGCGGGCCGCTCCCGCGGCACGCCCCGCATCGCCAACCGGCTGCTGCGGCGCGTCCGCGACTACGCCGAGGTGCGCGAGGACGGCGTCATCACCCGTGCCGTCGCGCACGCCGCACTCGCCGTCTACGACGTCGACGACCTGGGCCTGGACCGCCTCGACCGGGCCGTGCTGGGCGCGCTGGTCCGCAGCTTCGGCGGTGGGCCCGTGGGTGTTTCGACGCTGGCCGTGGCGGTCGGCGAGGAGTCGGCCACCGTCGAGGAAGTGTGCGAACCCTTCCTGGTCCGCGCCGGCATGGTCGCCCGCACGCCCCGCGGCCGCGTCGCCACCGCCGCGGCCTGGGAACACCTGGGCCTGGTCCCGCCCCCCGACCTCGTCTTCGGCTCCATCGAGGTCCGCGGCCGCGAACCCCACCCGACCCTGGACCTGTTCGACTCCTGACTTCGTGCCGAGCGGTGCCGGGTCAGAGTTTGCGGATGCTGGTGAAAATCTGCTGGGCGACGTCCGGGGTGATCTCGCCGGGGACGCCGCGGTCGGCGGCGATGGTCAGCACCAGCATCGGGTTCTGGGGGCCGGGAAAAGCGAAGGTGTACACCGAGAATCGCGTGGTGGTGCAGCCGGGATTGTCGGGGTGCCAGCTGCCGGAGGTTTCGACCATCTGCCCGGCGACGCCGGTGCTCGTGGTCAGCGGGACGGGCGGGGCGGCCGCGGCGTCCGGCGGCGTGTTGAAGCCGTAGTCGGCGGCCTTCTTGCCGACGTCGGTGGCGGCGGAGGCGGGATCGGGCCGATCCGAGCGACTGACGAAGGTGATCGTCCGGTTCGAGGACGGGCAGTAGTCCTCACCGTCGACGGCGGTTCCGGTGCCGGAGATCCGGTTGCCGCGACCGTCCTCGAAACCGCGGATCATGCTCTCCTTGTCGATCTTCCATCCGGCGGGAACGTCGTAGGCGATGCCGCGCGCGGGCACCGCGACACCCTGGAAGCCGGGCACGACGGCCGTCGTCCCCGAACCCTGGGCCGCGGTGGGTGATGCGGTCGTGATCGACGGCGTACTGCTCGCCGCGGCACTGCTCGCCACCGCGGAGGTGGTGGTCGTCCCGGACGCGGTGCTCTCGGCGGAACCCGACTTGCGCACGGCCACAACCACACCCACGGCCGCCAGGACCAGCACCAGCCCGCCGACCACGAGCCCGACGATCAGCCCGGTGTTGTTCCCCCGCGGCGGCGGGGCGCCGTACGGGGCGGGCGGCGGGTACTGGCCGGGAAACGGCTGCTGCCCATCCAGCGGCGGATACTCGTACGGCTGCGCCGCGGGCGGATACCCGTGCGGCTGCGGCGCGTACGGCGGATGCCCGGTCGGTGGTTGCGGCCCGGAGCCCTGTGCCGGTTGATTCCACCACTGCGGGTCTTCTGTCACGGTGTAGTTCCCTCTGTCCCTCGCGCGGCCGCCACCACGAAGGCACCGTGGTCTCGACCGCGGCACGCACACGCGTGGCTATCGTAGGCAACCCGCGTGCGGCCTCCCGTGCCGGAGAACCCGTCCGGCACGGGCTCGCGGGTTCAGTCCCTGCGGACTCCGTCGATGAGCAGGCGGCGAATGGCCTGGGTCAGGTCGGCGGCGGCCGCTGGATCGGGATCGCGCAGACCGTGCACGACACCGGCGAGCATCATGCCCGTGACCGCCTTGGCGGTGTTCGCGGTGTCCAGGTCGGCGCGCAGGTAGCCCAGTTCGACGCCGTGCTCGAGGTATCCGGCGGTGAGGGCGTCGGCGGTGTCGAGCAGTCCGTACAGGCGCTGGGTCAGCTCGCTGTCGATGCCGGTCGCCTGGAACAACAGCAGCTGCGAGACTCGGCGGTCCTCCAGGAAGATCCGGTTCAGGGCGGCGCCGATGCGCTCCACCTGGGCGCGGTACTCGTCCAGCGTGGTCGCCGCGTCGGGGGCGTTGTCGGTGCCCAGCGAGTCGATGATGCGGGCGGCCAGATCGTCGATGACGTGGTCGATGATGTCGCGCTTGTTGGCGAAGTAGCGGTAGAAGGTGCCGTGGCCGATCCCGAGCGCTGTCGCGATGTCCGCGATACCCGTTGCGTGGTAGCCCTTTTCGGCGAAACAGGCGAACGCGGTGTCGATGATCTCCTGCCGGAGCTCGGCCTTGCGACGCTCGAGATGTGTGGATGGCTTCGGCACGAAGCCGATGATACGGTGTTCCGCAACGGAATGATGTGTCATTCTGTAATAGATACTTCTGGTAACAGGGGAGGTTCGACGTGGCACCTCGGTACGACGCTGTGGTCGTAGGGGCAGGATTCGGCGGGATGGGCGCGGGTATCGAGCTGGACCGGCTCGGCCTGGGCAATTTCGTCATCCTCGAGCGCGAGGACGATCTGGGCGGCACCTGGCATGTGAACCGGTATCCCGGCCTGGCCGTGGACATCGCCTCGGTCACGTACTCCTATTCCTTCGAGCCGAATCCGTTCTGGTCGCGCCTGTTCGCGCCCGGCGCCGAGCTGAAGAAATACGCCGAGCACGTCGCCGACAAATACGACCTGCGCCGCCGGATGCGGTTCGGCCAGTCCGTCGGCGGCGCGCGCTGGGACGAGGAGCAGCGGCACTGGGTCGTCTCGGTCGACGGCGGCGAGACCCTGACCGCCCGTTATCTACTGGCCGCCACCGGATTCCTGTCCCAGCCCTACACGCCGCCGTTCCCCGGCATCGATACCTTCGCGGGGAAGATCCTGCACACCACCGCGTGGGAGGACGACGTCGACCTCACCGGCCGCAAGGCCGCGATCATCGGCACCGGCGCCACCGCGGTGCAGCTGGTGCCGGAGGCGGCGAAGCGGGTCGCCGAACTGACGGTGTTCCAGCGCACCCCGATCTGGGTGGTGCCCAAGGTCGACACCCCGATCCCGAAGCCGGTGCAGCGGCTGTTCGCCAAGGCGCCGCTCACCCAGAAGGCCGCGCGCCTGGTGAACACCAGTGCGCTCGAACTGCTCATGGTGGCCGGCGTGCTGCACTACCGGCAGGCCAAACTCGGCAACAAGGGCGCGGCGCTGCTGGCCAAGGCGCATCTGCGGGCGCAGGTCCACGACCCCGCGACGCGCCGCAAGCTCACCCCGGACTACGACTTCGGGTGCAAGCGGCCCACCTTCTCCAACACCTACTTCAAGACCTTCAACGAACCCCACGTGCGGCTGGAGACCCACTCCATCGATCACGTCGAGCCCGACGGCATCGTCACCGCCGACGGCCACAAGACCGAGATCGACACCCTGATCCTGGCCACCGGCTTCAACCTGTGGGACGTCAACTTCCCGGCCATCGAGATCATCGGCCGCGACGGGGTGAATCTCGGAAAGTTCTGGCGCGACAACAGGTTCCAGGCGTACGAGGGCATCACCGTGCCCAAGTTCCCGAACTTCCTCAGCCTCAACAGCCCGTACTCCTACAGCGGCCTGTCCTACTTCACCACCATCGAGGCGCAGATGAAGCACATGGGCCGGCTGTTCGGCGAGATGTTCCGCCGCGGCGAGCAGGTGTTCGAGGTGACCGAGCAGGCCAACGCACGCTTCCTCGATTACGTCACGAAGAAGCTGGGCTCGTCGGTGTTCTACGGCGGCCGGTGCGCCACCGCCCGCAGCTACTACTTCAACCAGCACGGCGAGGCGGCCCTGTTGCGTCCCAACAGCACCCTCACCACCCACCGGGAGGCGGTGCGCTTCCCGCTGGACGACTACACCTACGGGGAGCAGGCGGCATAGTCCGCGGCGGAGCGGGGTGTGCGGGTGTGGCGGTATTGCGGGGGACTGGCAGACTGTGTGGGTAAATACCCATCCCAACCCACAGACTAGGGACCGACTACGACGATGGAACTGCTGTTTCCGCTGCTGCTGGTAGCCCTGCTCGTGCCGATGTTCCTCGGTGTCCGCCGCCAGAAGCGGGAGGCGGAGAAGGTCGCTTCCATGCAGGAGGCGCTGAAGATCGGCGACCGCGTCACCACCACGTCGGGTTTGTACGGCACTGTGGTCGATGCCGACGAGACGACCGTCGACCTGGAGATCGCCGAGGACGTCGTCACCACCTGGTTGCGCGCCGCGGTCCGCGACGTGCGTACCGAGGAAGCCGACGCCACCGATTCCACCACCACGGAGGCGGAAGAGACCCCCGCGTCCGACGACGTCGAGCCGGCGGCGGATGCCACCGACCAGCCCGCCACCGAGAAGCCCGCCGCCGAGAAGCCCGCTGCCGACAAGCCGGCCGCATCGGCCGAGGACGCCGCCACCCGGCTCGGCAAGGACTGAGCGCACCCGCCATCGCACCGCCGCGACCGCGCGGTGTGATGGCGTCGGCGCGTGCCCGCACGTTCCGCTCGCCCCACTCGACACCGCCTAGGAGAAAAGTACTGTGCCACCTTCCAAGGGAACGGGGCATCCACTGCGCTTGCTCGGCGTCTATGCCGCGCTCTTGGCCGTGATCTACGCGCTGGTGTTCTTCACCGGCGACAATTCCCCGGAGCCCAAGCTCGGCATCGACCTGCAGGGCGGCACCCGGGTGACGCTCACCGCGCGGACGCCGGACGGCAGCAAGCCGAGCCAAGACAGCCTGAAGCAGGCCCAGCAGATCATCGAATCCCGGGTGAACGGGCTCGGCGTCGCCGGGTCCGAGGTCGTCATCGACGGCAGCAACCTGGTGATCACCGTTCCCGGCGAAGACGGTCAGCAGGCGAAGGCCCTGGCGACCACCGCCAAGCTCTACATTCGCCCGGTGTTGCAGGCCGCGCAGCCGCAAGGCGGCGGCCAGGCGCCCGGTGGGGCCTCCACACCCGGTACGGAACCGCAGACACCGCCGACCGACCAGTCGCCGCAGCCGGGTGGTGCGCCCGATACGAGCGCCCCCGCCCCGGAACCCGCGGGCGGGTCGCCCTCCGGCGCCACCGATGGTACGGAGTCGTCGGGCGAGACCGGCGGCGCCGCCCAGAACCGGGTCTTCCCGGCTCAGGCTCCGACACCCACCGACAACCCCGCGCCGCCCACGACGCCGGCGCCGCCGCCCGGCAATCTCACTCCGGGCCAGCAGACCCAGCAGGAGATCGCCAACGCCAAGGCGCTGCGCCAGAGCACCGATCCGCAGATCCAGAAACTCGCGCTGGCGACGCTGACGTGCGACAAGCCCGACCCGCTGACCGGCAACGACGACCCGAATCTGCCGCTGGTCACCTGCTCCACCGACGGTGCCCAGGTGTACCTGCTGGACAAGAGTCGCATCGACGGCCAGGACATCAAGGACGCCAGCGCGCAGTTCGATCAGCAGCAGTCGCGGTGGGCGGTCGACCTGACGTTCAAGAACGCCGATGCCTGGGCCGCGCTCACCGGCGAGTACGTCTACAAGCAGATCGCTTTCACCCTCGACTCCAAGGTGATCAGCGCGCCGCAGGTGCAGCAGGGCCCGCAGCAGGGCGGCAGCACGCAGATCACCGGCAACTTCAACTCGAAGACCGGTAAGGAACTGGCCAACCAGCTGAAGTACGGTTCGCTGCCGCTGTCCTTCGCCACCTCCGAGGCGCAGACGGTGTCGGCGACGCTGGGCCTGTCCTCGCTGAAGGCGGGCCTGATCGCGGGCGCGATCGGTCTGGTGGCGGTGCTGCTGTATTGCCTGCTCTACTACCGCATGCTCGGCTTCCTGGCCGGATTCTCGCTGATCGCCTCGGGTGTCGCGGTGTACGGCATCATCGTGCTACTGGGCCGGTGGATCAATTTCACCCTCGACCTCGCCGGCATCGCCGGTTTGATCATCGGTATCGGTATGACCGCCGACTCGTTCGTGGTGTTCTTCGAGCGAATCAAGGACGAGATGCGGGAGGGTCGCAGCTTCCGCTCGGCCGTGCCGCGCGGGTGGGCTCGCGCGCAGCGGACCAACTTGTCCGGTAAGACGGTCAGCCTGATCGCCTCGGCCGTGCTGTACATCCTTGCCGCCGGGCAGGTGAAGGGTTTCGCGTTCACCCTCGGCCTGACCACCGTGCTCGACGTCATCGTGCTGTATCTGGTCACCGCGCCGCTGATGATGATGGCCTCGCGCTCGCCGTTCTGGGCGAAACCCTCGGTCAACGGCCTGGGCGCCGTGCAGCAGTTCGCTCGTGAACGCAAGGCCGCCGCGGGCGTGCTTGCCGGAAAGGAGGCGTGAGCATGAGCAACCATTCCGTCCTGGACGCCGGCCCGGTCGACGAGCCCATCGCGGGCACGCCGAAACACGGCTTCTTCGAACGCCTCTACACCGGCACCGGCGGGTTCCGGATCGTCGGCCGCCGCCGGTTCTACTACGCGCTGAGCCTCGCGCTCGTGCTGATCGCGCTGCTCAGCGTCGGCGTCCGGGGCTTCACCCTCGGCATCGACTTCGCCGGCGGCACCCGCATCCAGCTGCCGGCCACCTCGGACGTCAGCACCTCGCAGGTCGAGCAGACCTACAACAAGGCGCTCGGCCACGACCCCGTGACCGTGCAGAAGGTCGGCTCCGGCGCGGCGGCGTCGTTCGAGATCCGTTCGGACACACTGGATCCCGCCCAGCAGGAACAGGTGCAGGACGCGCTGTTCGATGCCTACCACCCGAAGGATTCCAGCGGCGCGGTCAGCCGCAACGCGATCAGCGTCGCCGAGATCAGTGAGACGTGGGGCGGGCAGATCACCCGCAAGGCGTTGATCGCGCTGGTGGTGTTCGTCCTGCTGACGATGATCTACATCGCCATCCGGTTCGAGCGCGACATGTCGATCGCGGCGATCGCCTCGCTGTTCTTCAACCTGATCGTCACGGCGGGCATCTATTCGATCGTCGGCTTCGAGGTGACACCGGCCGCGGTGATCGGCCTGCTCACCATCCTCGGCTACGTGCTCTACGACAACGTCGTGGTGTTCGACAAGGTGGAGGAAAATACGCGCGGGGTGCTGCACCTGACCCGGCGCACCTACGGCGAGCAGGCCAACCTGGCCGCCAACCAGACGCTGATGCGGTCGATCAACACCACCGTGATCGGCATCCTGCCGATCATCGGCATGCTGGTGATCGCGGTGTGGCTGCTGGGCGTCGGCACCCTCAAGGATCTGGCGCTGGTACAGCTCGTCGGCATGATCGTCGGCGCCTACTCGTCCATCTTCTTCGCGGTGCCGCTGCTGGTATCGATCAAGGAGCGGTTCGGTCCGGTGGCCGCGCACACCAGGAAGGTGCTGGCCAAGCGCTCGGCCGTCGAGCGGGAGCGCGTCGGCGAGGCCGCGGCGGAGCGGGCCGGCGCGGCCAGCGGCGTGGCCCGGCCGCGCCAGACCGGTTCCGGCGCACCGAGACCCGGCGCCCGGCCGAGCGGGAAGCGCAACAAGAGAAGGCACTGAACGTGCGGCGGGGGTGGCCGGGCCGCCTCCGGAACAGCTCGAGCAACGAACGAAGGTCCGGCGCAGTCCGTGGTCGACTACTGCCGGAATCATGGTCCGGAGGAGGCAGTTTGCGTAACCACGAAGCATCCGGCGGGTACCGCGGGTCGCGGCGGATCGGGCTCCGGGCGGCCGGAGTGCTGGTGGTGGGCGCGCTCGCCGGTGGCATGCTCGCGGGCTGCGGCAGCAAGAACCAGGTGCCCTCGATCGGGTACGCGGTCGACGCGGTCCCGGTCAGCTACAACGGCGGCAGCACGCCGGGTGCGAGCAGCGGTGCGGCGGGCGTGTTCGCGCGCGTGCTCACCGGCTTCTTCTACACCGGTCCGGACGGGCAGCCGGTGGCGGACACCGATTTCGGCACCGCCAAGGAGGTGCCGGGGGAGACCCAGACGATCCAGTACCGGCTCAACCCGGACGGCGCCTACTCCGACGGCGTGGCCACCTCGTGCGACGACCTGGTGCTGGAATGGGCGGCGCGCAGCGGCCGGTTCACGAAAGCCGGTCCCGGCGGGGTGATTCCGATGTTCGACGCGGCCTCCACGGCGGGCTATTCCGATATCGAGCGGGTGGAATGCCAGCCCGGGTCGAAGGACGCGACCGTCGTGTTCCGTCCCAACCGGCACTTCCTGGCCTGGCGGACGCTGTTCAACGCCGGGGACCTGATGCCCGCGCATGTGGCCGCCAAGGCCGCCGGGGTGTCCAATGTCGTCGCGGCGGTGCAGGCCGGGGATCCGGGCGCGATGGACCGGCTGGCCCAGTTCTGGAACACCGGCTGGCAGCTCACGCCGGGCAAGATCGACACCGACGTACTGCCCTCCTCGGGGCCCTACCGCGTCGATTCCTACAGCGACAGCGACGGTCTGGTGCTGGTGAAGAACGAGAAGTGGTGGGGCAATCAGGCTCGCACGCCGCGCATCGTGGTGTGGCCCAAGAACACCGATCTGGCGAAGAAGGTGTCCGATCGGGAGGTCGGGGTCGTCGATATCGGCGCCGGATCGGTGAAAGACCTGAACCTGGACGGTTTCTCGGTCGAGCAGGTGCCGGGTCGCGGCGCCGAGCAGCTGGTGCTGTCCACGGCGGGGATGTTCGGAAGCGCCGCGGCTCGGCGGGCGTTCGCGTTGTGCGTGCCGCGCCAGGCGCTGTTCGACAAGTTCGGCCACCCCGGTTTCGACAACGAGTCCGGGCTGGGCTCGGGCCCGCTCAATTCCCGCACGGTGCAGGCGGATTCGGTGTATTACCCGGCGATCACCCGGCCCGCGGACAAGTACCGGACCGGGGACCCGGCGGCGGCGCAGCAGGCGCTGGCCGCGGCCGGGGTGCCCAATCCGACCGTCCGCGTGGGCTATCGGGGACCGGACGACCGCCGGGCGCAGACCGTCGCGGCGATCGCCGAGGCGTGCCGGGCCGCCGGTGTCACCGTCATCGACGCCGGCGCACCGGATTTCGCGCCGTCCCAGCTCGGCGAGGGCAAGGTGGACGCCGTGCTGGGCAGCACCGCCGCGGCGCCCGGCCCGGCCGGTTCGCTGCCGGGTGTCGAGGCGGCGGCCGCGTTGCGCACCGGGGAAGGCTTGAATTTCGGGCGTTTCGGGAACGGGCGATACGATGCGATCACGGATCAGCTTGCGGCCGATGACAATTCGGCCACGGTGCTGGGTCTCGACAGCGAGGCGGAGAGCCTGCTGTGGAACGAGATGCCGTCGATCCCGCTGTTCAACACGCCGCGCACCATCGCCTTCGGTGACGGCATGGAGGACGGGATCGTGAACCCGGCCAAGGCGGGCGCGGGCTGGAACATGGATCGCTGGGTGTTGTCGCGCTGAGCGCCGCGGGCGCGGGATGAGGGAGTGGGTGCAGATGAGTAAACATGGAATGGTGGAGACGGAGGAGACCGCGGGTGAGCGGCTCGCGCGGGCGGCCGAGGCGGTGCAGCGGCTGACCCGCTGGCACGACGACTTCCCCACGCCGGGTGTGCGGTTCGCCGATCTGACACCGGTGTTCGCGGACGCCGACGGGTTCCACGCGGTCATCGAGTGCCTGGGTTCGTGCGCCACCGACATCGATCTGGTGGCCGGGGTGGACGCGCGCGGCTTCCTGCTCGGCGCGGGCGTCGCCGCTGCCCTGGGGACCGGCGTGGTGGCGGTGCGCAAGGCGGGCAAGCTGCCGCCGCCGGTGCTGTCGCGGGAGTACACCCTCGAATACGGTTCGGCCGCATTGGAAATCCCGGCGGACGGGATCGACCTGTCCGGTCGCCGGGTGCTGCTGCTCGACGACGTGCTCGCCACCGGCGGGACCCTGGCCGCGAGCGCGGAACTGTTCGCCTCGGCGGGCGCCGAGGTGGTGGCCGCGGCCGTGGTGCTGGAGCTGAGCTTCCTCGGCGGGCGGGAACGGCAGGGCGACTATCCCCTGACCTCGATCGTGCGGCTGTAGTCCGCCGATGGTTGTGGGCCGCGGGGCCGGTGGTTATGCTCGGCCCTGCCCATGACTCGAACCACACGTACGAAGCTTTCCGCCGCCGTAGCCGGTGCGGTCGCGGCGGTCTTCGTCATCGGCGCCGCCACGGCCTCGGCGACGCCGTCCGCCGCCCTGCACGGTGGCGCGACCGTCACCGCGCACGTGACCGAGGCCAGGCCTGGACAGTCGTGTCGCATCGAGGGCACCGGGGTGGCCATGCCGTGGCATGCCGTCGGCGTCGACGGAACCGTGGACCTCGATTCCGGCGCGGTGCCGCCGGGCCGGCATCGCGCCCGCGTGATGTGCGAGCGGCCGGGAGACGCGACCGAATATCCGGTGGGCCGGCAGGAGGACGTGTTCACCGGGCGTTGGTCCCCGGCATTCGAGTTCCTCCATCATCACAGGCTGGAGTTCCTGACGCCGCGCACGGGTTAGAACCGTGCGAGCAGCCGCGCGATGATGCCGGTGACCACCAGCCAGAACACGGCCGCCAAGCCGTAGTTGATGATGACGTCCAGCTTGAAATTGCCGGTGTTGAACAGGCCCGGGAAGAACAGTGCCAGCGGTTCGGCCAGCCCCTTGATGAAGCTGAAGAACCTGTTGGCCTGGTTGGCCTCGAAGACCAGCAGCAGGATGTAGACGGCCTCGATGAGGGCGAAGAGGCCGCCGATCGCGCTGACGATCGCCGCGGCGGTGCCGGAGCCATGAGCGGTGCGATAAGTTCTGTATCTGTACATGTTCGGGGCATAACCGGTCTCGGGAATGCCGAAACAGACAGGCCCCTTGACCATTTCGCTGTCGGGCAGCCTCTGCTGTGTGGATCGCGCGCATAAGCCCAGGCCACTTGTGCTGCCGGATTGCGGTGCGGTTCTTCCCATCTCGTCACTCGCCGACCGGTCGGTCGATGACGTGTCTCCCGGCAAGAGAGAGCAGTGCTCTTGACAAGACCGCCGCCGTGCGGCATGCTCTGAATATCGAAAGAGAGCAGTGCTCACAACAGCGAGGAATGGTCACCATGAACGCCACCCGATACATCGCCCCCACCGGACTCGAGCCGATCATGAACAAGGTCTTCAACGCGCTGCCGAAGCTCGGCGTGAGCGTCGCCGGGTCGCGGTTGCTGGCCGTGCGCGGGCGCACGTCGGGGGAGTGGCGGACCACGATGGTCAACCTGCTCGTGGGCGAGACGGGCGCGCGCTACCTCGTGGCGCCGCGCGGTCACACCCAGTGGGTCCGCAATATCCGCGTCGCGGGCGGCGGCGAGCTGCGGCTGGGACGCAAGACCGAGCCGTTCACCGTCACCGAGGTGGCCGACGCCGACAAGGTTCCGGTGCTGCGGCTGTACCTGTGGAAGTGGGGCTGGGAGGTCGGCAAATTCTTCGAGGGTGTCACCAAGGACGCTTCCGACGCGGAGCTGGCGGCCATCGCGCCCGGCTTCCCCGTCTTCCGGATCGACTGAGCCGCAATGGGTTTCGGCGGAAGTTGGGACGCGGTGTGACGGGGTCCGCGGAAATAGGTCTTGCGCGCGCATCGCCGCCCCGGTTAACGTGAAGAAGTCTTGTTCCCGACGATCGGAATGTGCATTGCTCTGCTGAGGTAGCCCCGAGCGGCCCGCGTTCGCGCGCCGTATCTCACGCCACCTCCCAGGAGCCGCGCATGTCTCTGACCGTTTCTGTTTCCGATCTCACCTTCGCCTGGCCCGATGGCACCGCTGTCTTCGACGGTCTCGATGCCGTGCTCGGGCCCGGGCACGTCGGCCTGGTGGGCGCGAACGGCGCCGGGAAATCCACGCTGCTGCGATTGATCGCCGGTGAGTTGCGCCCGGCCCGGGGCTCGATCACCGTGCCGGGACGGCTGGGATATCTCCGGCAGGATATCGGCCTCGCCGCCGGGCAACGGGTGGACGCCGTGCTCGGCATCGCCGAGGTGCGAGAAGCCTTGCACCGCATCGAATCCGGCGCGGGCGACGAGACCGACTTCGACATCGTCGGCACCCGCTGGGACGTCGAGGAGCACGCGATCGCGCTGCTGGGACGGCTCGGCCTGCACTATCTGGCCGACGCGGTCACGCAGTTGGACCGGCGGCTGGACACCCTCTCCGGCGGTGAGACCGTACTGCTGGGCCTGGTGGCGGAACTGCTGCGCGAACCCGACGTGCTGCTCCTCGACGAACCCACCAACAACCTGGATGCGGCCGCGCGCCAACGCCTCTACGAGGTGGTGGGCCAGTTTTCCGGCACCGTGCTCACCGTCAGCCACGATCGTGGCCTGCTCGACCGCGTCGGCACGGTGGCAGAGTTGCGGCAGGGCGGAATCCGGCTGTTCGGCGGCAATTTCGACGCCTACGAGGAGATCATCGAGGCCGAGCAGCAGGCCGCCCGCGCGGCGGTCCGCGACGCCCGCAGCGATGTGCGCAAGCAGTCGCGGGAACTGGTGGAGGCGCGGACCAAACTGGACCGCCGCAAGCGGTACGGGCAGAAGATGTGGGACAGCAAGCGCGAGCCGAAAATCATTATGGCAGAACGCAAACGGCAGGCCCAGGTGTCGGCGGGCAAGCTGCGCAACAGCCATCTGGCGAAGGTGGAGGAGGCGAAGGAACAGCTCGAGCAGGCGCAGGAACTGCTGCGCGAGGACCGGGAGATCCGGGTCGACCTGCCCGGCACCCGGCTCTACCCCGGCCAGGATGTCGTCGAACTCGACGCGGTGACCCTCGCGAACGGACCGGTGGTGTCGCTGACGGTGACCGGGCCCGAACGCATCGCGCTCACCGGGCGCAACGGCGCGGGCAAGACGACGCTGCTGCACCGCATCGTCGCCGAGCCGCCGAAGGTGCCGTGGCGCCTGCTGCCCCAGCGCCTGGACCTCTTCGACGAGCGGCGATCGGTGTTCGAGAACGTCGCGGCGGCGGCGCCGCACGCCTCCGCCGAACAGATCCGCGCCCAGCTGGCGCGCTTCCTGTTCCGTGGCACCGACGCGGATGTGCCCGCCGGGGCGCTGTCCGGGGGTGAGCGGCTGCGCGCGGCCCTGGCCATGCTGCTGCTGAGCGATCCCGCACCGAAATTGCTGCTGCTCGACGAGCCCACCAACAACCTCGACCTCCCGAGCCTGCGTCACCTCACCGAGGCGCTGGCCGGATTCGAGGGCGCACTCGTCGTCGTCAGCCACGACCCCCGCTTCCTCGACGACATCGGCGTCACCCGCCGGCTCGAACTCACCGGCGAGGGCTTGGCGGACGCCGACCCGGGGTAGCGAGCGGGATTTTCCGGGCCCTGCCGGGCGTTGCATCGGTAGGCCGATACGAGGAGGTCATGTGGCACAGGAGTACAACCGGAATCCCGCGGCCGTCGCCGGGCTCTCGCCCGAGCAGTATCACGTCACCCAGGAGGACGGCACCGAGCGGCCCTTCACGGGTGCGTACTGGGACAACCACGAGGCGGGGATCTATGTCGACGTGGTGTCCGGCGAACCGTTGTTCGCCTCGGTCGACAAGTTCGACAGCGGTTCGGGGTGGCCGAGCTTTACCAAGCCGATAACCGGTGGGAGTGTGGTCGAGAAGCGGGACCTCAGCCATCTGATGATCCGCACCGAGGTGCGGTCCGCGCACGGTGACAGCCATCTGGGGCATGTGTTCACCGACGGGCCCCGCGAGGCCGGCGGGCTGCGGTACTGCGTCAATTCGGCGGCGCTGCGGTTCATTCGCGTCGAGGATCTCGAGGCGGAAGGATATGGGCAGTACAAGGCTCTGTTCACGAAGGAGGACGCGTGACCGATACGCGCAAGGCGATTCTGGCCGGTGGCTGCTTCTGGGGTATGCAGGATCTGATCCGCAAGCAGCCGGGCGTGCTGTCGACGCGCGTCGGGTACACCGGCGGGCGCAACGATCACCCCACCTATCGCAACCATCCGGGACACGCGGAGGCCGTGGAGATCGTCTACGACCCGGCGCGGACCGACTATCGGGCGTTGCTGGAGTTCTTCTTCCAGATCCACGACCCGACCACGAAGGACCGCCAGGGCAACGATATCGGTAGCAGCTACCGTTCGGCGATCTTCTACCTGGACGACGAGCAGAAGCGAGTCGCGCTGGAGACCATCGTCGATGTCGAGGACTCGGGGCTGTGGCCCGGCAAGGTCGTCACCGAGGTGACCCCGGCGAGCGAGTTCTGGGAGGCCGAGCCCGAGCACCAGGACTACCTGGAGCGGTACCCGGACGGCTACACCTGCCATTTCCCCCGGCCGGGCTGGAAGCTGCCGAAGCGGCAGGCCACGGCACAGTAATCGCGGAACGCGGACTGCCGGGTGCGGGCGGAGTAGCCTCGGTGCCGTCGGCCCGGGCGGTTCCGGGCCGCGGCCGCTCGCCGTCTCGTCCGGGAGGTAATACGTGCGTCTCGTCGCCCGCGTGGTGCTCGTCGTCTGTGCGTTGATCGGTGGCAGCGTGGCGGCGGTCCCGGCGGCGGTCGCCGCTCCGGCCGGTGTGGTGAATACGGACGACTTCACCGCGCGCAGGATCGATGAGCTGCTGGCGTCGAAGGCCGCGGCCGGAGCCCTGAGCAAGGGCGACCTGATCGAACTGCTGTCGCGGCAGTTCCTCGGCACTCCTTACGCGGCCGACACGCTGATCGGCTCGGCCACCGAGCCGGAGCAGCTGGTCGCCGACTTCCGGCGGGTCGACTGCTTCACCTATCTCGACTACGTCGAGGCGCTGAGCCGCTCGGCGGACCGGGACCAGTTCACGGCGAACCTGGCCGACACCCGCTATGCCGGTGGCACAGTCGATTTCGCGCACCGCAAGCACTTCTTCAGCGACTGGTCGCACACGCCGCGCATCGCCGCCACCGACATCACCGCGACGCTGAGCCCGGCCGCAGCGACCGTCACCAAGAGCCTCAACGCGAAAGCCGATGGGGGAACCTACCTTCCGGGCCTGCCGGTGGTCGATCGCGACATCACCTACGTGCCCGCGGCGGCCGTGGACGACGGTGTCGTGGCCGGGCTGCGTACCGGCGACTATGTCGGCGCCTACGCCGACCAGCCGGGCCTCGACGTGACCCACGTCGGCGTCTTCGTCATGACCCCCGGCGGCCCCGTCTTCCGCAACGCCTCATCGCTGGCCGAGAACGAGAAGGTCGTCGACACACCCTTCGCCGACTACGTGCGGACCACGCCCGGCATTCTCGTGCTGCGGCCGCAGTAATCGCTCAATCCAGCTGGGCGAGTAGCTTTTTCGGGGCGACCACCCGGTACGCGTCGCGCACGATGCCGTCGATCTCCGGCCAGTCGACATCCACATCCAACCGGACGCCCAGCCAGCCGCGGTGGCCGACGTAGGGCGGGACGAAGAAGCGGTGCGGCTCGGCATCGACCAGGTCGGACTGGACGCCGGGCGGCGCGGGACACCAGATCGCCGCGCCCGGCTCGTCGTAGGCGGCGACGGTATACATGGCGAACTGCTTCTTCTCGCGCACGAAGAACGCCGGGCACCCGTGGCTGAGCCGCTCGCTGCTCTCCGGCAGCGCCAGGCAGATCCGCCGTAGCCGCGGTAACGGGTCCATGGCGGCAGTGTAGGCCGGTGGGCCGACAGATCCCGGTCCCCGAACAGGTCGTCAATCCACCGATACCTCGTAGACCCGATAGGGCGCCCGGATCACCGGGTAGGACACGTTGCGGACCGGAACACCGCCGGGCGTCTCGCCGCATTCGGTGCCGCCGTGCGCATGGCCGTGCAGCACCAGGTTCGCGCGGCCCGCGTCGGCCGCGTCGCCGAGTTCGGCGCACCCGAGACCGGGCAGGATGCGGGCCGGCTCACCGGCCAGGGTGGCGAGGACGGGGGAGAAGTGCATCAGCGCTATCCGCACATCGGTGTCGAGGCAGTCCAGGGCCGCGCGCAGGCGCAGCGCGTCGGCGGGCCCGCGGCGATAGCGTTCGCGGTGCTCGGCGCTGCCCGAATCCGGGTCGCCGGCGCAGCCGGGAAAACCGCCGCTGCCGCCCATGACACCGGCGATGCCCACCCGGACGCCGGCGCAGTCGAAGGTGGTGGCCGTCCCGTCGAGCACGCGGACCCCGGCGGCGGCGAGCGTGGCCGCGATCCGGTAGCCCTGGCGGCGGTCGTGGTCGTGATTGCCCAGGACCGCCGCCATCGGCACGGGGACCTCGGCGAGTTCGGCACACAGCAGTTCGGCCTCGTCCGGGGCGCCGCCGTCGGTGAGATCGCCCGCGAGCAGCAGCAGATCGGCGTGCTCGCCCGATTTTCGCAGCGCCGGCCCGAACCGCCCGCGCACCGACTCCCGCATGTGCAGGTCGGCAACCGCCGCGATCCGGACCCGTGTGCGCTCGTGCCCGCTCGCGCTCGCGGCGCTGTCCCCTCCGTGCATGCCGCCCATCCGGCCACAGGTGGGAACGGCTGTCAATTGCTTATAGGGTGGCGGCTGTTCGTGCGGTGGCCGCGGGTCGCGGGTAACAGCCATGATCCAGCGAACCCGCCGCCCGCGCGCGGTGCGGGGGTGAATCGCGGCCCGCTTCGTCCGGGCCGGACCGCGCATATCCGGCGGACCCGGCACGTGTCGGACGAGCGGATTAAAGTTGGTGGTCTGAGCGGTTGGACGGTCGGATAGTGTGATCCGATCGAGCCAGGAGAGGCGGTGGCATGACTCAGCATCTGGAGAAGGCGAATGCCGAGCAATCGAGCGCGGACGCCGATGCCACCCCGGCCCCGGCCGCCCCCGAGCCGAACCCCGCTCAGGTGCCCACTCCGCGCAGTATGCCGATGCGCCAGCCCGGCACGCCCGCCGCCGTCCCCACCTCCGCCTCACGCCGCGTTCGCGCCCGGCTGGCCCGGCGAATGACCGGTCAGCGCGGTATCGCCGCGGTCAAGCCGGTGCTCGAGCCGCTGGCCACCGTGCATCGCGAGCTGTATCCGAAGGCCAATCTGCAACTGCTGCAACGGGCCTTCGATGTCGCCGACGAGAAGCACTCCCATCAGTTCCGCAAATCCGGCGACCCGTACATCACCCACCCGCTCGCGGTCGCCAACATCCTCGCCGAGCTGGGCATGGACACCACCACGCTGGTCGCCGCCCTGCTGCACGACACGGTCGAGGACACGGGCTACTCGCTGGAGGAGCTGACCAGCGATTTCGGGCCCGAGGTCGCCCACCTGGTCGACGGCGTCACCAAGCTCGACAAGGTGAACCTGGGCGCGGCCGCCGAGGCCGAGACCATCCGTAAGATGATCATCGCGATGGCCCGCGACCCGCGCGTGCTGGTGATCAAGGTCGCCGACCGGTTGCACAACATGCGCACCATGCGTTTCCTGCCGCCGGAGAAGCAGGCCAAGAAGGCCCGCGAGACGCTGGAAGTCATTGCGCCGCTGGCTCATCGGCTCGGTATGGCGACGGTCAAGTGGGAGCTGGAGGATCTCGCCTTCGCGATCCTGCACCCGAAGAAGTACGACGAGATCGTCCGCCTGGTCGCCGACCGCGCGCCCTCGCGGGACACCTACCTCGCCAAGGTGCGGGCCGAGATCGTCAACACGCTGGCCGCCAGCCGCATCAACGCCATCGTGGAGGGCCGCCCCAAGCACTACTGGTCGATCTACCAGAAGATGATCGTCAAGGGTAAGGACTTCGACGACATCCACGATCTGGTCGGCATCCGCATCCTGTGCGACGAGGTGCGTGACTGCTACGCCGCGGTCGGTGTGGTGCACTCGCTGTGGCAGCCGATGGCCGGGCGGTTCAAGGACTACATCGCCCAGCCGCGCTACGGCGTCTACCAGTCGCTGCACACCACCGTGGTCGGTCCGGACGGCAAGCCGCTGGAGGTGCAGATCCGCACCCAGGACATGCACCGCACGGCCGAGTTCGGCATCGCCGCGCACTGGCGCTACAAGGAAACCAGGGGCAAACACTCCAACGACTCGACCGAGGTCGACGACATGGCGTGGATGCGGCAACTGCTCGACTGGCAGCGGGAGGCCGCCGATCCCGCCGAGTTCCTGGAGTCACTGCGGTTCGACCTGAAATCGCCGGAGATCTTCGTGTTCACCCCGAAGGGCGATGTGATCACGCTGCCGCAGAAGTCGACGCCGGTCGATTTCGCCTACGCCGTGCACACCGAGGTGGGGCACCGCTGCATCGGCGCGCGGGTCAACGGGCGCTTGGTCGCGCTGGAACGGCAGCTGGAGAACGGTGAGGTCGTCGAGATCTTCACCTCCAAGGCGCAGAACGCCGGGCCCAGCCGCGATTGGCAGAACTTCGTGGTGTCCCCGCGCGCCAAGGCCAAGATCCGGCAGTGGTTCGCCAAGGAGCGCCGCGAGGAGGCGCTCGAGGCAGGTAAGGAACAGATCTCCAAGGAGGTCCGCCGGTCCGGTCTGCCGTTGCAGCGGCTGATGAGCGCCGACGCCATGAGCGCGCTCGCACACGAACTGCATTTCACCGACATCTCCGCGCTGTACGCGGCGGTCGGCGAGAACCAGGTGTCCGCGCACACCGTGGTGCAGCGGCTGATGGCGCAACTCGGCGGCGTCGGCGATGTCGAAAACGAACTCGCCGAACGTTCGACGCCGTCCACCCTGCCCGCGCGCCAGCGCGTGAGCGGCGACGCCGGTGTGGAGATCCCCGGGGCACCGGGCACGGTCGCCAAGCTCGCCAAGTGCTGCACCCCGGTCCCGGGCGACGAGATCATGGGCTTCGTGACCCGCGGCGGCTCGGTGAGCGTGCACCGCACCGACTGCACCAACGCCGATTCGCTACAGGCCCAAGCCGAGCGGATCATCGACGTGAAGTGGGCGCCGTCGCCGTCGTCGGTGTTCCTGGTCGCCATTCAGATCGAGGCCCTCGACCGCACCCGGCTGCTCTCCGATGTCACCAAGGTGCTCGCCGACGAGAAGGTCAACATCCTCTCCGCCTCGGTGATGACCTCCGGCGACCGCGTGGCCATCAGCAAGTTCACCTTCGAGATGGGCGACCCGAAACACCTGGGCCATCTGCTGAACGTGGTACGCAACGTGGAGGGCGTCTACGACGTGTACCGGGTGACCTCGGCGGCCTGAACCGCTTCTCGCCCAACGGATTTCGCCGCCCGGCACGCGCTCACTTGACTTGGAGTGCGCTCCACTGCCTACGGTTGCCGCATGACTGGACAAGCTGCATTGACCGGCCGGACCGCCCTGGTCACGGGTGCGTCGCGGGGTATCGGACGGGGAATCGCGGTGGCGCTGGCGGGAGCCGGGGCGGCGGTCGCCGTCAACTACCGCAGCCGGGCGGACGAGGCCGCCGCCACGGTGGCCGAGATCGAGCGCGCCGGGGGCCGGGCCGTCCCGGTCCGGGCGGATGTCGCGATACGGGCGGAGGTCGAGGCGCTGACCGAGCGGGTGGGGTCGGCGCTCGGCCCGATCGATGTGCTGGTCAACAATGCCGGGATCGCCACTATCCGCGGGCTCGACGACCTCACCGAGGAGGACTTCGACGCGACTCTGGCGACGAACCTGAAATCGGCGTTCCTGTGCATCCAGGCCGTCATTCCGGGCATGCGGCGGCGCGGCTGGGGTCGGATCGTGAACATCTCCTCGGTCGCGGCGCGCGGTGCGGGCGGCGTCGGCGTGCACTACAACGCGTCGAAGGCGGGACTGGAGGGGCTGACCCGCGGTTACGCCGCCCGGCTGGCGCCCGAGGGGATCACCGTGAACGCGGTCGCGCCGGGCCTGATCGACACCGAGATGGCCGCGCCGCTGAAGGCCTCGGGAGTCGTCGACCGCCTGCCCGTCGGCCGGATCGGCACACCGGACGAGATCGCCCAGGCGGTCCTCATGGTGACCGGCAACGCGTTCCTCACCGGCCAGACCATCGCCGTGAACGGCGGCGGCAGTTTCCTGTGAGCCGATCTACCTGCCGCGATCGGTCTCCGCGCGACGGGTGTCCGCGGGCGGTACCGGCAGGGCCGGGAGTGCCTGGGCGCGGGACAGCCGGACCGCCTCCACGGCCATCACCACGACCGACAGCAGCACGAACGCCGTCCCGACGGGTCCGCTGCGTAGCCGTTCGTCCAGCACCGTCATGCCGATGAACGCGGCGCCCAGGGGTTCGGCGACGGTGAACGCCGGAAGCGACGCCGACAGCGGACCGGCCTGATAACCGCGTTGCTGGAGGTACAGGCCGACCAGACCGCTCGCGACCAAGGTGTAGGGCTGCCAGGAGGTGACGACCGCGCCGACGCCCTGCTCGAACAGGTCGGTGACGTGTCCGGTGAGTGCGGCGGCCAGGCCGAACAGCAGCCCGGCGGCGGCGCCCAGCAGCAGCGCCCGCACCGCCGGGGAGCGCGCGGTGAGTCCCACTCCGACCGCGACGGCGATTACCGCGAGCAGCAACCCCAGCGGCACCGCCCACCGATGCCAGGGCGCGTCGGTGACGCCCTCGGTGGGATCGCCGACGATCAGGAACACCGCGAGCGCCACCGACAGCGCGGCCGCCTGCGCCCACATCAGCGCGCTCACCCGGCGACCGCTGTAGTGCGCGGCCAGGGGGAGCGCGAAGACCAGCGCGCTCACCAGGATCGGCTGCACCACCAGCACCGACCCCAGCGCCAGCGCCGCGACCTGGAAGGCGAACCCGCCGGCGTCCCCGACGATGCCCGCCCACCACCGCGGGCTGCGGACCAGCCGCGCCAGCAGCGCCTCACCCTCGGGCACCTCGGCCGCGGCCCGCTGCTGCGCCACCGCCGAGACCGCGAACAACACCGCGCCGACGAACGCGCACACCACCGCCGCCACCGGAAGATCCGCCACCGCCTCAGTCTGCCCGCCCGCGCTCGCCGCGCCACGGCACCCCGGGGCGTGTCGGCTGCTCCGGCGGCGTGAACAGGGCCACCGCGCCGACGACGTGGTTCCGGCGCCGCGATTGTCGAGGCCCATGGCGGACAAGGACACTGGACGCGAAGGCCCGGCGATATCGGAATACCGGCGTAATTCTGGCGAATCCGGGAAATTGGCTGTCTAGGCGAGCTGGCGCATTAGGCGAAGAGTTACCGGCCGCTGTGGCAAACTGTCGGCATCATCCGCCGAATCCCCTGAGCCGAACGCCCCGCCCGCCGGGAACCACCGAGATCGCTTCGGCGCGTGCGGGATTCCCAATGATGGTGGCCGTCGTGTTGGTACAGATCACGGAACATGGTGGCGGCCACTAAAATTCTTCCGGTCGGTTTGCGGTCCGGCCGTGAATTCTTCCACGGGCCTATTCGCAATGTGCAGGATGCACTGCGCAGTTCGCTCGATTCTGTTACGGTCTATTGGGTTTCGGGCTCGCGCGGCAAGGGCGGCAACTCGAACGCGTGGTGATCGCTCGGTGGCGGTCGTCCACGACGGGTCGCTGCGCACTCGGCCCTCCGAACTGATGCATACAGCTGGTGAAGGGGGTCAGGTCTTGCTGGCCACGCGCACAACCTGGAGCATGCCGGCCGCGGCCGCGCTCGCCGTCGCCGCGGTGACGTCCCTCGGGGCGGCGCCCGCGCACGCGCAGCCATCCGGCCCCACCACCGAAATCGCGATCGATACCTGTCCCGCCCTGTACGCGTTGGGAATTCAAGGTACCGGCGAGTCCTCCCCGGACGCGGCCCCCACCACCGACACGGGCATGCTGTCGACGGTCTTCCTGCCGATGATGGCCCGCGCGGCCGACCGCGGCCTGGTCGACCGCGCCTACGTGCCCTACGAATCCGGCTTCGGCGGCGCGGTTCCCGGTGGCGCGGCGCCGTATTCGGAGTCGCTGGCCGGTGGCCTGACCCGGTTGCGCGCGATGGCTCGCCAGGTCGCCCAGCGCTGCGCGCAGACCAAGTTCGCCGTCGTGGGCTATTCCCAAGGCGCGCATGTGGCGTCGCTGTTCGCCCAGGAGATCGGCGCGGGCCGCGGCGTGCTCGCACCCGAACAGGTCGCGGCCGTGGCGCTGTTCGCGGACCCGACCCGTAACCCCGGCGCCCCACTGTTCCCCGGTGCGCCCGGCAAGGCCACCCCGGATGCCGCGCCCGGCACCGCCGGTGCGCAGGTCACCGCGTTGCAGGTGCTGCCCCAGGAGCCGGCCACCGGCGGCGGCATCGGACCCGACCGCGACCGGGCCGCCAACTTCGGCGCGCTCACCGGCCGCGTCGCGAGTTTCTGCGCCGCGGGCGATCTTGCCTGCGACGCACCGGCCGGCGCCCCGATCCTGCGGGCGGTCACGAATGTGGCGGGCCAGTCGAAACTTTCCGGCGGCGATCCGATCGCGGCCCTGGTGTCGATCTCGCAGGCGCTGGCGTTCACCTCGATCAAGACCGCCAGTGCGGTGGTGAACTCCGATCTGCAGGGCGCCGCGCCCGCCTCGCTATCCTACGAGCCGCGGCAATCGATCTCGCAGCGCATCGCCGAGGCCTCCGATCCGCGCAGCCGCATCGCGCTCGCCGACCCGATGCGCGCGATGTTCAAGATGGGCGTGATCGGCCTGAACGCGGTGGGCACGGTGGTGCGTTCGGTGCTGAGCCCCGCCGCCATCGGCGAATTGGCGCGGGCCGCGCTGAGCAATCCGCCGGTCGCGCTGGTCCTGCTCGCCACGAGGCTGACCGGCGCGGTCACCCAGCTGGTCCCGCCGACCACGGTGTCGCGGCTGGTCACCGAGGCCTACGACGCGGTCGTGCAGAACATCACCGACAACCGGGAGCTGCTCGACACCGCGACCTGGGTCAGGTACTGGGACACCGTCCAGCGGCACGGCGCCTACGCCACCGCGGCGGTCGACGCGCGCGGTGACGCGCCGGTCCGGTTCGTCGCCGACTGGTTCGCTGCGGCGGCACGGGATCTGGCCGGGTCCCACGGCGTTCCGCAGCCCCCGAAAGGTACTTCGAACAGCGCGATTACCGGAATCTTGCTGCCGCCCCCCGGCGCGTCGAGTTCGCCGAATTCGTCGGGTACGGGACAATTTCCGTTTGGGACAGGCCCTGGCGGCGTGCCGACGGCCTCGCCCACCGCTGGTACCGCCGACAACAACTACCCGTTCTCCACGAACTGATCGCCGAGAGGGTCCGACGATGCTGCACGTGCCTGGCTCCGCGGGGATGGGGGAATGTTGAAGTCGTACAAAGACCTGGCGCGCTGGTACCCGGCGCTCGACCCGCCCGCCGCGGCGGCCCGCCCGCCGGTGCAGGCGCAGCCGTCGTTCACCGACGAGCGCGCGGGCGGCGGCCCGGCCCGCTACCCGCACTACATCCGTGAGACCGAGCCCGAGCCGTTCGCCATCGCCTTCGGCGACGAACCGGCCACCAGCCCCAGCGAATTCACCGGCGGATGGACCGACTGGGTGGGCGATCACGCCCCCGGCCCCGACGACGACTACCCGGAGCGCCCCGGCGCGGTGGTGCAGTTCCCGTGGGACGACGAGGCCGCCGACGAGCCGCGCCGCGTGCCGGAGGAGGTCGAGCCGCTCGGCCGGATCGGCCGGGACGGCCCGGGAGCCGCGGCCTCGCCGTACCGGCCGACCGCCCTCCGCGCCCGGCCGAGTCCGTGGCGGGTCGCACTCATCTTGACAGTAGCCGTGCTGTTGCTGGTGATCGCCGGCGCATGTGCGCTGTACCTGCTGTATTTCCGCGGCGGCGCAACACATTCCAGCGGTCCGGCCGCGCCCGCGGTGCGCCTCACCTCGGTCACCGCCGACGGCGCGGCCGCCGGTTTCTGCCCCACCGAACGTGCGGAGCAGGTGATCCGCAGCGCCGAACCGGGCGGCACCGCCTCCGGTCCGGACGCGATCATGTGGTTCCAGCACTCGTTCTATGTCGAGCGCTCCGCCGAGCGCGCCCGCGAGGTGGTGGCCCCCGGCGCCGCGATCTCGCCGGCGTCGGTGATTCAGCGCGGCATCGACTCGGTCCCGGCCGGCACCCTGCACTGCGTGCGCGTGCTGACCGTCGCCGAGGACAGGTACACGGTGGAGGTCACCGAGCGCCGGCCCGGTCGCGTGCCGAAGACCTACGACAAACAGACGATCACCACCGCGGTGATCGGCGGCCGCACCCTGATCACGAGCATCGCGGCCGGGTAAGAGGAGAGCTGACGGATGGGACAGGACTGGAGCCGGTGGCTCGACGAGGCGCCCGAGGCGGGCGACCCGGCGAGCCGTCAACCGCGTGCCAAGGCTCCGGTGGTGCGGTTGGGCAAGGGACGGCGTGACGGCGGCGGCGACGAGATCACGCCGCCGCGTTCGATACTCGTGGTGGGCGGCTGCGGTGGCGCCGGAACCACCACGACCGCACTCGGCATCGCCGGCGAACTCGCCGCGGCCGGCGCGCCGACCGTCGCCGTGGACGCCACGGCCGCCGGCAGCGATCTGGCGCTGCGCGGCGCCGACGAGCACCTGAGCCCGATCAGCTTGCAGCAGTGGCTCTACGGACGCGGCGACGACGAACCCGCGCCGCTGAAGGAGTGCCTGTCCCACGCCAGCTCCGGGATCGGGCTGCTGTGGCGCGATTCCGCCCCGCTGCGCCGCCGCGCGACCTACCTGACCGTCGCCCGCGCGGTCGCGGACGCCGGATACACCCCGGTCTACGACGGCGGCAGCCCGATCGCCGCCCGCCAGCTGCGCCCGCTGCTGGAGGACGCGGATGTCGCTCTGGTGCTGGCCATTCCGGCTCGCGTGGACGCCGCCAACCGGCTGCGCGTCACCCTGGAATGGCTCGACGACGAGTTCGGCGGCCCGGCCGAGGGGCAGGGCGGCGGCATCGTCGGAGACACCACGATCGTGGTCTCGCATCAGCTGCCCGGCAACGAATCTACGATCGCCGAACATTTGCGGGAACATCTGACCGGGTGGGTCCGCGATATCCGCGAGATCCCCTACGACCCACAGCTGGCGCGCGGGGAACTGGTGCGGCACAACGTCCTCGGCACGGACACACGCAGGGCTTATCGCACGCTCGTGGCGGGGGTGGCATCATGACCGCGGCCATGAAGGAACATCGCAACACCCCCGAACCCGGCGCGCTCGCGACCGGGGCGGACAGCCCCGCCGGCGCGGCGGGGGGGCTAGCCCCCCCCGGGTGCCCCCCCCCCCCCCGGGGGGGGCCGGCCCGGCCCCGCCCCCCGCGGGCGCCCCCGGGGGGGGTTGGGGGGCCTAATGGGGGCGGGCGGGGGCCCCACCCGGCTTCCTTGGTGGGGGTCTTCTCCCCCGGCCGCCCGGGGGGGGGGGGGGGGGCGACGGCTGCCCAGCGCGAACTCGTCGGAGTCGGTGCGCTCGAGGTGATACCGCTCGGCCAGGCGCTCGGCATGCGCCGGATCGGCGGCGGCGAGCGCGGTTTCGGCGGGAACGGTGTCGTGCACGC
>NZ_JARWOP010000152.1 GCF_029868745.1 Nocardia wallacei | reverse complement strand
GGGTCTGAGCAGGGCATTCGAGTAGGCAGGTGCAGTAGGTGGCGGCGCGCGAGGTGACACGGCGGTGGGGGGGCCAGCGCCAGCTGCAGCGTCTCGGCGCCGTCGTCGGTGAAGATGCGCAGGCCCGCGTCCTGCGGGGTGCCCTCCGCCGAGGTGATCGTGCGAACGACGTCGATGGCGGTGGGAGTAAGCATCAGCATTGTCGGGTTTCCTTCCCGCGGTTGTGGGAGTTCTCGGTCGGCAGTGCGTTCTCCTCCGAGTAGCCAGCGAGTCGGAGATGAAACACACCTGTCGCGATCCATGACAGATTCCCAGCTCGAGCCGATAGCCGACACGCCGCCGGGCGCGCCGCCGCCACACCCCTGCTCTACCGCGGCCGCGACGCCGGGCGCACACTGGACGGACACAGCGCTGCGGGGACTTCCACAGAAGGTGAAGGCACAGCATGATCAAGGTGTTCCTGGTCGACGACCACGAGATCGTCCGGCGCGGACTGGTCGACCTGCTGTCGGAGGATCCGGAGCTGACCATCGTCGGCGAGGCCGGCGACGTGGCCCACGCGCTGGCCCGCATCCCCGCGCTGCGCCCCGACGTCGCCGTGCTCGATGTCCGGCTGCCCGACGGCAACGGCATCGAACTGTGCCGCGACCTGCTCTCCCGCATGGACGAGCTGCGCTGCCTGATCCTCACCTCGTTCACCGACGAGCAGGCCATGCTCGACGCCATCCTCGCCGGCGCCAGCGGCTACGTCGTCAAGGACATCAAGGGCATGGAACTGGCGGCGGCGGTGAAGGCGGTCGGTTCGGGCCGGTCGCTGCTGGACAATCGCGCCGCCGCGGCCCTGATGGATCGCCTGCGCCGCAGCACCGAACCCGACGGCCCCCTGGCCACCCTCACCGACCAGGAACGCAAACTGCTCGACCTGCTCGGCGACGGGCTCACCAACCGTCAGATCGCCGAACGCATGTTCCTCGCCGAGAAGACCGTCAAGAACTACGTCTCCCGGCTGCTGGCCAAACTCGGCATGGAACGCCGCACCCAGGCCGCCGTCTACGCCTCCAAACTCCGCACCGGGCAGACACCGCCGCACTGACCCGGTCGCGCGGCGATCAGGACCCGGTGGCGACCGCCGCCGCGGAATGCGCTTGCGGCAGACCGAGATTGTCGCGCAGCGTCGTGCCCGCGTACTCCGCGCGCAGCACCCCGCGGTCCTGCAGCAAAGGCACCACCTGGTCCACGAATTCGTCGAGGCCCCACGGCGCCAGATGCGAGCCGAGAATGAACCCGTCCGAGCCGTCCTGCTGCACGAACGCGTCGATCTGCGCGGCCACCTGCGCGGGCGTGCCGACCAGCGGCCCGCGCTCGAACTGATCGATCACCACCTCGCGCAGCGAGAGCCGCTTGGCCGCGGCCACCTCGCGCAGCCTCGCCGCCGTCGCGAAACGGTCCTGGTGCACGAAGGCGCGGCCCTGGATGAACGGCGGCGCCTCGGGATCGGGATCGATATCGGGCACCGGGCCGTCGGGATCGTAGCCCGACAGATCGCGATTCCAGATCTGCTCCAGCAGGATCACCGCGGTCTGGCCGGTGACCTGCTCGCGGCTGATCGTACGGAACTTCTCGACCGCTTCCGCCTCGGTGTCACCGAGCACGAAACTCGCCGACGGCAGGATCTTGATGTCGCCGGGCGCCCGGCCCGCCGCGACCGCACGGGACTTGATGTCGCGGTAGAATTCGACCGCCTCGGGCAGCTTGCCGTACGGGGAGAAGATGGCATCGGCGTTCGCGGCCGCGAAATCGCGACCCTGCGGCGACACCCCGGCCTGCAGGAGCACCGGCCGTCCCTGCGGGCTGCGGGGCACGGTGAACCGGCCGGAGATGTCGAACTGGCTGCCATGCACCGAGAACGCGCCGGCGTCGGGGCGAGCCAGGAACCGGCCCGCGGCCCGATCGGCCACCACATCGCCGGCGTCCCACGAATCCCACAGGGCGCGAACGGCATTCACCGTCTCCTCGGCCCGCACATAACGGTCGGCCGGGTCGAGGAACCCGCCGCGGCGGAAATTCTGGCCGGTGAACGCGTCAAACGAGGTCACCACGTTCCAGGCCGCGCGGCCACCGGACAGATGGTCCAGGCTCGCGAACCGGCGGGCCAGCTCGTAGGGTTCGTTGAAGGTGGCGTTGATCGTGCCCGCCAGCCCCAGATGCTCGGTCACCGCGGCGATCGAGGCGAGCACGGTGAAGGTGTCGGGCCGCCCGATGATGTCCTGGTCGAAGATCTTGCCCGCACGCTCGCGCAGGATCAGTCCCTCGGCGAGGAAGAAGAAATCGAACCGGCCGCGTTCGGCGGTGCGCGCGGTGTGCTCGAACGTCGCGAAGTCGATCTGGCTGCCCGCCCGCGGATGCCACCAGGCGGTGTGATGATTGACGCCGCCGAGATAGGCGCCCAGGATGACCTGCTTACGGGAAGTACTCACGAGAACCTCGCTCACGCGGTCGCGTAACGGTTGGGGACAGTGGTCGGCAGGCCCAGCAGCCCGCGCAGCGAGCCGTCCGGATAGCCGGTGCGGAACAGGCCGCGGCGCTGCAACGCGGGCACGAGCCGGTCGGCCACGGCGGCCAGATCGTCGACCGCGACACCCGGCCGCAACCGGAATCCGTCGATCCCCTGCCCGCTCCAGGCGGTCAGCAGATTCGCGAGTTCGTCCGCGCTGCCCGCGAAAACCGCGGCGTCGGAATCGAATTCGGACCCGGCCGTCTCGTTCAACCGCGCCAGGCGCTGGGGTCCGGATTCGGCGTCGGTGTCGAGGAACACGACGAGGTCGGCGTAGACGCGCAACCGTTCCCCGGTCCGGCCCACCCGGTCGGCGGCGGCCGCGACCTGCGCCAGGATCGGTGCCGGGCCCGCGGCGCGGCCGGGCGTGACGAAGACCAGATCCGCTGCGCGCGCGGCGAATTCATAGATCAGCGGGGCATGCGCGAGCGCGGTCACCACGGGCTGGCCCTGCGGCGGGCGCGGCGTGATCGAGGGCCCCCGGACGCTGAAGAAGCGGCCCTCGAAGTCGATGTAGTGCAGCTTGTCGCGATCGATGAACCGGCGGGTGGGCACCTCCCGGATCTCCGCGTCGTCCTCCCAGCTGTCCCACAGCCGCCGCGCCACCTCCACGGCGTCGCCGGCCTCGTCGAACAGCTCGCGCACGTGCTCGGGGAACGTGCCCGACGCCGCGGCCGCCGCGATCTCCGCGACGGTCAGCTCCGGCACCACCCGGCGGCCGAAGTGGGCGGCCTCGGCGGCGGTCGCCGACACCCGCACCTGCCAGCCCGCGCGCCCCCGCGAGGTGTAGTCCAGCGTGGCGATCGCGGTGGACACGTGGAACGGTTCGGTATGGGTGGTCGTCACCGTCGGAATCAGCCCGATATGGCGGGTCACCGGTGCGACGCGCGCCGCGATCAGATGCGCGTCGATCCGCGCGCGCACCTGATCGACCGCCCCGTCGTCCTGGCCGTGCCGCGGGCCCGGCACGGCCAGGCTGTCGTCGACAGTGACGAAATCCAGCAGCCCGCGTTGGGCGGTGGTGACCAGATCCGTCCAGTAGCCGGGTCCGAACAGCTCGGCGGGCCGGGAATTCGGCTCCCGCCACGCGGCCGGATGCCAGCCCGCGCCGTCCAGCGCGACGCCGAGATGCAGTGGGTTCGGTGCCATCGTCTCCCGTTTCTGTGCAGGCGCGAGTTGTCCTGCGGGACAACGCGCGAAGCACCCGCCGCCGCCACCGACCGGCGACCGCGAGCGCGGCCGCGGACCGTTCGGCCCGGCCGCCACCGACCGCATAGGGCGTGCTCACCGCGCATTCCCCCGCCGGACGCCGGGGCGGAACCTGCGCTGTCAACGATTCCGATCAGCTCGAGCGAGGGGAAATAGGCTGTCGGCGAAGGGGTTTGCGGGAATACAGTGTTCGCCGGGTGGTCCGAATCGTGGTGAGCGCAACCACTGCCGCCGGTCGTGCGCGCCGCTACCGTGCTCTCGTCGAAGACTGCTGCGGAGGAGTGTGTGCGGTGACCACTGAGTCGACCATCGACGCCGGAACCACGCTGCACCCCTTGGACGATCCGGTCCGGGGCTCGCTGCGCGGCGCGCACCGCCGGTTCGCCACCTGGGCGGGCCGCCTCGGACGCTACGACCCCGAGGTCGCCGGATTCATCGGCCACCCGCCCGTCCTGAGCGACCAGGACTGGACCGATCTGGCCACCCTGCTCGGACCCGGCGGCGGCGCCGGACTGCGCGGCGGCGACCATGTCCCGCCACCCGGCTGGACCGTGCTGGATCGCCTCGCGTCGGTGCAGATGGACGGCTCGGCGCTGCGCGTCGCCGACGACCCGGACCTCGAGGTGCTCACCGCGGCCGACGTCCCCGAGATCCTGGCGCTGATCGCCCGCACCCAGCCCGGCCCGTACGCGCCGCGCACCATCGAAATGGGCGCCTACCTCGGTTTACGGGTGGACGGCCGACTGATCGCGATGGCGGGCGAACGGCTGCATCCGCCGGGCTGGACCGAGATCAGCGCGGTGTGCACCGACGCGGAATTCCGGGGCCGGGGCATCGGCTCCCGTCTGGTCCGTGCCGTCGGCGCCCGCATCCGCGCCCGCGGGGAGACACCGTTCCTGCACGCCCTCGCCCGCAACACCACCGCGATCGGCCTGTACGAGACGCTCGGATTCACGCTGCGGCAGCGCTCGGCCCTCACCCTCGTCCAAGCCCCGGCACGGCCTTGACCCGGACGCCGCCGATCAGGCCGCGCTGCCGCTGAACACGGCCAACATCGTGCTGAAAATCCCCGCGACCACTTCCAGAAGCTCCATGGACACGCCTGACCTTTCGATTCGTCGGAAGGCGCAAGCATGCGCGGCCGATATGACCGGCACGTTATGGGCGGGTGAAACCGCCGCGCCCGGTCAGCCGTGCGGAGGCTCGCCGGTGACGACATGGTCGGCGTGGTTGAGCCCTTCCCGGACCAGGCGGGCCAGATGACCGTCGCGAATGCGGTAGATGACCCGCCTGCCCTCGCGGCGGGTTTCCACCAGCCCGGTGAAACGCAGTTTCGCCAGATGCTGGCTGACCGCGGTGCGCGACGCCCCGCACGCCTCGGTCAACGCGCTGACATCGGCCTCGGTCTGCGCCAGCATCCACAGGATGTGCAGCCGGGTCGGATCCGACAGCATCCGGAAGGTCGCCGTGGCGGCGTCGAGATGGCTCTGATCCGGTGCTACCGGGTGCACCAGGCTCGGCGCCGGTGATCGATCCGCGGGCGCGCCGTCCATCTGGTCACCGCCCTCTCGCCACCGCCATGCCGGTCCCTGCCGCGACGACCGCGGGCCACACCCGCGCCGCCGCACTGGCTGCCAGTGTAGCGACGCAGGCCAGCGCGAACGCCGCGACCGCCTGCCCGGCGGCCGCGCCCACCCAGCCCGCGACGGGGTAGGTCAGCAGGAAACCCGCGTGCGACAACGAGAACTGAGCGGTGAACACCGCCGCGCGCGTCTCCGGAACCGAGTGAGCGCGCAACAGCCGCGCCGAAGGCGTGTTCACCATCGACGTCCCCGCCCCCAGCACGATCCACGCGACCGCCAGCAACACCCACCCGAGCCCGGGGCCGGGCCGCAGCGCCGCGAGCGCGGCGGCGATCAGCAAGCCGATCGGCAACACAGCACACCCGGCGAGCATGAGCCGCCGATCCGCCACGACCGCCAGCAGCCGCGGCACGGACAGGGCCACCACCATCGACCCGCCGCCGAAACAACCCAGCGCCACGGCCACCGCGGAGCCGGACCCGCCCAGCAGATCCCGCACGTACACAACGGTATTCACCACCACCAGCGCCGTCGCCGCGGCGACCGCGAGATTCATCGCCAGCAGACCACGTAACACCGGGTGGCCCAACATGATCCGGGCGCCCCGGGTGATCCGATCGGTCAACGCCCCGGAGTCGTCGGCGGCCACCGGCCGCGGCAGCCGCGTACGGATCACCAGCGCCGCCGACGCGACGAAACCCGCTGCGGTGCCGACGAACAGCACGTGATACCCGGCGACGGCGAGCACCACCGCGGCGACGGCCGGACTCAGCAGCGATTCCAGATCGTAGGCCAGCCGCGACAGCGACAATCCGCGCGTGTAGTCCTCCTGCTCGACCAGCACCGCCGGGATCACCGACTGGAACAACGGCGTGAACGTCGCCGACGCCGACTGCAACACGAAGACCAGCACATACACCTGCCACACCGCGCCGACCCACGGCAACGACAGCGCGACAACCGCCCGCACCACATCCGCCGACACCAGCACCCGCCGCCGCGGCAGCCGCTCCGCCAACGCCGAAATCACCGGCGCCACAGCAACATACGCGACCATCTTGATCGCCAGCGCCGTCCCGAGCACCGCCCCCGCCGCACCCCCGGCCAAATCATAGGCCAGCAACCCCAACGCCACCGTCAACAACCCGGTCCCCACCAGAGCCACCACCTGCGCGGTGAACAGCCGTCGAAACTCCCGATACCGCAGCACCCCGATCACACGCCACCCCTTCTCCGAACCGCACCGACACACCCACGCTACCTCAGGTGCGCACTTGCGCACATAACGTCCGCAGTGCTCGGCAGCCGCGACAGGTCATCCGGCGGTCAGCCGAGAGAGCCGTTGCCGGCCGACCTGGTCAACCTGCAGGCCCGCAACGCTCGCATGGCCAAACGATCAGCACCCTCGAACGGCGGCTCTCCGAAACACTCGGCGAAGACGTCTGGCGGACATCGGGACTCGGCGCACCCACCGACATCGACACCCTCCAGCGCCGCATCACCGAACTCGAACAGACCAACCTCGATCGGAAGGCTGTGACTACCGGTAACCGGCTCGGGCCCCTCCAGCACCCGGTGCCGGTGTACGAATTCCGGTTTAGGATCAGGCTGGTCGATCGGTGGTGTAGCGGGCGAGCATGGTTTCTACAGCCTGCTCGACGGCGTAGCGGATGTCAGCGGCTGTGGGGTTCCAGTCGGTCAGCAGCATGCGGGGCCACAGGACGTAGTTGGCGATCATCCCGAGGAACTGGTTGGCGGCGCTCTCGGCGTCCGGGACGTCGGCGTTACCGGCCTCGTGCTCCGACTCCAGGTAGTGCTGGACCGAGGTGAAGTAGGGCAGCTTGCCGAGCTGGAACTGCATCCGCCCCAGTTCGGGGAAGCGGGGCAGCTCGGCGATGACGATGCGGAACAGGGCTGTCATGCCGGGCCGGCCGATCAGGTCGGCGTAGCGATGGCCGATGGAGGTCAGGCCGGAACGCAGGTCTCCGGCCTGAGGCCGTGCGACAGCGCCTCCGGCGTCGCGCTGCCCGCGTCATCAACGTCTCGTCGTCGTTGACTCGCCACACCAGTCCCGCGACCTCGGTCTACTCCGCCTCGAAGGCCGCCGTCGAGGCCCTGAGCCGCACTCTGGCCGCAGAACTCGGCCCCCGCGGCATCCGAGTCAACTCCATTGCCCCGGGGCCGACCGCCACCGACTTCAACGGCGGTGCCATACGCGATGACGCCCAGATGCGCCAGGGTCTCGCCGGGCAGACCGCGCTCGGCCGCGTCGGCGAACCTGAGGAGATCGGCGACGCCATCGCCACGCTGGCGTCCGAGGGCCTGCGTTGGATGACCGCCCAGCGCATCGAGGTCTCCGGCGGCGCCCTCCTCTGACGGGGCCGCGGTGTTCGCGAGGGAGCACGGCCTGCTGCCGGAATAAGCGGGTTCGGTGTCAGGCCGAGTCGGCGGGCTCGTCGGTGATGGCCAAACCGAGGTGTTCGATGTGGTAGACCGCCTCGTCGAGCAGCATGGCGACGTGATTGTCGTAAAGGCTGTAGATCATGCTGCGCCCCTGCCGGGTGGCGGTCACCAGACCCAGCGCGCGCAGCAGACGCAGCTGGTGAGAGACCGCGGACTGTTCCATCTCGACCGCGTCCACCAGGTCACCGACGGAGCAGGCGCCGTGCCGTAGGCGCGTGAGAATGCGCAGGCGGCTCGGCGTGGCCAAGGCCTGCAGGGTGGCCGCGACGGTGGCGGCCGAGTCGGCATCCAGCTGTGCCGGGGGCGTCGTTCTGCCCTGGACTCCGTGTCCCACAGGCGTTACTGTACCGCCCGGGGTTCACATGAAGACGTCTTCATGTATTCCTGTATGGTCGGATCGAGGACGGAGTAGGTATGACGACATCGCTGCTGGACCGCTCGCACGCCGACCGCGCCCGCCCCGGGCACGGTCCGCGGACTCGCGTCCTGGCGCTGCCCGAGGCGCGCTGGGCCGCGATCGCGACCGCGTTGTTCGTCGCCGGGGCGGTGGCGCACGCGACCGATATGCCGCCCTGGCTGTGGTGGGCGCTGTACCTGTCCTGCTATGTCAGCGGCGGCTGGGAGCCGGCGCTCGCGGGCCTGCAAGCGTTGCGGGACAAGACTCTTGACGTGGATCTGCTGATGATCGTCGCCGCGCTCGGTGCCGCAGCGATCGGCCAGGTCTTCGACGGCGCGCTGCTGATCGTCATCTTCGCGACCTCCGGCGCACTCGAGGCGGTACTCACCCAGCGCACCGCCGACTCGGTGCGCAGCCTGCTCGACCTGGCACCCGACCGCGCGACCGTCCTCGCCGACGGGCGCGAGCGGCTCGTCGACGCGGCCGACCTGATTCCGGGCCAGGTCCTGCTGGTGCGTCCCGGCGAGCGCATCGGCGCCGACGGCACGGTGCTCTCCGGCGACAGCGACGTCGACCAGGCCTCCATCACCGGCGAGCCGCTGCCGGTCGCCAAACACACCGGCGACGAGGTGTTCGCCGGAACCGTCAACGGCACCGGAGTCCTGCGGGTGCGGGTGGACCGCGCGGCCGCCGACTCGGTCGTCGCCCGCATCGTCGCCATGGTCGAGCAGGCCTCGGCGACGAAGGCCGGGGCGCAGCTGTTCATCGAGAAGGTCGAGCAGTGGTATTCGGCCGGGGTCGTCGCGGCCACCCTCGCGGTGCTGTTGGTGCCCTTGGCATTCGGCGCGGAATTGCGGTCCGCGCTGCTGCGTGCGATGACGTTCATGATCGTGGCCTCGCCGTGTGCCGTGGTCCTGGCGACCATGCCGCCGCTGCTCGCCGCGATGGCCAATGCCGGAAGGCACGGCGTCCTGGTCAAATCGGCGGTCGTCATGGAGCGACTCGCCACCGTCACCACCGTGGCATTCGACAAGACGGGAACCCTCACCCGAGGCACTCCCGAACTCCACGACATCCACTGCCTGCACTCGGACATCGACGCCGACCACCTCCTCACCTTGGCTGCCGCGGCCGAACACCCCAGCGAGCACCCACTGGCTCGCGCCATCGTCACCGCGGCCGGCCGCCGCGGCCTGATCCTGCCCGCTCCAACGCATTTCGACTCGATGCCCGGCCGCGGCGTCCGCGCCACGATCGACGATCACGACATCCGAGTGGGCAATCCGGCCCGTCTCCTGCCCGCCTCGGCACCCGCGCTCTCGAGCCCCGCCGACTCGGCCGATGTCGTCGCCTCCGCGGGCCGCACCACCGAAGTGGCCGAGGCCGCCGCGACCACGGAAGCCGAGCACATCACCGCACTGGTGGCGGCAGCGGAGTCGGCGGGCCGGACCGCCGTGGTGGTCCTCATGGACGGCACACCCGTCGGCGTGCTGACCGTCGCCGACCAATTGCGTTCTGCCGCTACCGATATCGTGCCCGCTCTCACCACCCTCACCGGTACCCCTCCGATTCTGCTGACCGGCGACAATCCCCGCGCGGCACAGGCACTCGCCGACCGGGTGGGCATGACCGATGTGCGGGCGGGGCTGCTGCCCGAGGACAAGGTCGCCGCGGTGCGGGAACTCGAAACCGCCGGGCACCGGGTGGCGCTGGTCGGCGACGGGGTCAACGACGCCCCCGCACTGGCCGCCGCCCACACCGGAATCGCCATGGGCCGCACGGGATCCGACCTCGCCCTCGACACCGCCGACGCGGTGATCGTGCGCGACGACCTGACCACCGTCCCCGCCGTCCTCACCTTGGCGCGTCGCGCGAAACGAGTGGTGGTGGCGAACCTGACCATCGCCGCGGCCTTCATCACCGTCCTCGTGGTCTGGGACCTCGCCGGAAATCTGCCCCTCCCCCTCGGCGTCGCCGGTCACGAGGGCTCCACCGTCATTGTCGGCCTCAACGGCATGCGCCTGCTGGCCTCCCGCGCCTGGGCCGCTCGGCCCTACACCCCCAGCTGAGCGACGATCCGCTCGGCGACCTTCTCGGTCCCCACCGCGTTCGGGTGGTACAGGCCCGCCACGGCCGTCGGATCGGTGCGTTGCGGCAGGTGCTGAAAATCGAAGACCCAGGGATCATCGGTGCAGGCGGTGTGGTCCGCGGCGGCGGGGACGGTCACGGTGTCCGCGCCGGTGGCCCGGGCGGCGCGCTCCGTGGCGGCGACGAGGCCGTCGTAGGTGCGGCGGGCGGCGACGGCCTGTTCCGGTGTCATCGGCGCCGCGGCGCAGGTGGTGGCATCGGCGGGGAGCACCGGCAGGTACTGAACCAGCAGCACTCGCGCCTGCGGTGCCCGATCATGCACCGCCGCAACGATATCGGCCAGGGATTGGGCAACCGCGTCGAACGCGTCCGGGGTAGCCGGAGCCGCCCGGGTCACCCGGTCGCACAGGCCCGACACACCGCCCGCCAGCAACTCGCAACCGCTGCCGGCCAGCATCGAGCCGACCAGATTCAGGTCGTTGCCACCCACGGTGACGGTGACCAGCCGCGTGTAGGAGGTGACCGCGCCGATCTGCGGCGGCATGACCGTGCCCGCGACGGTCTGCGAGCGATTCAGGACATCGGCCGTGGTCGCCCCCGAGCAGCTGACATCGACCAGGTCCAGGCCCGCGGCGACGGCGACCCGATGGGCGTAGTTCAGCCCGGACCGTGCACATGGGCCATCCTCCACGGGCTCCAGGCCCGGCCCTGCGGCATACGAACTCCCCAGTGCGACATAGCGTTCCCCGGCCGGTACCGTCACTGCCTGAGCCGTCCCGCCGCACAGCGCCACCGCCGACACCGCGGCCGCCAACCATCGAGATCTCACCATGAACCTCCGCACCAATCCCCACACGCCGCCGAGTTGGCACGAGCGTACCCGTCGATCCGAGCGGGACAACAGCTCGCTGCGGCCCGGTCCTCGGCCATTGCCGGTGGGGCGTCGAAAGCCTTGTCCCGCAACGAAAATGCCCCGGAAGCCGCCGCGAAGTATCTGTAACTCAGAGTTGCAGATACTTCGTTTCCGATTGAATCCAGAGGAATTGTGACGGACCGATCACGCGCGACACAGGGAAATCATCCGGGCGCGGAAGCCATCGAAGGCCACGATAGCACGCGCTCGCCCGACCCGCGTCCTCAGTACACCTCGACCGTCACCTGCACCGGATGCGACACATCGAGCACCTCGTACAGCAAGATCACCAGAAGGTCGGCGACCTCCCCGTGATCGCTCACCCGCACGCCCACCTCGCACCGGTAATTCGGTCTCCCCCTGCGGAATCCGAGCTGGGCGAGCGTCGCCACCTGCCCCTCGGTGAACGGCAGCGCGGGCAGCGAGTTGCCGTCGGCCCGCCGTCGCCACCATCGCGTCCTCGATAGCCGCCCCGGATCGGAGACCTCCACCGAGATCCCGTCGGGCACTTCGGTCCTGCCGAATGTCCGCCATTGCACATACTGGCTGGGCGTGTCCACGCTCGCGATCACCGCCCGCCGGTCATGACTGGCCAAGGTGCGCGTGAGCGCCTGCTCGACCAATGTCCCCAGTGAATCCACGGCTGCTCCCCATGCCGGGTTGTGTTCCGCTCCCTTGTGAGGTATTCGGCCGCGGGCCCCGATGTGTTATCCGTCACGGCGGTTCACGGCGTGGCGAAGACGGGCGCGCCCTGGTTCCTGCCGTTTGCCGATCAGGAGGTCGGGTAGCACCGGGTGTAGTAGGCCAACCGAACATCTTTCGCGATCCGCGAGACGACCAGGCGCATCCGCCACGGTCGGCGACAGGAGGAGGTTGCGGTGCAGATCGGATACAAGCTGGCGGCAGAAGCTTTCGGACCCACGGAACTGATTCGGCAGGCGGTGCGGGCCGAGGCGGCCGGTTTCGACTTCGTCGAGATCAGCGACCACTACCATCCCTGGCTGGACAATCAGGGCCACTCCCCGTTCGCGTGGACGGTGCTCGGCGCGATCGCCGCGCGCACCGAACGCATCGGGCTGGCCACGGGCGTCACCTGCCCGACCGTCCGCTACCACCCCGCGATCATCGCCCAGGCCGCGGCCACACTGGCGTTGGTCTCCGAGGGCCGCTTCACCCTCGGCGTCGGCTCCGGCGAGCGGCTGAACGAGCACGTGGTCGGCACAGGGTTCCCGGAGTCGGTGCACGAACGGCATCGGCGGTTGCGCGAAGCCCTCGAGATCATCCGGCTGCTGTGGCGCGGCGGCTACCAGTCCTACCGCGGCGAATACCTGCAACTGTCGGACGCGCGCGTGTTCGACCTGCCTGACGAACCGCCGGTGATCGCGGTGGCGGCGGGCGGCCGCGCCGCGGCCCACCTCGCTGCGGAACTCGGGGACGGCCTGTTCGCCACCGAGCCGAAGGCCGAGATCGTCGAGCACTATCACGGCTCCGGCGGAAAGGGACCCCGCTACGCGGAGGTGCCGATGGCATGGGCCGAGGATCCGCACACCGCGGCGCAGGCGGCCCTGGACACCTCGCGCTGGGCGCTGACGGGCTGGAAGGTGATGAGCGAGTTGCCCAATCCGGTGAACTTCGCCGCGGCCACCACCACCGTGCGGGAGGAAGACATCCGCAAGCAGTTCGCCTGTGGCTCGGATCCCGAGGACTACCTGAACGCGGCGCGCCCCTACCTCGACGCGGGCTTCGATCACCTGGTCATGCAGAACGCCGGGCCCGACCCGGACGGCTTCATCGACTTCTTCCGCGACGACCTCGCCGACCGGCTCCGAACCCTCGACGCCTGACCCAGACCCACACGGGCCGGTGGGCTGTTACCCCTTCCGCCATCGGTCGTCGGGGAGCCGCTCACTGGCCTGCGGTCCCATCAGCAGCATGCCGCCGTCGACCACATACGACGCACCGGTGACGTAACCGGCCGCCGGGGTCGCCAGGAACGCCACCACCGCAGCGACCTCCCGCGCGTCTCCCGGACGGCCCAGCGGATAGCCCGGCCGGGCCTGCGTCTGCGGGTCGACATCGCCCTGACCGGTCATCGGCGTCGAAATCTCCCCCGGCGCAACCGAATTCACCGTGATGTCGTATTCGGCCAGCTCCAGCGCCAGCACCTTGGTCAGCGCACCCAGACCCGCCTTCGCGGCACAGTAGGGCGCCGCGCCGACACGCGGGACGTGCTCGTGAACGCTGGTGATATTGATGATCCGGCCCCCGGCGCCCGCCTCGATCATGTGCTTGGCGGCGCGCTGCGCGCACAGGAAGGCGCCGTCCAGATCCACCGACAGCACCTGCCGCCAGGTGTCGAAGTCCATATCCATGACGCGCTGGGCACTGCCGGTACCCGCACAGTTCACCAGCACGTCGATACCGCCCAATTCCTCGGCCAATTCGTCGATGACCGCCGCCGCGGTGGGCAGATCGCCGAGATCCAGCCGCCGCACGGCCGCACGGACCCCTTCCGCACGCGCCTTCTCAGCGGTGTCGTGCGCCCCCGATTCGTCGCTGTGGTAAGTGATTCCGACGTCGACGCCGCCGCCCGCGAGAGCCACGGCGATCGCCTCGCCGATACCCGAGTCCGACCCGGTCACGACCGCCCGGACCGGGGCGCCGGCACGTTCCTGTGTTGAGCGAGCAATAGTGGTCATGTCCGGCGACTACCCGGACCGCACGGGTGTATGCCGGGCCAGGTGTGGTTCACGATTCGTCGGGACCCGGCCCATCGGATTGATACAGCAGCCGCCGCAATACATCGGCGGCGCGGGCGTTCTCGTCGCTGTACTCGGCGTAGCGCCGGGCGAGGCGATCCTGTCCCCGCTGCGCGGCGGCGGCGCTCATCCGCTCGGCGAGCTGCTGCTTCTCCGCCAGCGCCCGCAGCGCCGTCCACAACGACTTCTGCACCTCGACATCCTGTTCGACCAGCAGCGCACTGCTGGTCCACGCGTGCCCGACCCGGCAGCGGTAGCGCTCGGTCTCGGCGACGGTGAAAAGTACACCGCCACAATCCGGACAGGCCAGCCCCGAGGGCTGCATCATCTCCGACACCTCCTCGGAACCGCGTTGCTCCCCGGCGTCGATCCGCGCCTCGAGCCGGTCGAGCCCGGAAACCGGGGGTGTCGACCCCGTCTCCCGGTTCAGCATCTCCGCCTGGATCGCGCCGCCGATCTTGGCGGCGGGCAGCACATGGTCGACCACCGTGGCGGCCAGGGCACTGTCGGGCATGCTCCGGTAATCGGCTTCCTCCGGATCCTGGACGATGGCCACGCCGCCGCGCGCCTTGATCAGAGCCAGTCCGGCCGCCCCGTCGTCGAGCGCGCCCGACAGCACGACGCCCATCGCCCGCGGTCCCCATTCGATGGCGGCCGAGCGGAACAACGCGTCGATTCCGGGACGATGACGATTCTCGGTCGGCCCGCGCGACAACCGGATTCGGCTGTCGGACACCAGCAGATGATGATCGGGCACGGCCGTGTACACCGTGCCTTCCGACAGCGCCTCCTCGCGGGCGGCTGTCGCCGGCAGGGGCCCGGCGCGGTCGAGGATGGCCGACAGCACACTGCGGCCGCTCGGCGGCAGGTGCAGGACGACCAGCACGGCCGCCGACAGATCGACCGGCAGACCGGCGACGAATTCGCGCAGCGCCCCGACGCCTCCCGCGGAGGCGCCCACCACGATCAGATGCGAGGGTTGCGTAGTCATCTCCCGCCGCCGCGTAATTCCTTGGTACGCAAGGTCGCCCATACCACTTTGCCTTGCGGCCAGCGCGGTGCACAGCCCCAGGCGCGGGTGATCTCGGCCACGACGTGCAGCCCGCCGGAGAAGTCCGCGCCGGGACCGGGCTCACGCAGCACGGCCTCGCGCGGATCGCTGTCGGAGACCGCGACGGTGAGCAGATTCCGGCGCAGTTCGAGCCGGATCTCCATGTCGTCGTGGCTGTTCGCGTGGATCAGCGAGTTCTCCACCAGTTCCGTCGCGACCAGGCAGGCATCGCCGCGAAGTTCGGGGATCGACCAGCGTTCGCAGGTCTCGGTGACGAATCGCCGCGCGCGCCGCCCGCATGCGGGGCTGCGAGCCAGCGACAGCGAGGTGCGCCGCCGGCTGGGCTGTTCGACCAGACTGTCCAGCGCCGCCGCGACCGTCGCGAAGACCGGGAGGAACCGATCCACACAGCTGGAGCGGAACCGCTCGCGTTGCTGTTCGGACTGCGCCACCAGCAACAGCGGCACGGTCGGCCAGGTGTCGATGCGCATCCAGGCGCTCGTGAACGCCGTCAGCAGCGGATCGGCGGGGATGACCAGGTCGTCCACGGCGACGATGACCGCCCGGGGCTGGTCCACCGCGTACTTCACGAGATCGTCCCGGAGCCGCCGATAGGTGACCCCGGTCAATTCTCCGCGGGGCCGGACGATCGAACAGTTCTCGAAATCCGTTCGAGTCCAGCCGATTCCAGCGTCTCCCATGCGACCTCCGTGTCACCGCGCGGCCTCGGTGCCGCGTCGTCGTATCCGGCCCGCACATGACGGTCGGCAATGGGGGCCTGCCATACGCTTGCGAGCTACCCAGCCGCGATCGTCGCAAACGACCGGGCTTGCGTCCCTTGGTGCGGGAATCGTATCGCCGGACCGATCGGGTACGGACCACCGTCCTGCGGCTGCATGCCGACGCGGGTACCTGTTCACTTCCTCGGTCGCCGCGATGACCCCGGGCCCCGCCAAGCGGTGTACGCCGCCACGAAATCGTTCGTGCAGTCCTTCGCCGAGGCACTGCGAGAAGAGTTGCGCGATACCGACTTCTTCCGCCGGGCGAAGCTGCCGGCGAGCCGGATCGGGCAGGGACCCAAGGAAAGTCCCGCCGATGCCGCCCGCCAAGGTATCGACGCGCTGCTGGACGACGAGCAGAAGGCGGTCGCGGGCCTGGTCACTCGCGTACTTCCCGATACCGTGAAAGCCGAAGCGCACCAACTCGTTTCGTCGCCGACGCGCGGCCGGTAGCGCTCGATGTCCTGGGTCCCGGCACGGTAGATGGCCGGGACCTCCGACTGCGTCGCACCCTGATCACCGGCCGCGGACCGACTGCGCGGGCGGGGACAATACACCGCGCGACAAGCGACAGTGCCACCTCGCGCCGTCCCTGGCAACTCACGCGCAACAAATCGAATTTCTGCCCGTTTACCTGCTCTGACCAGCTGAGTAGAAATTTTCGAGACAGGACTGAGCAACGGCGGGTTTTCCCTCCGCAACCCCGGGTAGGCGTTCACATGCCAGGAATTGCCAAGGCACATCCCACTCCAACGGGATCAATGGAGATCGAAAAGGAGAGGATTCACATGGCAAGATCCGCGAAAATCGGTATCGTCGCCGCGGCGGCCGCCGCTCTCGCGGCGCCCCTGCTGGCTGTCCAGCCCGCCGGCGCAGAGCCGTTGGGCGGCTGGTGCGGCGGCGGGGACATGGGATTCAGCAGCAACCCGCTGGGCATGAACACCGTGCCCGTCCGCGCGGCATTCGACGCCGACGTCGGCGGCTGCGTGGGCCTGCCCTCGACCGAGGTCTCCCTCCACGGCGACTTCACCGGCAACGGCAGCTGCAACGACGCCCTCGGCTACCTCGACGGCGTGCTGCGCTGGACCAACGGCGAGGTCAGCCGCGTCGCCGGCCAATGGCACGTCCCCGGCGGCAACCCCGCCGCCCCGGTGACCAACATTCTCGACATCACCGACGGCCCCGGCGCCGGCGGCAAACTGCATGTCGATCAAGCCCCGGTCGACAGTCAGCCCCTGGCGAACGCCTGCATGAACGGCACCGCCGACCGCGGCCGAATCCCCATCAACACCCTGCACTTCAACTGACCCCCGACAGGTGCCCGGCGCGGAGGCCCGCGACGGGCACACCTCATCCCGCGACCGCCTCGGATCGACTGAACAACGTTGCGAGCGTTGCCAGTTCACGCCATTCGGCGGTCGGTGCGATGTCCGCCCGGGCGGTGAGAACCTGCAGGCAGACATGATCGGCGCCCGCGTCGAAATGGGCTTGCACGCGCTCGGCGACGGCCTCGAGCGCCCCGGGCCCGCCGCCCGCGACGAGCGCGTCGACGACCCGATCGGCGGGGGTGCCGGACAGCTCGTCGGTGGTGTAGCCGAACCGCCGCATGTCTTTCACGTGCGCGGCACCGTGCGCCAGATAGCCGCCGACATGAGCGCGGGCCAGATCGCGGGCCGTCACCGGGTCGGGGTCGAGCACGACGGCCTGCTCGACGGCCAGCAGCGCGTCGGGCCCGAGCCGGGTGCGGGCGTCTGCGGTATGGGCGACCGGTACGAGGTACGGCAGCGCACCATTCGTCCGCTCGGCCGCCAAGCGCAGCATCTTGGGCCCGAGCGCGCCGAGGACCCGCAGTCCGGCAACGGGCGGCGGCGGGCTCTGCAGCGGCACCGCGTCCATCGCCTCCAGATAGTCGGTCATCGTCGCGACCGCGTGCCCGCCCGACGGGACCCGATGCCCCAGGTAGGTCAGCGGGCGATCGTCGACCCGATGTCCGCCGAGGCCCAGGACGAATCGGCCCGGATATGCCTCGGCGAGTGCGCGTTCCGCGGCGGCCATCGCGATCGGATCGCGAAAGTACACGTTCGCTATCCCCGGGCCGATCACCAGTCCGCTCGTCGCGCCGAGCAGGATTCCCGCCTGCGTCAACACATTGCGGCCGAATCCCTCTCCGATCCACAGCGTGCCGAAGCCGAGTTCCTCGATCTCGGCGGCGATTTCGCGCACGCGCCCGGCGGGCTGCGCGTCCAGGGCAAGGGTCCACAGGCCGAGGCGGCCCACCGTCGTGTTCATCCGTCCTCCAATATAATGAGATCCTCTCACCTTAACGATAGTGAGGGGTTCTCACCTTGTCGAGGAGGTTACGTGCCGAGACCCGCAGCGAGGCGTGCCGACGCCCGCCACAACCGCGAGCTGATCCTCGAGGCCGCCGACGCGGCCTTCCGCCGGGACGGGGTACGGGCCTCGCTGGCGGAGATCGCGCGTACCTGCGGAATCGCCATAGGCACGCTCTACAAGCATTTTTCGACCCGCGAGGCGCTCCTGGAGGCGTTGATCCACGACCAAGTGGCCGGCTTGCGGGAGCACGCCGAACGTCGCACCGGCTCCGACACCCCCTACGAGGCGTTGATCGAGTGGTTGCAGGAGTTCGGCCGCTGCGCCTCCGCCTACCAGGGTTTGGCGGAATCGATCCTGTCCGCCGCGGTGGCCGACGGCTCGGACATGCACGACGCCGTCCAGTGCATGCGCGCGGCCGCCGGTTCGCTCCTGACCGAGGCGCAGCGGTCGGGGGCCATCCGGCTCGACGTGACTCCCGCCGAAGTCTTCGCGCTGGCCTGCGGAGCGGGCACCGCGAGCCGATACACCACCACCGACCCCGACCGTCTCCTCCGGCTCGTGGTCGACGGCCTGGCACCCCGGTAACGAACCCGCCCATCGCACTTACGCAGACTCCGGCGGGCCGATAGCGTCGGGTTCATGGAGTGGAGTTATCGGTCGGCCGAGGAACTTTCGGCCGCGTTGCGTGCCGGTGCGGTGAGTTCGATGGAACTGACCGAGGAGGCGATCGCCCGAATCGAGCGGGACGACAAGGCGATCAACGCGATCTGCGTGCCCGACTTCGACCGCGCACGCGACGCCGCACGCCGGGCCGACGAGGCGCTCGCCCGCGGCGAGGACCGGCCGCTACTCGGAATCCCGGTGACGGTCAAAGAGTCCTACAACATCGCCGGGCTGCCCACGACCTGGGGTATGCCGCAGTTCGAGAACTATGTGCCGACAGAGGACGCGGTACAGGTGGCGCGGGTGCGGGCGGCCGGGGCGGTGGTGCTCGGCAAGACGAATGTGCCGCTGATGCTGAAGGATTGGCAGAGCTTCAACGAGATCTACGGCACCACCGGCAACCCGTGGGATCTCGGCCGCACACCGGGCGGGTCGTCCGGTGGATCGGCGGCGGCCCTGGCGGCCGGCTTCGGTGCGCTGTCCCTCGGCTCCGACCTCGCCGGTTCGTTGCGCGTGCCCGCGCATTTCTGCGGCGTCTACGCGCACAAGCCGTCGTTCGGACTGGTGGCGGCACGCGGCATGGTCCCGCCACCCGCGCCGGCGTTGCCGAGCGAGGGCGACCTCGCCGTCGTCGGCCCCATGGCCCGGACCGCCCGCGACCTCGCGCTGCTGCTGGACGTGATGGCGGGCCCGGATCCCCTGACGCTCGGCGTCGCGTTCGACGTGGCGCTGCCGCCCGCACGCCATCAGCGGCTCGGTGACTTCCGGGTCCTGGTTCTCGAGGAACACCCGCTCCTGCCCACCGGCTCGGCCGTGCGGGCCGCGGTGAACCGCGTCGCCGAGGCCCTCGCCGCCGACGGCGCCCGCGTCGAACGGCACAGTCCGCTGCTGCCCGATCCGACCGAAGCCGCCACGCTCTACACCCAGTTGATGGTGTCGAACGTCGCCGCGAGTTTCCCCGCGGAGAGGTACGAGCAGCTGCGGGCCGCCGCGGCGGCACTGGGCGCCGACGACCACAGTCGCGACGCGGCATGGTTGCGTGGCGCGGTGTTCAGCCACCGCGAGTGGATCGAGGCGAACAACCGCCGCGAGCAGCACCGCTACGGCTGGCGGCAACTCTTCGCCGAGTTCGACGCCGTGGTATGCCCGATCACGCCGACTCCCGCATTCCCCCACGACCACAACCCCGATGCGCGGGAACAGCGAATCGACATCGACGGCGTCGCGTACCCCTACGGCGACCAGATGATCTGGCCCGGTGTGGCGACCATGCCCGGCCTCCCCGCCACCGCCATACCTGCGGGCCGATCACCCGAGGGCCTGCCGGTCGGCGTGCAACTGATCGGCCCGATGTTCGAGGACCGCACACCCCTGCGGCTGGCCGAACTGCTCGAGCAGAAGATCGGCGGTTTCGAGGAGCCGCGCCGGTAGCTCCGTCTCCGGTGAGATCGGTGGTCCGGCCAGCAAACCCGAGAGGACAGGTGGGTGTCCGGTCCATACCGGAGTGCACATTCGTGCCCACGGTCCATGGTTACACTCGCTGCCGCTCGGCATGAGCGACGAACACCATCGAGGCGGCGGTCCGCGGGCGCGGCCATTGAGAGACAAGGGGATTCACGGTTGCTGGTCAGGCTTCTCGTCGCGGCAGGCATGATCGCCGCCCTCGTCACCGTGTCGGTGCCCGCCTCCGCCGAGCCGATCCGACCGGGCAGATACCGTGTGTTCTGGGAACCGCTGCCGAGCACGCCGATACTTCCCCAGCCCACCGACGTATCCCTGCCGCGGCACGGCGCCGACGACACCCTCGACGTCCACCAGTGGGAGTTCGTGGCGATCGACTACCGCCCGGCCGGGCCGGTCTTCCAGATGCGTAACGCCGCAAGCCGATTGTGCCTGCGCCCGGGCCGCCAGCCCGCCGATTCCGCCCCGGCCCGTCAGGACGTGTGCGGCATCTCCGACACCGAGACCTGGACCGTCAGCCCGGCCGACGGCAACTATCGCCTCACGCTGGCCGCCGATCACCGAATCGCCTTGTACGGCAGCGCAACCGGCGCCTCGGCGCCGACCGCTCTGGTCGGCCCCGTCGACAACCGCTCCGTCGCCCGCTGGATTCTGAAACCGCTGTCCACACGGCCCTGACCCGGACAGGTTCGAGAGAGGCACCCTGCGGCGGTCGAGTTGTCCGCCGGTGTCCCCTCTCGAATTCCCCGACCGCACACCGCCGGTCGACGTCGAAGGCCGGATCACCTCCGTGCGTTCACCGGCCGGCTTCGGGTGAGGACGCGACGGAACCGCTGCCGGGCCGCGGCATCGAGGTCGTGACGAGGTAGCGGCGGCCCGGGGGGCCCCGGGGGGGGGGGGGGGGCGGCCCGCCCCCCCCCCGCGGCGGGCGGGCCGCGGGCCGGTCGGCCGCGCGGCCGGCCCCCCCGCGACCCGGGCGGGCCGGTAGCGCACGACCGGGTCGGTCACCACGATCCACTCGTGGGGAC